>JAIUOM010000074.1 GCA_020161215.1 Pseudomonadota bacterium
CGTACCGTCGAGGATCAGACCTTCGGCAAGGCAGCCGGTTTCCAGTTTCAAGTTCGCCCGGTGCAGCACCGGCTTGAGGAAGCCCCGCGCCGCCGACCAGCGCCGGCCGCGCCGCTGATTGACGTGGAAATAGCCGACGCCCTCGTTGTCGCCGGTGTTGAAGTCTCCGGTCGGCGGAATGCCGGCTTCGATGGCGGCCTTGCGAAAGGCATCGAGCAAATCCCAGCGCAGCCGCTGTTCCTCGACGCGCCATTCGCCACCTGCGGCGTGATAATCGTCGGTACCGAGAAAATTGTTCTCGTGCTTCTTGAAATACGGCAGCACGTCGTCCCACGACCAGCCCGGCAGACCGAGTTGTCGCCAGTGGTCGTAGTCCGCCGCCTGCCCGCGCATATAGATCATGCCGTTGATCGCCGACGAGCCGCCGATCACCTTGCCGCGCGGATAGCCGAGACTGCGGCCGTTGAGGCCCGGCTCCGGCTCGGTCTTGAACATCCAGTCGGCGCGCGGATTGCCGATCGCGAACAGATAGCCGACCGGAATGTGAAACCAGATCCAGTTGTCGTTGCCGCCGGCTTCCAGGATCAGCACCCGCTTGCCCGGATCGGCGGACAGGCGGTTGGCCAGCACACAGCCGGCCGAACCGGCGCCCACGATGATGTGATCGAAGCTGTCCTCGGCGGCGGTCATGCCTTGACCAGGCTGGTGAACAAGCCGGGATCGAAGTACTGCTTGGCCGGTACCGCATTCTGGATGTTGGCGTTCTGCACGAAGAAGTCGGTCACCTGCTGCAGCCAGTTGGTGACGGTGCCGTCGGCGTACTTGGCGCGCCATTCGGCCGAGGAGTAGTACTTGGAGGCCTTGAACTGTTCCCTGAATTCGGCCAGCGGCACCTCTTTGTAATTGGCCTTTTGCAGCTGTTCGGCCGCCGCGTCGGGGTTGTTCACGATCTGCTCATTCACCGGCAGCCAGCCGGCGATCAGCTTGCGCAGCACGGCCTGGTTCTTGTCGAAGTAGTCGTTGCGCGCCGCCCAGCCGCCGACGATGGCCGCCTGCGGGAAGAAGGCCGAGGCATCGACCAACTTGCGCGCGCCGGGCAGCTTTTGCCGCACCACGGTGTCGAACGGCGCCCACAGCGCCACGGCCGGCACCGCGCCCGAGATGAGCGAGGTCACCGCTTCCGACATGCGCTGGTTGACCAGCCGCACGTCCTTGGCGGAGTCCAGGTTGGCTGAGCGCAGCGCGCGGTCCAGGAACACATGCGCCGTGGTGCCGGTGGTGGTGGAAATCTGCTTGCCCTTCAGGTCGGCGATGCTGTTGATGCCCGAATCGGCGCGCACCCACAGCTGGGCGGTGGCGTACTCGATGTTGTTGATCAGGAACACCTTGCCCTGGCCGCGCGCCGGAAAGTTGGACAGCACCGCACCTGTGGACAGCACGTCCAGGCTGCCGCCGATCATGGCCTGAAACAACTCCAGCCCGGTCGTGAACTGGATCGGCTCCAGATCTAAGCCCTGCTTGGCGAAGCTGCCCGAATGGATGCCCAGCCACATCTGCCCGTCCACGGCCGGGGTGTGCAGGTAGCCGACCTTGAGTTTGGTCCGCGTCTGCGCCAGGGCGGGAAAGCCGGCGCCCGCCGCGGCGGTGGCCGCCAGGGCGTGGCGGATGAGGGTTCGGCGTTGAAGGGCCATGGTGCGTGTCTCCTCTGGGGACGTGTGAAAGGAAAGGGTTGCGCCCGTGCTTCAGTCGGAAAGGCGCAGGCTTTGCCGCGCCTGGGCGGCGTACTCCTGCATGACCAGCTCGCGGATCTCCGAGCGCAGGGCGGCAAAGCGTGGGTCTTCGTGCAGGTTCTCGGCGCGCGGGTAGCCGAAGGGCAGGTCGATGATGGTGCGGATGCGCGCCGGTCGCGCCGTGACCACCACGATGCGCGAGGACAGGTAGATCGCCTCTTCCACCGAGTGGGTGATCAGCATCACCGTCTTGTCCTCGGTCTGCAGCACCTCCAGCAGCAGATCCTGCATGGCGCTGCGCGTCTGCGCGTCGAGTGCGCCGAACGGCTCGTCCATCAGCAGGAATTGCGGGCGCACCGCATAGGCACGCGCCAGGGCCAGGCGCTGGCGCATGCCGCCCGACAGGTGCTTGGGGTAGTGGTCGGCAAAGTCCTTCAGGCCCATCAGGCCCATGTAGCGCTCGACGATGGCCGCATGCTCTGACTTGGGCACTTTGTTGCCCGCCAGCTTCAGGCCGAACTCGATGTTCTTGCGCACCGTGAGCCACGGGAACACGCCGTACTCCTGAAACATCACGCCGCGGTCGGGGCCGGGGCCGCCGACCGGCTTGCCGTCCAGCAAGGCCTGACCCGAGGTCGGCTGCACGAAGCCGCCCAGGATGTTCATCAGCGTGGTCTTGCCGCAGCCCGAGGGTCCGATGACGGAGACGAACTCGCCCTGTCGGATGTCGAGGGACACGCCGTCCAGTACCCGCATGGGGCCCTGGGCGGTCGGGAACTCCACCACCAGGTCACGGAAAGAGACGCGCACCGGCGCCTGCGAGGCCTGGTCCTTGTTCATGGCGGTACTCATGCGATGCGGTCCTGCCAGGCCACCAGGCGTCGGCTCAGGGTACGCAGCAGCAGGTCCATGACCAGCGCGATGAAGCCAATGCAGATGATGCCCACGTAGATGATGTCGAGCTGGAAGAAGGACGAGGCGTTCTGGATCAGCGCGCCCAGGCCTTGCTGGGCGGCGATCAGCTCCGAAGCCACCAGGGTGGCCCAGGCCACACCCAGTGCCACCCGAATCGCCGTGAGGATGTGCGGCACGGTCAGCGGCACGATCACCTTGGCGAAAATCTCCAGGTCGTTGGCGCCCAGCGTGCGCGCCACGCGCACATAGATCGGGCTGATCTGGGCGATGCCTTCGTACATGACGATGACACCGGCAAAGAACGAGGCGTAGAACAGGATCGCGATCTTGGCCGATTCGCCAATGCCGAAATAGACGATCACCAGCGGGATCAGCGCAATCGGCGGCAGCGCGCGGAAGAAGTTGATCACCGGGTCCACAAAGCTGCGCAGGTTCCTGTACCAACCCAGGCAAAAGCCCACCGGCACCGCCAGCAGGGTGCCCAGCGTCACGCCGATGAATACGCGCTGGGTTGACATCCAGATGTCCATCGGCAGCCGATCACCCATCAGCTCAATGAACTTGCTGGCCACCTGGTGCGGCGCCGGCACCAGGGCCGGGTTGATCAGGCCGCTGGCGCGCACGCCGTACCAAAGCAGCAGCAAGAGCAGCCAGGGGGCGAGAATCAGGGCGGCGCGCCGCAGGGGCGCCGGGCGGTCGGGCATGGTCAGGGTCTCCTTCTAGGGTCGATTGGCATTGCGCGAAGCCACCGCTCTGTTATATTGATTTGGTCATACTATAGACCATACCTTTAGACTTGTCACCGTGGCAACCCAGTCAAACCCTAGTTCGCGACCCTCTGCCCGCCTGTACGACAGCCCCATGCCGCGCTACGTGCAGGTGGCGGACGTGCTGCGCCAGCGCATTGCCCGCGGCTTGTGGCCCCAGGGGCACCGCCTGCCCTCGCTGGATGAGTTGGGGGGCGAGTTCGGGGTGGCCCGGGTCACCGTGCGCCAGGCGGTGGAGCTGCTGGCGCGCGAAGGCCTGCTGGCACCGCAGCAGGGGCGCGGCACCTTTGTCAGCGGCCAGCCGCCCAACCCGCACTGGATTCGCGTCGTCACCTCGCTCGACGATCTGGCGCGCATGTACCGCGACACCGACCCGCAGATCGTCAACATCGACGAATCCACCACCGCCCCAGCGCTGCGCCCTGACGAAGGCACGCCGGCCGAGCGCTACGTGTTCATGCGCCGCGTGCACTCGCGCGAGGGCAGGCCCTATTGCGTCATCAACATCCACCTGGACGAGCAGGTGTTCCGCCGCGACCCGCGGCGCTTTCGCGACCAGACCGTGATTCCGCTGCTGGCCACGATGAAGGGGCTGACCATCGCCCGCGCCCATCAAGTGCTGACCATTGGCACCGCCGACCTCGACGTGGCGCACCACTTGGGCATCCCGGCCAACTCACCGGTGGCCGAAGTCCGGCGCGTGTT
The DNA here is from genome assembly GCA_020161215.1 of Pseudomonadota bacterium. Classification (GTDB taxonomy): domain Bacteria; phylum Pseudomonadota; class Gammaproteobacteria; order Burkholderiales; family Burkholderiaceae_C; genus Ottowia. Next base: position 4,118 of record JAIUOM010000074.1, read on the forward strand.
CCGCGACGAAACCGACCGCGTCATCTACCTGGGCGAAGTGACCTACCGGGGCGACGCCATCCACCTGGAAATGAACCTCAAGCCATGAGCCAGAACGCCCTACCTGCCACGCTCTTGCGGCCAACGCGTGTTGACGCGCATGTGTTTCGTTACCCCATCGCCACGCCGGTGCGCACGTCCTTTGGCGTCATGCACGACCGCCCGGCGGTGTTCGTGCGCGTGGAAGACGCCGATGGCGCCGTGGGCTGGGGCGAAATCTGGTGCAACTTTCCCGCCTGCGGGGCCGAGCACCGTGCGCGCCTGGTCGACACCGTGCTGGCGCCGCTGCTGCTGGGCCAGCGCTTCGACGGCCCGGCCGCCGCCTGGGCGGCACTCAGCGCACGCACCGAGGTCTTGGCCTTGCAGTCCGGCGAACCGGGGCCGATTGCCCAGGCGATTGCGGGGGTGGATCTGGCGCTGTGGGACTTGAGCGCGCGCCGCGCCGGCCAACCCCTGTGGCGACACCTGGGCGGCGAGCGCCAGCGGGTGCCGGTCTACGCCAGCGGCATCAACCCCGACCAACCCGAGCGCACGGCAGAGCGCGTGCGCGCCGAGGGCTACCGCGCCTACAAACTCAAGATCGGTTTTGGCGAGCAGCGCGATACCGCCAACCTGCGGGCCTTGCGCCAGGTGCTGGGCGCAGACGCGGCCCTGATGGTCGACGCCAACCAGGCCTGGTCGCTGGACGAGGCGCGCCACATGGCCGCGTTGCTGGCGCCCTTTAACCTCGGCTGGCTGGAGGAGCCGCTGCGCGCCGACCGGCCCTGGACCGAGTGGCAAGCGCTGCAGGTCGCAACCGCCATCCCGCTGGCCGCGGGCGAGAACCTGGCCGGCGATGCCGCTTTTGACGCCGCGGTGCAAGCCGGCGTGCTGCGGGTGCTGCAGCCCGATGCCGCCAAGTGGGGGGGCCTCTCGGCCAACTGGCCGATCGTTCAGCGCGCCCAGGCCGCCGGCCTGCGTTACTGTCCACACTATCTGGGTGCAGGCATTGGTCTGATGGCTTCGGCCCACCTGCTGGCCGCGGCGGGCGGCGACGGCTTGCTGGAGGTGGATTCCAACCCCAACCCGCTGCGCACCGAACTGGCGCCGCCGCTCCAGCAGATCGACGCCGACGGCTGCATCGACCTGGGTGACGCGCCGGGCATCGGCGTGGTGCCCGACCTGGCGCACCTGCACGACGCGGTGCACGCGGCCCGGCCAATGTAAGGCGAGAGCTGTCGGCCGGCCCTGCTTCCGACCCGGCAGCGGGTCGGCCATGACGCAGTCGCCGCGGGACGCGCGGATCACGTTGCCGGGTTCCGCGCGGCATGAGCAGCAACCTAGAATCTTCCGCATGCCGGATCTGCCGACCCCGCTTTCCGCCGAGCGTCCCACCATCCTGGTCGTGGAGGACGAGCCCGGCATCGCCGACACCATCGTCTACGCCTTGTCCAGCGATGGTTTTGCGCCGCGCGTGTGCACCAGCGCGGCCGAGGCGCTGGCCGCGTTCGCCGCCGCGCCGCCCGCGCTGGCCGTGCTCGACGTCGGCCTGCCGGACATGAACGGCTTCGAGCTGTTCCGTCGCCTGCAAGACCTGCCCGGCGGCAAGTCCGTGCCCATGGTTTTTCTGACCGCGCGCGCCGACGAGATCGACCGCGTGGTCGGCCTGGAGCTGGGCGCGGACGACTACATCGCCAAGCCTTTTTCCCCGCGCGAGCTGGTGGCGCGCGTGCGCACCATCCTGCGCCGCACGCAGCGACCGCCCGTTGCCAGTAGTACACAAAAACTGCCCGATGTCGGCGTGGAAATTCAGTCCAGTGCTATAAAAAATGAAGTTATAGACAGTGTGCACAGCGGCGCCTTTGCGCTGGACGCGGAACGCCGCCTGATCCGCTACCACGGTCAGGCGCTGGAGCTGTCGCGTTACGAATACGGCCTGCTGGCCACGCTGATCGGTCGGCCGGGCCGGGTGTTCACACGCGACGAGCTGTTGGAGCGGGTGTGGGACGACCCGGGCGAGAGCTTTGATCGCACGGTGGACGCGCATGTCAAGACGCTGCGCGCCAAGCTGCGCGCGGTGCGCGAGGACGAGGACCCGATCCGCACCCTGCGCGGTGTGGGGTACGCCCTGCGCGAGCCGGATTGAGGGGGCATGTCCCGCCGCACCCGCATCGTCCTGGCCCTGGTGCTGGTGTACGCCGTGGGCATGGGGGGGCTGCTGTACCAGGTGCTGGCCGACCTGGACCCACGCTACCGCGAATCGGCCGAGGACGGGCTGGTGGAGACCGTGCAGCTGATGGCCACGGTGATCGAGCAAGAGGTGGACCAGGGCGCGCTGCCCACCGACCGCATCGCCGGCATCTTCCGCGAGCTGTACGCGCGGCGCTTCTCGGCGCAGATCTATGGCCTGCACAAGACGCGCGTGGAACTGCGCGCCTATGTCACCAACCGCCACGGCCGGGTGGTGTACGACTCGACCGGGCGAGATCTGGGGCAGGACTATTCAGGCTGGCGCGACGTGCGCGACACGTTGCGCGGCGAGTACGGGGCGCGCACCACGCGCGACGTGCTGGCGGACCCGGCCAGCGGCGTGATGTACGTGGGCGCGCCGATCCGCTGGGGCGGCGAGATCGTCGGCGTGGTCAGCCTGGGCAAGCCGGTGCGCAGCTTTGGCCAGTTCGTGGACGCCGCGCGCGGCAAGATTCTGTCGGTCGGGCTGGTGTCGGGGCTGTCGGTGCTGGTGTTGAGCCTGGTGCTGTCGTTCTGGCTGATCCGGCCGCTGGGCATCACCAGCGACCTGCTGGCGGCCCTGGGCACGGCCTGGGCGCGTGGCGAGGACGGGCGCCGCCATTTCGGCCTGCGCCGCGCCTGGCGCGCGCTCAGGGCGCAGGCGCGCGCCAGCCTGCAGGAGCTGCGCGACGCCATCGCCGGCCGCAACTACGTGCAGGACTACGTGCAGCAGCTCACGCACGAGCTGAAAAGCCCGCTGTCGGCGGTGCGTGGCGCGGCCGAGCTGCTGCAGGAGCCGGGCATGCCGCCCGAGCAGCAGCGGCGCTTCGCCGACAACATCGCGCGCGAAACGCACCGCATGGAAGAGGCGGTGAACCGCATGGTGGAGTTGACGGCGCTGGAAAGTCGCCGCCTGCTGCGCAACCAGCAGCGCGTGGCGCTGGCGCCGCTGCTGCGCGAGCTGGCCACCGGGGCGCGTGCCAAGGCGCCGCGCCTGGGCATCGAGGTGCGCATCGATCAGGAGCTGGCGACCGAGGGCGACCCCTTCCTGCTGCGCCGCGCCATCGGCAACCTGCTGGACAACGCGGTGGATTTCTCCACCCCCCGCCCCGAAGGCACGTCCGCCACCGAACCCGACATCGTCATCACCCTGGCGCGCGAGGGCCGCATGGCCCTGGTGCGCGTGCGGGATCACGGCCCCGGCGTGCCCGCGTTCGCGCAGGACAAGGTGTTTGACAAGTTCTTTTCCCTGGCGCGCCCCGGCTCGCAGCGCCGCAGCACCGGCCTGGGCCTGGCCTTTGTGTGCGAGATCGCCACCTTGCACCAGGGCAGTGTCACCCTGGCCAACGCCGTGCCGCAGCGCGAACCCACGCTGGGGCCGGACTGGGCCCGACAAGGGGCGCTGGCGGAGTTGCGTTTGCCGTGCTTGAGGGTCTGAACGTTCAAAAGCAGAGCGATGGCGCTCCGCGACAGACACCGACGGCTTTTTTGACCGCAAGGCGCCGTGGCTGTGTAACCATTTGGCGGTCTTTGCCGAATAGTTGAGCAAACCCGCTCGTGACCCACGGATACGCCCATGCGCCCCACCCTTCCACTGCTCGTTCACACCGATTTTCCGGCGCTGCGGCGCAAGCCACTGGACACCTTGCAGGTCAACCTGGGCTACAAGTGCAACCAGAGTTGCCTGCATTGCCACGTCAACGCCGGCCCCAACCGCACCGAGATGATGGACGAGGCCACCACGCAGTTGGTGCTGCAGGTGCTGGCCAAGCGGCGCATCGGCACGCTGGACCTGACCGGCGGCGCACCGGAGCTCAATCCGCATTTTCGTGCGTTGGTGCAAGGCGCACGTGCCCTGGGTGTGCGGGTGATCGACCGCTGCAACCTCACCATCCTCTCCGAGCCAGGTCAGGACGACTTGGCCGAGTTTCTGGCCCAGCAAGGGGTGGAAGTCACGGCCTCGTTGCCCTGCTACTCCGTGGCCAATGTGGACCGCCAGCGCGGCGATGGCGTGTTCGACCGCAGCATTGCCGGCCTGCAGGCGCTCAATGCGCTGGGCTACGGACAGGACGGGACGGGCCTGGTGCTGAACCTGGTCTACAACCCGCAAGGCGCCGTGTTGCCGCCCCCGCAAGGACCGCTGGAGGCCGACTACAAGCGCGAGTTGTCGCAGCACTTCGGCATTCGCTTCAACCATCTGTTTGCCCTGACCAACATGCCGGTGCAGCGTTTTGGCAGCACGCTGCTGAGCAAAGGGGTGTTTGACGACTACATGCAGCTGCTCAAGTCGTCTTACCAGCCGGGCAATCTCGACACCGTGATGTGCCGCAGCCTCATCAGCGTGGACTGGCAGGGCCAGCTCTACGACTGCGACTTCAACCAGATGCTGGATCTGCCGGCCGCGCTGGGCGGCAAAACCCGCCCGCACTTGCGTGATCTGCTGACTGCAGACACCACGCATGCCGCCATTCGGGTCGCCGACCATTGCTACGGCTGCACGGCCGGACAGGGCAGCAGTTGTGGCGGTGCGCTTGAAGCTGCCCCCGCTGAAGCGTCCACGGCCGAACTGGCGAAAGCCCTCTGATGGCCGCCAAGCAGCCCTGGTTGCGCTGTGCGCTGGTGCTGCTCGTGGTGGTGGTGCTGGCGCTGGCCTACCAGCAGTTTGACCTGGGCCGCTGGTTGACGCTGGATCAACTCAAAGCCAGCCGCGACGGCTTGATCAGCTGGTATGGCCAATACCCGCTGGGCACGGGGCTGGGGTTCTTCGGGGTGTACGTGCTGGCGACGGCCTTGTCGGTGCCTGGGGCCACCATCCTCACGCTGGCTGCGGGCGCCATGTTTGGTTTTGGTCTGGGTCTGGTGCTGGTGTCGTTTGCGTCCAGCCTGGGCGCGCTGCTGGCCTTCTGGGCCGCGCGCTACTTGTTGCGCGATGTGGTGCAGCAGCGCTTTGGCAAATGGCTCGCGCCCATCAACGCGGGCTTGGCCAAAGACGGCGTTTTTTACCTGCTGACTTTGCGCCTGCTGCCGGTGTTCCCGTTCTGGCTGATCAACCTGCTCATGGGGCTCACCACGCTCAGCGCGCGGCGCTTCTATGTGGTCAGCCAGCTGGGCATGCTGGCGGGCACGGCGGTCTATGTCAATGCCGGTACGCAGCTGGCCTCGATCCAGTCGACGGCCGACATCCTGTCGCCCGGCCTGCTGGGCAGTTTTTTGCTGCTCGGTGTGTTTCCGATGCTGGCCAAGTGGATCGTCGGTGCGCTGCAGCGCCGCAAGGTGTACGCGCGCTGGCCCAAGCCGGCCCGGTTTGACCGCAATCTGGTGGTGATCGGTGCCGGGGCGGGCGGCTTGGTATCTGCCTACATCGCTGCTGCCGTCAAGGCCAAGGTCACCCTGGTGGAGGGGCACAAGATGGGCGGCGACTGCCTCAACTACGGTTGCGTGCCCAGCAAGGCGCTGATCCGCTCCGCCAAGGCCGCCAAGCAGATTCAGGGTGCGCACAAGCTGGGCATCGGCGGTGCGCATGGCACGGTTAATTTTGCCGCCGTGATGCAGCGCGTGCACGACGTGTTGGGCGCGATCGAGCCGCACGATTCGGTCGAGCGTTACACCGGCCTGGGGGTGGAGGTGCTGCAAGGCCATGCACGCATCACTTCGCCCTGGACCGTGGAGGTCACACCCGCTGACGGCACGACGCAAACGCTGAGTACCCGCAGCATCGTGATTGCCGCCGGCGCCAGCCCGTTTGTGCCGCCGATCCCGGGCTTGAAAGAAGCCGGTTATCTGACCAGCGACACGGTGTGGGGCCTGACCACGCTGCCGCGCCGCCTGGTAGTGCTGGGCGGCGGGCCGATCGGCTGCGAGCTGGCGCAAAGCTTTGCGTGCCTGGGCAGCGACGTGACCCAGGTGGAAATGGCGCCGCGCCTGATGGTGCGCGAGGACGCCGAGGTCAGCGAGCTGGTGGCCACATCGCTGCGCGCCGATGGCGTGCGCGTGCTGACCGGGCACCAGGCCGTGCGGGTCGAGCTGAATGGCGGCGACAAGCAACTGATCGTGCGGCATGGCGACGAGGAGCTGGCCATTGCCTTTGACCAGTTGCTGTGCGCCGTGGGCCGCAGCCCGCGCGTCGAGGGCTATGGGCTGGAAGAACTCGGCATCCCGCTCACCCCACGCAAGACCATTGAAACCAACGCCTACCTGCAGACCCTGTACCCCAACATCTACGCCGTGGGCGATGTGGCGGGGCCGTTCCAGTTCACCCATACGGCGGCGCATCAGGCCTGGTATGCCGCGGTGAATGCGCTGTTCGGGCGTTTCAAGCGCTTCAAGGCGGACTATTCCGTCATTCCCTGGACCACCTTCACCGACCCCGAAGTGGCGCGTGTCGGCCTGTCCGAGATCGAGGCGCGGGACAGCGGCGTGCCCTACGAGGTGACCAAGTACGGCATCGACGACCTGGACCGCGCCATCGCCGACGGCACGGCGCATGGCTTTGTCAAAATCCTCACGGTCCCTGGCAAGGACAAAATTCTGGGCGTCACCATCGTCGGCGAGCACGCGGGTGATCTGCTGGCCGAGTACGTGCTGGCCATGAAGCACGGCCTGGGCCTGAACAAAATCCTGGGCACCATCCACACCTACCCCACACTGGCCGAGGCCAACAAATACGCCGCCGGCGAGTGGAAGCGCGCCCACGCGCCGAAGCGCTTGCTGGCCTGGGTCGAGCGCTTTCATGCATGGGAGCGTGCGTGACGCGGCCCGCTTTGTCGATCATCGTCCCGGTCTTGAACGAGGCGCCTGGCATGGAGGCCACGCTCGGCGCACTGGCGCCGTACCGACAGCGGGGCGCTGAGGTGATCGTGGTGGACGGCGGCAGCGATGACGGCACGCCAGCCAAGGCGCAGCCCCACGCCAGCGCCGTGCTGGCCGCTGCACGCGGCCGCGCCAGGCAAATGAACGCCGGGGCTGCCCAAGCTCACGGTCACGTGCTGCTTTTTCTGCACGCCGACACACAGTTGCCGCCAGAGGCGGATCGACTGATTTTGGCTAGCCTGAATTCAGGCGCATGCTGGGGGCGTTTTGACGTCCGCATCACCGGCACAGCGCCGATGCTGCGCGTGGTGGCGGCGCTGATGAACATGCGGTCGCGCGCAAGCGGAATCGCCACCGGCGACCAGGCCATGTTCGTGCGCCGCGATGTCTTTGAGCGGACCGGAGGTTTTCCCGATCAACCGCTGATGGAAGACATCGAGCTGTCCAAACGCCTGCGCCGGCTGGCACGCCCAGCCTGTCTGCGCGCCAAGGTGGCGACATCCGGCCGGCGCTGGGAAAGTCGTGGCATGTGGCGAACCATCTTCCTGATGTGGCGCCTGCGCTGGCGTTACTGGCGCGGAGAATCCGCCCATCATCTGGCCGAGGCCTACCGGTGAGCACCGCGCTGATCATCTTCGCCAAGGCGCCGGTGCCCGGCCAGGCCAAGACCCGCCTGATCCCAGCTCTCGGCGCCGAGGGCGCGGCCCGTCTGGCGGATTGCTTGCTGGCCCACACCTTGCAGCAGGCGCTGGCACTGCCCGTCGAGCATCTGGAGCTGTGCGTCTCGCCCAACGAACAGCATCCGGCTTTCGAACGGGCTAGCGCTGCTGCGCCGGAGCGCCTGAACATCACGCTGCAAGGCGAAGGCGACCTGGGCCAGGGCATGCACCGGGCACTGTCCCGTGTGCTGTCGCAGCACACCCGGGCCTTGTTGATCGGCACCGATGCGCCGGCGCTCGATACCGCCCTGCTGGGCCAGGCCGTGCAGGCCCTGGCGCAGCATCCTGCCGTGTTCGTGCCGGCCCTGGATGGCGGCTATGCCCTGGTCGGCCTGATACGGCCGGCGCCTGCGCTGTTTCAGGACATGGCGTGGAGCACCGCCCAGGTCATGCAGGACACACGGTCTCGGGCACGCCAGCTGGGACTGTCGTGGATCGAGCTGCCGCCCGTGGCCGACATTGACGAGCCGGGCGACCTGATCCACCTGCCGGAGGGTTGGCAATGAGCCAGCGGCTCGTCCTTGCAGGCGCCGGCCATGCGCACGCGCAGGTGCTGCAGGCCTGGCGCGATGCGCCCTTGCCGGGGACCGAACTGGTGGTCGTGTCCCCGCACGCCCTGGCGCCGTATTCGGGCATGGTGCCGGGGTGGCTGGCCGGCACCTACCGTTTTAACGACATCGTGATTGACTTTCCGGCCCTGTGTCGGGCCGCCGGTGCCCGCTGGATCCCCTCCGCCATCGACCGCCTGGACCCCGATAGGCAATGCGTGCACCTCGAAAACGGTGAAGCACTGGCCTACGACCGACTCTCGCTGAACATTGGCTCCACCCTGATACCGCCGCAGGGCGAATTCACCGCCAAAGTGCTGTCGATGCGGCCTTTGTCGCAGCTGCGGGGTGACTACGAGCAGCTGCTCGATCAATGGCGCGCCGACAGCCACGACGGCCCCTTTCGGGTCACGGCCATCGGCGGCGGCGCGGCCGGCTTTGAATCGCTGCTGGCGGTGTTGCGGCGGCTGCGGCAGCTCCGGCCCGACCGGCGCGTGCACGGTGCGCTGCGGGCCCGAAGCGCAGAGCTGCTGCCTGGCTACCCCGCAGCGGCAAGGCGGCAAGCGTGGCAAGCCTTGCAGTCCGCCGAGGCCGACGTGCAACTGGGTGCCAGCTGGAGCGATGCGGTTGGGCGCAACAGCGACCTCGTGCTCTGGGCCACGGGCGCGCAAGCCCATGCGTGGCAGCGCACGTCAGCGCGCCGGGGCGGGCTGGCCGTCAGCGCCGATGGTTTCGTGTTGATCGATGACAGCCTGCGCTCCGTGTCTCACCCCAACATCTTTGCGGCCGGCGACTGCGCGCATTGGCGTGCGCCCCTGCCCAAGGCCGGCGTGTACGCCGTCCGCATGGGGCCGGTGCTGGCCCACAACCTGCACGCCGCGAGCGCCGGCCTTGCGCTGCAGACCTACGCGCCTCAAAAGAACTTTCTGTCCTTGCTGGCCACGGCCGACGGCCGCGCCATCGCCTCGCGTGGGGCACTCAGCCTGTCTGGCCGCTGGGCCTGGCGGCTGAAGGACCGCATCGACCGCGGTTTTGTGCGGCGATTCGCGCCATCGTCCGATCACCTGATTTCTGTCCAAGGAGAAACACCATGAACCCGATCCGCCGCTGGCTCAGCCTCGCCGCCGCTGCCGCGCTGTGCGCCCCCCTGTGGTCCAGCCCCGCGCTCGCGCAGGGCGCGCCGCTCAAGCTCGGCGTGGGCATGTTCCAACCTGACCGGGAAAAGAACGATGCCACCTACCGCCCGCTGGCCCAGCACCTGTCTGCCCGCCTGGGCCGCCCGGTGGAGCTGCGCACCGTTGACAGCTGGGAGGGTCTGGCCAAGAGCCTAGCCAATGGCGAGACCGACATCGCCCTGATGGGGCCCTGGGGCTATGTGCTGGCCAACCACTATTCGGATGCCCAGGTGGTCTCGACCATCCTCTACCAAGGCAAGCCCGAGTACTTTGCGATGATCGTGACACACCCGGAATCCGGTCTCAACGAGATGCAGGATCTGCTTGGCCCCAAGGGCAAGGGCCGCAGCTTTGCGTTTGGCGATAAGGGCTCCACCTCGGGTTACCTGATCCCGCTGCATTACTTCATGCAGCAGGGCATTGACCCCGAGAAGCACTTTGCGCGTGTGCTGTACACCAAGCACCAGGCGATCGAGACGCAAGTCGCCGCCGGCCAGATCGACGCCGGGGCCGACTACAACCGCAACCGTACCGCCATGATCGACCAGGGCCTCATCAAGGCCGAGCGCAGCAAGGTCATCTGGCAGTCGGCCCCGCTGCCCAACGACGCGGTGGCCGTCAGCGCGGCCTTGTTCAAGGACAAGGCCTTCGTCAAGCGCCTGCAGGACGCCTTGCTGGAGGTTGGCCCGTCGCTCAAAGCCCAGCCGCAATTGCTGCCCGCCAACTACACCGGTTTTGTCAGCACCGACAACAGTTTCTACAAACCCATTCGGGATGCGGGCCTGGCCACAGGCAAGCTGACGCCCAAGCAATAAGCCGCGATGAACGCTCTGGCGTCGACCAGCCCACGCCCATGGTGGCCGCAAGGCCGCCTGGGCTTTTTTGCGCTGGTGCTGGTCTACGCGGCGCTGGTGCTGGCCTGCCTGCTGACATTGCTGGCGGCCGGCGACCTGTCCTGGGGGCGCGCGCCCTGGCACAACCTGCTGAAGTCGGCATCGGACTTTGCCTACCCCAGCTTTCTGGACCTGTGGTTCGGCCCCGAGCGGCTGGAGTACCGCAGCGAAGACGGCACACTCTTGCGGGTCGAGAATCGTCAGCAGGTCGAAGCGGATTTTCTGGCCGGCCTGGGCCGCGCCACCTGGACCACCTTCCAGATCGCCACGCTGGGCTCCCTGCTGGCGGCCGCGCTCGCGCTGCCGCTCGGGCTGCTGTCGGCACGCAATCTGCGCGCCCCGCGTCCACTGGCGCTGGCCGCGTCCATGGTGCTGGACGGGTGCCGCGCCATCCACACCCTGGTGTTTGGCCTGGTCCTGGTGGGCATTGTTGGCCTCGGGCCGACGGCCGGCATCCTGGCCATTGCCCTGCACTCCATGGGCACCTATGGCAAGCTGTACGCCGAGAGCATCGAGACGCTCGACATGGGCGCTGTCGACGCTGTGCGCGCCACGGGGGCGTCGCCATCGCAGGTGTTTTTCAGCGCTGTCTGGCCCTCGGTACTGCCGCAGTTCGTGAGCAACCACCTGTACGTGTGGGAGTTCAACATCCGCGACTCCACCATCCTGGGCTTGATCGGCGCCGGCGGCCTGGGCCTACTGATCTCCGAGGCTGTCAGCCTGTTCCAGTGGAGCCGCCTGGCGAGCATCTTGCTGGTGGTCGTCGTGCTGGTCACGGTGTTTGATGCGCTGTCTCGCCGCATTCGCCACGCCCTGTTGTGAACCTGCACATGCGCACCGCCGCGATCACTCTCAAGCAAGTCCTCGTGAAGACTGGCGGACGCCGCCTGCTCGACATTCCGGCCCTGACCCTGTGGGACGGCGAACGTGTCGCCCTGGTCGGCCCCAACGGTGCGGGCAAGAGCTCGCTGTTGAAGGTGGTCGGGGGCTTTCTACCCGCGACCCGGGGCCACATCAGCGTGCTGGGGCGCAACTTTGGCGGCGCCGAGGCGCCGGCCTTGAGCAGCGCCCAGTGGCGCCAGTTGCGTGCCGAGCTTGGCCAGGTCATGCAGGGCCTGCACCTGGTGCCGCGGCTGAGCGCGCTGGACAACGTGGTGCTGGGCGCACTGGCTCGCCCCAAGGCGATGTCGCGCTGGCAAGCGTGGCTGCGGTGGTACCCGCCCGCGCTGATTCAGGAGGCGTGCGAGGCGTTGGATGCCCTGGGGCTGGCGCAACGCCTGCACGTCCGCGCCGACCAGCTGTCCGGGGGCGAACGCCAGAAGGTCAGCCTGGCCCGACTGCGCCTGCAGCGGCCCCGGCTCATCCTGGCCGACGAACCCACCTCGGCCCTGGACCCCTCGGCCACCCAGCTGGCCTGCCAGGCCCTGCTGGACGTGGCCCGGCATGCCACCTTGCTCACCGTGGTGCACGATCCCGCACTGCTGCCCCTGCTGGCCGACCGGGTGATTGGCCTGAAGCAGGGCCAGCTGGTGTTTGACCTGCCGATCGACGGCTTGAGCACAGGCCACCTCGACCATCTCTACGCCGCCGCTGACACTCAAGGCGCGCCGCATCCCGGCACCCCCACGGCGCTGACGCAGACCAGCCAGCGATCGGCGCCAAACGAAAACCCCTTGCCCGCATGACCCCCAGCGCGACACCCGGACGGACCTGCCCGCTGAGCTACCACTACGGCCCCGCCGCGTTCCGCCAGCCGGTGCCAGCGGCGCTGGACGATCTTGACGTGCTCTACGTGGTCGGTGGGCTGTATGGCAACGAACTCGCGTTGCACGAGGTGCTGCGCCTGTTTGACGCCGAGCGCGGCCGCAAGCAACTGGTGTTCAACGGCGACTTTCACTGGTTCGATGCCGACCCCGCCGTCTTTGACCGCATCCAGCGCGAGGTGCTGTCCCACGTTGCCCTGCGCGGCAACGTCGAAACCGAGCTGGCGCAGGCCACCCCGATCTCCGACGCCGGCTGCGGCTGTGCCTACCCGGACTGGGTGGACGACGCCGTGGTCGACCGCTCCAACCGCATCCTGCAGCGCCTGTGGGCGGCCGCCACCCCCGCGCACCGCCAGCAACTGGCCGCGCTGCCGATGTGGCAGACGGCCCGCGTGGGCGACATACGCGTCGGCCTGGTGCACGGCGATGCGCAATCGCTGGCCGGCTGGGGCTTCGCGCAAGAACATTTGCGCCAGGCCGACCACCGCGAGCTGGTGCGCCCCTGGTTCCAGCAAGCCGACGTGGACGCCTTCGCCTGCAGCCACACCTGCCTGCCGGTGTACCAGGGCCTGCGGCGCAGCGGTTCGGCTCGGCCCGCCTGGATCTTCAACAACGGTGCCGCGGGCATGCCCAATTTCCAGGGCGACACGGCGGGGCTGCTCACGCGCATCGCACTCACGGCGTATGCAGGCCCGCACAGCCGCGCGAGCTTAGTGCAAGGCCAGGTCCACATTGATGCGCTGGCCATCGACGTGCCCGCAGCAGCGGTGCAACAGCGGTTTCTGGCCCAGTGGCCGGCTGGCAGCGATGCGCATGCGTCCTACTTTGGGCGGCTTTCGGCAGGCCCCGCCGGCTACCATCCCGATCACGTCATTCGACAGGAGGATTGAACATGCTCGCCATTGTGGGAGGCACGGGCCTCTATGAACTGCCGGGGCTGGAGATACAGCGGCGCATCAGCGGTGCCACGCCGTTTGGCGAACCGTCGGGCGAGATCCTGCAAGGCCGCTTCGGCCACAACGAGGTGCTGTTTCTGGCCCGCCATGGTTCAGGGCACAAACTGCTGCCCCATGAGGTGAACTACCGCGCCAACGTGTTTGCACTCAAGCAGGCGGGCGCCACCCTGCTGCTGGGCTTTTCGGCCGTAGGCAGCCTGGCGCTGGAGGTCAAGCCCGGCGACATGGCCATGCCTGAGCAGTACTTCGACTGGACCCGTGGCAACCGCCAGCGCACATTTTTTGGCGGTGGGGTGGCCGCACACGTCTCCACCGCCCAGCCCGTGAGCGCCGCCCTGGTAGACGCCGTGCAGGCTGCTGCCCAGCGCGCCGGCCATGCGGTGCACCGCGGTTTGACCTACGCCTGCGTGGAAGGCCCGCGCCTGGGCACCCAGGCCGAAAGCCACTTTCTGCGCCAGGCGGGCTGCCACCTGGTCGGCATGACCAACGTCCCGGAGGTCTTTCTGGCCCGTGAGGCGCAAATGGCCTACGCCACCGTCGGCCTGGTGACCGACTACGACTGCTGGCTCGACGACCCGACTCAGCACGTCAGCGTCTCGGGCATCTTTGCGCTCTACGGTCAGACGCTGGGCAAGGCGGCCCAGTTGCTCGACGCCTTGCTGGGCCAGCCCCTGCCCACGCCGGAACCAGCCATCCGGACTGCCCTGTCCAGTGCCATGCTCACCCCTGACACAGCGATGAGCTCAGAGCAGCGGGCGTGGCTCGACGTGCTGCGTCGGTAAAAGCGCCCGATCAAGCGCCAGAAGCAGCGTCCACCAGCACCAGTTCTGCGTCCTCGAGGGCGGTGACGCTGATCAGGTCTTCGCCTGTGATCGCCGCGCCATCGCGGGCATTCAGGGCCACGCCGTTCACCTCCACCTTGCCCATGGCCGGCACCAGATACGCATGGCGGTCCTTGCTGGCGAAGCGGTACTCAGCGTTTTCGCCCGCCTTGAGCGTGGCGCCCAGCACGCGCGCGTCGGTGCGAATCGGCAGCGCCTGCTCGTCGCCTGGCATGCCGCTGGCCAGCGTCACGAATTGCCCGGATCGCTCGCCCTTGGGAAACGGGCGGGTGCCCCACGACGGCGCTTCGCCACCGCGGTCGGGGAAGATCCAGATCTGGAAGATGCGCGTCACGCCCGGCTCCCGGTTGTATTCCGAGTGGGTGATGCCGGTGCCCGCGCTCATCACCTGCACGTCGCCAGCCACCGTGCGGCCCTGGTTGCCCAGACTGTCCTGGTGCGTGATGGCGCCCTCGCGCACGTAGGTGATGATTTCCATGTCCGCGTGCGGGTGCGGGGGAAACCCCGTTCCGGCTTCGATGGTGTCGTCGTTCCACACGCGCAGCGTGCCCCACTGCACGCGCTTCGGGTCGTGGTAGCCGGCAAACGAAAAATGATGCTTGGCCTTGAGCCAACCGTGGTCGGCTCCACCCAGGCTGTCAAAAGGGCGACGTTCAATCATGGCGATCTCCGGATGGGAATTTGCGGGGGAATAAGGCCCTCAGTTGAGGGGCTGTCCACGCGGTTTCAAGGCCGGAGAAAAAGGGGAAGCCTCCCATTCAATCTTGGCCGCGAAGAAAATGTGATGATCTTCTTCTGCGGCTATCCCAGGCGGTCCAGAATGGAACGCGGCCAGTTGCATACCTGCAAGGTAGTGCCCAAGCGCTGGGTCGTGGAGCGCAACTTTGCCTGGTTGGACCAGAACAGACGGCGGTTGAAGAACTGCGAGCGGATGACGCAACACCAGCTTGCAGTTCGTCCCTCTGGGTGTCTGGACCCTGCTGCCCAGGAGAGCGTGAACACGCTCAGCGCGCGCGAAAGGTCATGCCCGCCATGGGCACCATCAGCACTTGCCGGCGGCTTTCAGCAGCGCGTTGCAAGCCGCCGAGGACGCAGCGGGTTTGGCCGGTGTTGTGGCCGACCTTCCCGACACGTTGGGCGTGCAGATGGCATCGGAGGTGGTGGGTGCTATGCCAAGGGTCACGACCTTGGACATGGCCGGTGCTTCGTAGAGGTAGCACTGGTAGGAGGCGCCGTCAGATGTCGCGACGCTGTAGTTCATTCGACCGCCTTCCTCCATCTTCTGGTTGATGATGGTGAAGTTGCCGACGCTGCGGCCAATGGCTGTGGCGGTGCGCTGCTCCAGCTTGTCCTGCGGCACGCTGGTAGCGGCGCAGCCGAGCAACAGGGTCGCCAGAAGGCTCGCCAGCACGGTGGGCATGGTGATAGGGGATGTTTTCATGAAGGAACTCCGGATATGTTTTCGCCCCGGGCGCTTTCTCGCGCACTCGGGGGCTGCTTGTGGTGGATGGCCGTCCTTGCGTTCAGTGCCGGGTGTAGCAGGCGCCCGCGGTAATCGACAGGTCGGCGTAGCTCTCGGCGGCGGCGGGCGTCGGCAGCACGCTGGGATTGGAGTCGCCAATCAAACACAGCGTGTCCTCGCCTTTCTTGACCCAGACCGTGTAGGCCTGACCGGAGGGGTACGTCCACAAGCCCCAGTTGGCGGCGGCTGTTGACGTCGCGGACGAGCGCGAGAAGCTCACACTGCCAGATGGGGTGGGTGTGCCGACAAGCGAACTTGCTCCCGTGCAATTGACCGCGGCGTATTGCACCAGGCCATGGTCGAACTGCACCCCGTTGTCGCCGGTCTTGGTCACGCGGATGTACTGGCGCGCGCCCGTGCCGTTGACGGCCACGCAGGTGCCTTGTACCCATTCACCGACAACCCCGGCCACGCCTTGCGTCGGCCCCGTGCTTCCGCCCGAGCCGCCACCGCTGACCACGCAGGTCACGGCCACGTTGCCGATGTCGGCCATGGCATGGCCACTGCCGTTGTGCACGCTGCAGTTCTGGCCCGCGGGCTGGGTCTTGACGGCAACCGAATAGGCGGCGCCACTGGCCAAGCGGGTGGCAAATTGGAAACCGCCATTGGCCGACAGCGCGAGCTCGTCGCTGTTGTTGTTCAGCAGCACCAGATTTTTGCCAGCGCCAAGGCCTGACAGGGTGCCGCCGATCTGGTAAGCGCCGACCACGTTGTCGTCATCCCCGCCCCCGCCGCATGCGGACAGGGCCGACGCACCCAGCACCGCCAAGGTCAGAGACGCGACTGTTGTAGGAATTTTCATGGGCCTACGCCTTCTTTCGAATGCAAAATAGTGAACTGGTGAACGTTTGCATTCTGTGAATTGAGCGTGCTGGCGCAACCCTACCTAGTGTTCTGTCCTGCAAATAACTGTCATTAATTTTGCATACCAATGCGGTATCTTTAGAAGGGAGATACCGCGATGAGAACAGGCAGACCGAAGGCAGAATTGGCA
>JAIUOM010000075.1 GCA_020161215.1 Pseudomonadota bacterium
CGCGGTCGACGCCGGTGGTCTTGATCAGCACGTAGGCCAGCAGGGCGGCCAGGATCAGCTCCCACACGCCTTCCACCCACAGGTGCACCACCCACCACCAGTACATCTTGTCGGCGACCAGGTTGTGCGGGTTGACGAAGGCGAACAGGAACAGCAGCGCCAAACCCCACAGGCCCAGCAGCAGGATGGTGGTGATGGTGGTCTTGCGGCCCTTCAGGTAGGTCATGCTGACGTTGAACAGCATGGCCAGGGCCACGATGACGATGCCCACCTTGGTTGGCAAGGGCTGTTCCAGGAACTCCCGCCCCATGGTCATCAGCAGGTTGTTGCCGGTCATCTCGGCCAGCTTGGCGTAGGGCACCAGCAGGTAGCCGAGGACGGTGGCGGCGCCGGCGGCCAGGAAGATCCAGAACATGAGCAGCGCCAGCTTGGGGCTGTATAGGTCGGTCTCGGCCTCCTCGGGCACCATGTAATAGGCCGCGCCCATGAAGCCGAACAGCAGCCACACGATCAGCAGGTTGGTGTGGACCATGCGGGCCACGTTGAACGGGATCGCCGGGAACAGGAAATCGCCGTAGATGTACTGGATGCCCATCACCAGACCGAACAGGATCTGGCCCACGAAGAGCCCGATGGCGGCGATGAAATAGGGCTTGGCGACCGCCTGGGAGGGGTATTTCAAATAGGGGTTGTTGCTCATGATGCTGTCCTCCTGGGGCTCAACCTTCGATGTTGGGCGGCCAATTCTCGGTATTGATACCGTTGGACCACTTCAAGAATTCGACCAGATCGTCAAGCTGTTGATCGCTCAGGTTGAAATTGGGCATCTGGCGACGGCCCGGGGCGCCGGTGGGCTGGGCTTTCATCCAGGCTTTGATGAAGATGCCACCCGAGGCGTCGCCGCCGCGGCGCTGGTACACGTTGCCCAGCTCGGGCGCGAAATAGGCGCCCTCGCCCAGCAGCGAATGGCAGCCGATGCAGTTGTTCTGCTCCCACACGGCCTTGCCGCGCACCACGGCGTCGGTCATGGCCTGTTGGTTGGAGCGCTCGGGGATGCGTTGCTCCGAATGAAACACCAGGCCGATGAAAACCAGGATGAAAAACAGCGACCCGCCGTAGAAGATGTTGCGTGCCATCTCCTTGGTGAAGCCGCCCGATGCGTTGCTGCTCATGGCCTTTCCTCGCTCTTTCGTGATAATCCAAGGAGCGTAGAAATTCGCCCGCGGGGCGTCCTTGAAGCAAGTCAAGAATGCCCGAACGTTACAGTCGGGTTTTGCGAAATTGAGACACGGATTGCTATTTATTCAATAGCTTCACTGGAAGCACCGGCGCCGACCAATGGCCTAAAAGGTTTAAAACCCGGATTCAGGCGCTTTGCCACCGCGCCCGGCGGTCGCCGGCCGGCGGCAGGGGCATCGCCAAGGAAAAACCATGCCCGAACGCCGTCCCCGCGCTCGATCGGGTGGCTGGCGATTTCACGGCCAGGCCGGTCACCGGGCCGCTGCGCCGCTGGGAAAGACGGTGGCCGTCACTATAGAGCGCCCGTCCGGACCCAGCGGCCGGTGCCGCGCCACCCGGAGTGCAGGCTGGCCCGGCGTGTCCACCCGGGACAGCGCTTTTCCTCGAAACTCCGGCGGCCTCCCCTTCAGGCCGCCGCGCCCTCACCCGTCACCGCCGCCAGCATGGCGGGCGAGCCCTGCACCGCCGCGCGCTGCATCATGTGCTTGACGGCACGCAGGCCGCCCAGCTCTTCGCCACCACCGGCGCGGCCGGGGCCACCGTGCTTCAAGTACGGCAGGGCTGAGCCGTGGCCGGTGGACTCGGGCGCCGCGGCGCGGTCCAGGATCTGCAGGCGGCCGTGCAGCGAGGCCAGCTCGGTGATCACGCGCGCGGCGGTGGCCGCATCCTTGGTGACCAGGGTGCCGGCCAAACTGCCCTGCCCTTTGGCGGCCAGCGCCATGGCGTCGTCGATGTCGGCGTAAGGCATCAGCGTGCTGACGGGGCCAAAGGCCTCGACGTCGTGCGCGGCGTGACTGTGCGGCTGGCGCGCCAGCAGCAGCGTGGGCTGAAAGAAGGCGCCTGCGCCCACGCCCTCACCCACCGGGGCAAAGCCCGCGTCATCGCCAAACACCAGCTCAGCGCCCTGGCGCAGGGTGGCCACCCGTTCACCCACGTCGCGCTGCTGCGACTGGCTGGCCAGCGCACCCATACGCACGTTCTCCAGGCGCGGATCGCCCACGGTGGTCTTGGCCAGGCGCTCTTTCAACTTGGCGGCCACGGCGTCCACGCGGTCGGCGGGCACGATGGCGCGGCGGATAGCGGTGCACTTCTGGCCGGCCTTTTGCGTCATCTCACGCGCGACCTCCTTGACGAACAGGTCGAACTCCTCGTCGTCGGGCGTCACGTCGGGCGCCAGGATGGCGCAGTTGAGCGAATCGGCCTCGGCGTTGAAGCTGATGCTGTGCTTGATGAGGTTGGGCGTGGTGCGCAGCTTGGCCGCGGTGTCGGCCGAGCCGGTGAAGGTGACCACGTCGCGCACATCCAGCCGGTCCAGCAGGTCGCCCGTGCCGCCAATGATGAGTTGCAGCGCGCCTTCGGGCAGGATGCCGGACTCGTTGATCAGGCGCACCAGTTTCTCGGTGAGAAAGCTGGTGGCCGTGGCCGGCTTGCCGATACTGGGCAGGCCGGCCAGGAAGGTGGGCGCGAATTTCTCCAGCAGCCCCCAGACCGGAAAGTTGAACGCGTTGATGTGCACCGCCACGCCGCCGCGCGGCACCAGCACGTGGGTGCCGGCATAGGCGCCGGTTTTACCCAGCGGGATCTGCGGGCCTTCATGCCACAGGTTGCCGGACTTGGGCAACTCCTTGGCCATGCTGGCGTAGGCGAACAGGGTGCCCGAGCCGCCTTCGATGTCTACCCAGCCGTCGGCGCGGGTGGCACCGGTGTGGAAGGACAGCGCGTACATCTCCTCCTTGCGCTCGCCCAGGTACTTGGCCAGGGCTTTCAGCATGCCGGCGCGCTGCTGGAAGTCGGTGCCGCGCATGGCCTTTTGGCCCACGGTGCGGGCGTAGTGCAGCGCCTCGCCAAAGTCCAGCGCCTCGGCGTGGGTGGTGGCGACCACGCTGCCGTCGATGGCGCTCTTGATCTGCTGGCCAGGTTGCGCACCGATCCAGCGGCCGGCGATGTAGCTTTGTAGGGTGGTCATGTCAGGTTCCTTGGGTCTTGAATGATGGCGCTGCCGAAGCTGGAGCCGGCAGCGCGTGATGATGTCAAAGGATGCTGGCCCTAGGGGCCCAGGACGTCAGCGAGACCGGCGTCAAAAAACTATCAAATAAATAGCAAACAATCAAATAAAGACGCCGACATCACGACAATCAAATGGCCGCAGAGCAGGCCGGCCCAGCAGACGCCAGCAGCCGGGGTCCCCCCGGCTGCTGGCGTCGCCCCCTTGAGGGGGGTGGCGCAACATCGCGCAGCGAGTGAAGCCTAGGGGTGGTCCTTTTTCCCGCCGGCACCCAAGTAAGTGTCGATCACGCGCTGATCGTGCATCAGCTTCTGCGCCTCGCCCTGCACCGCCACCTCGCCCATCTCCAGCACATAGCCTCGGTCGGCTACGTTCAGCGCGGCACGCGCGTTCTGCTCCACCAGCAGCACCGACACGCCGGTCTTGCGCAGCGCGGCCACGGTGTTCAGCACCTCGCGCACGATCAGCGGCGCCAGGCCCAGCGAGGGCTCGTCCAGCATCAGCAGCTTGGGCCGACTCATCAGCGCGCGGCCGATGGCCAGCATCTGGCGCTCGCCACCCGACAGGGTCGAGGCCATCTGCGCCCGGCGCTCTTCCAGACGCGGAAAAATCTGGAAGATTTCCTTCATGCGCGCGCCCTGGTCGCGCTGGCCGCGCCGCCACAGGGCAAAGCCCCCCAGGACCAGGTTGTCCTCGACCGACATTTCGCCGAACAGCTCGCGCTTTTCCGGCACCAGGGCCACGCCATGGCGCACCATGGCTTCCACCGTGGGGCGGGGAATGGAGTGACCGCCCAGGGTCAGGCCGCCCTGCGAGGGCAGCAAGCCCATGATGGCGTTCAGCAAGGTGGTCTTGCCG
Organism: Pseudomonadota bacterium; assembly: GCA_020161215.1. Taxonomy (GTDB): domain Bacteria; phylum Pseudomonadota; class Gammaproteobacteria; order Burkholderiales; family Burkholderiaceae_C; genus Ottowia. The sequence goes on from JAIUOM010000075.1 coordinate 4,103, forward strand.
GCGCCGTTGGGGCCAATGACGGTGACGATTTCGCCCTCACCCACGTGCAGCTCAATGCCGTGGATGGCCTGCACGGTGCCGTAGTAGACCGAGAACTGAGGTAACTCGAGTAGAGGTTTGTTCATGTCAGATATCCATTGCGCTCAGCAGCCATGACACACCACGGCATGATCCCGGGGCCGCTGCGCACGGCCGCTCCGAAGCGGCCGGCCCGCCCCCCAGTGGGGGGAGGCGCCGCAGGCGCATCGGGGGGCGTCTTTGATCAGAGGTCACCCCCCAAGTACGCCGCGATCACGCGCGGGTTGGCCTGCACCTCGGTCGGCGAACCGTGGGCGATGACGGTGCCGAACTCCAGCACCGTGATGCGGTCGGCCAGGTTCATGACGAACTCCATGTCGTGCTCGACCACCAGAATGGCCAAGCCTTCCTCGCGCAGTTGCCCCAGCAGTTCGGCCAGGTGTTGCTTTTCCAGGTGACGCAGGCCGGCGGCGGGTTCGTCCAGCAGCAGCACCGCCGGTTGCCCGGCCAGCGCGCGGGCGATCTCGACGATGCGCTGCTGACCCAGCGGCAGCGAAGCCGCCGGCGTGTCGGCCACGGCGCCCAGGCCGCAGCGCTCGATCTGGCGCATGGCCTCGGCCAGCACGGCGGCTTCCTCGGCGCGGTCCAGGCGCAGCATCGACGCCACCCAGCCCTTGTGGCCGCGCTGGTGCGCGCCCAGGGCCACGTTGTCGAGCACGCTGCGCTCGCCCAGCAGGCGCACGTGCTGGAAGGTGCGGCCCAGGCCCAGCGCGGCAAAGGCACGCGAAGGCTTGCCCTTCATGTCGCGGGTCTTCAGGCGCACCTGGCCTTCGGTCGGGTCGTCCACGCCCGAGATCATGTTGAAAAAGGTGCTTTTTCCGGCGCCGTTGGGGCCGATCAGCGCGTGCACCTCGCCGGCGCGCACGTCCATGTCGACCTCGTTGTTGGCCACCAGGCCGGCAAAGCGCTTGGTCACCTTTTGCGCCTGCAGCACCTGCTCACCCTTGGGCGGCAGTGCATGGTGGTCCAGGCGCACCTCACCGGCCGGCGCCAGGGTCCGCTTGTCGGGCGACATTTTCAGCACGCGGCGTGTGAAGCCGGCCAGCAGCGGCCACAGGCCGTCGGCGGCGCGCTGCAGCACCAGCAGCATCAGCAGGCCGAACACGATCACCTCGAAGTTGCCGCTGGCGCCCAGCAACTGCGGCAGCCAGTCCTGCAGTTCCTCTTTGAGCAAGGTGATCAGCGTGGCGCCCAACACCGCGCCCCACAGGTGGCCGGCGCCGCCGACCACGGCCATGAACAAGTATTCAATGCCGATGTTCAGGTTGAAGGGCGTGGGGTTGATGAAGCGCTGCATGTGCGCGTACAGCCAGCCCGACACCGCCGCCAGCAGCGCCGCCACCACGAACAGCTTGATGCGCTGGCGTGAGGTGTCCACGCCCATCGACTCGGCCATCAGGCGCCCGCTTTTCAGCGCGCGAATGGCGCGGCCCTCGCGCGAATCCAGCAGGTTGTCGAGCGCCCAGATGGCCAGCAGCAGCACGGCCCAGATCACCGGGCCCAGGGCTTGCGGCGTGGCCAGCGAGAAGCCGAACAGCTCCAGCGGCGGCAGCCCGCCGATGCCGGTGAAACCGCCCAACGCCGGCATGTTGCCGAAGATGTAGTACAGGCTCAGGCCCCAGGCGATGGTGCCCAGCGGCAGGTAGTGACCGGACAGGCGCAGCGTGATGGCGCCCAGCCCCCAGGCGATCAGCGCCGTGACCACCAGGCCCAGCAGCAGCCCCACCCACGGGTACAGGCCCTTGGGCAAAAAGCCGAGCCAGCTGGCCGCCTCGGGCGAGGAGCAAATCCAGGCCGTGGCGTAGGCGCCCAGGCCGACAAAGGCGGCCTGACCGAAGGATGTCATGCCGCCCACGCCGGTGAGCAGCACCAGGCCGATGGCCACCAGCGCGTACAGACCGATGTAGCACAGCAGCGTGATGGTGAACGGCGACAGCAAGCCCCACGCCGCCGCCAGGGCGACGATGAAGGCGATGACCAGATGGCGCGGCTTCATTCCTCGTCCTCCACGTGGTGGGTGTTGAGCGAACGCCACCAAAGCACCGGAATGATCATCGTGAACACAATCACTTCCTTGAACGCGCTGGCCCAGAAGGACGAGAACGACTCCAGCTGCCCCACCAGCACCGCGCCGGCCAGGGCCAGCGGGTAGCTGTGCATGCCGCCGACGATGGCCGCCACGAAGCCCTTGAGGCCGATCAGAAAGCCCGTGTCGTAGTAGATGGTCGTGACCGGCGCGATCAGCAGGCCCGAGACGGCGCCGATCAGTGCCGCCAGGGCAAAGCTCAGATCGCCAGACAACGCGGTGGGAATGCCCATCAACCGGGCGCCAACCCGGTTGATGGCCGTGGCACGCAGGGCCTTGCCGATGATGGTGCGCTCAAAGAAGAAATACATGGCCAGCACCAGCACCACCGTGGCCCCGACGATCACCACCGACTGCCCGCTGACCATCAGCCCGCCGATGTCCCAGCGCGTGTCCAGGAACGGCGCCGTGCGCGAACCCTCGGCGCCAAAGAAGTACAGCCCCAAGCCGACCAGGGCCAGGTGCAGCGCCACCGAGACGATGAGCAGGATCAGCACCGTGGCGTCGGCCAGCGGCCGGTAGGCCAACCGGTACACCAGCGGCCCCATGGGCGTGACCAGCAGCAGCACCGCCAGCACCTGCAGCAGCATGTGCTCGGGCTTCATCGCCAGCAGGCCGGCGGCCAGCGCCGGCAGCAGCACGGCCCAGACCAGGGTACTGCGCCAATCCACCTCCAGGCCGCGCGCGTGGCGCACCGCCTCCACCACCAGGGTCAGCACCGCAAGAACGCCCAGCAGCCACAAAATGGGCGGCAGCTTGCCGGTCTGCAGGGCCGCCATGGCCAAGGCCGCATAGGCGACGAACTCGCCCTGCGGGATGAAGATGACGCGCGTGACCGAGAACACGAGCACCAGCGCGAACGCCATCAAGGCGTAAATGGCACCGTTGACGATGCCGTCCTGCGCCAACATCAGGGCAATCTGTACGTCCATTTGAGCGGCAACTTGTCGAGGGTTGCTGTTAAAACAAAAGCGCACACCCCGGCACGGGCGCCGGGGTGCACGCTTTTATATCCCAGATTACTTGGCGCCCTGGTATTTCCAGGTCCCGTTCTCGATTTGCACCATCACGCGGGCGCGTTGGTCCAGGCCCAGGTGGTCGGTGGCCGACATGTTGAAAATGCCGTGCGCGCCGGGCACGTTGCTCACCTTCTCCAGGGCGTCGCGCAAGCCGGTGCGGAACTGCGGCGTGCCCGGCTGGCCGGCCTTCAGCGCCACCGGAATGGCGGCCTTCAGCACCTGGCCGGCATCCCAGGCGTGGCCGCCGAAGGTGCTGACGCTGCCCTTGCCGTTGGCGCCTTCGTAGGCGGCGATGTACTCCAGCGCCGACTTGCGCACCGGGTTGTCGGCCGGCAACTGGTTGGCCACCAGCACCGGGCCGGCCGGCAGGTAAGTGCCGTCCACGTCCTTGCCGCCCACGCGCAGGAAGTCGGCGTTGGCCACGCCGTGCGTCTGGTAGTACAGGCCGGCGTAGCCACGCTCCTTCAGCGTTTTTTGCGGCAGCGCGGCCGGCGTGCCGGAGCCCCCCACCAGCACCGCGTCGGGCTTGGCGGCCATGATCTTCAGCACCTGGCCGGTGACGGCGGTGTCGGTGCGCGAGTAGCGCTCGTTGGCCACCAGCTTGATCTTCTTCAGATCGAACACCTTGACGATCTCGCGCGCCCAGCCTTCGCCGTAGGCGTCGGAAAAGCCGACGTAGGCGGCCGTCTTGACGCCCTTGGCGGCCATGTGCTCGGCAATCGCCAAGGCCATCATGATGTCGTTTTGCGGCGTCTTGAAGACCCAGCGCTTCTTGCCGCCGTCTTGCGGCTCGATGATGATGGCCGAGGCGCCCAGCGAGATCATCGGCGTCTGCGACTCGGCGATGACGTCGATCATGGCCAGCGAGGCCGGCGTGGTCGACGAGCCGATGATGACGTCGACCTTGTGCTCGGAAACCAGCTTGCGGGTGTTGGTGACGGCGGCCGTGGTGTCGGAGGCGTCGTCCAGCACGATGTAGTTGACCTTCTGCCCGCCGATGCTTTGCGGCAGCAGGGAGATGGTGTTCTTCTCGGGAATCCCCAGCGAGGCGGCGGGGCCGGTGGCCGACAAGGTGACACCGACGTTGACGTCGGCCCAGGCGGCGCTGCCGAAGGCGGCCAGCGTGGCGCCGATCAGCGCCAGTTTCTTGAATTTCATGGGTGGGTCTCCAGGCAGTGTGACAGTTGGTCGGGATCGTGCGTCAGCGCTTGTGGCTCATAAGCTGACCGATCGGTCGGTTAATGATTCTATCGGCGCGAACCCGGTTTTCCGCCCTCCCTGGCCTGGGGAATTACCCTAGAGACATCGTGCTTATTGCGGGGTCACGCCGGCTTTCTTGACCAAGGCCGCGTACTTGGCCAGTTCGCTCTTGAAGTGCGCCTGGGCCTGCTCGGGCGTGCTGACCTGGATGGTGTTGCCCTGCTTGCTCATGGCCTCCTTGACTTCCGGCGAGGCAAAGGCGGCGGCCACCGCGTCGTGGATGCGCGCGACCTGGGCCGCCGGCAAGCCCTTGGGGCCGACCACGGCGAACCAGGCGTCCATCACGTAGCCGGGCAGGCCCTGCTCGACGAAGGTGGGAATGTCCGGCGCGGCGGCGGTGCGCTGGGCGCCGCAGTTGCCGATGGCGCGCAAGGCCCCGCTCTTGATGTGCGCCTGCACGCTGGGCAGCGCCGCCACGGCGAAGTCGACCTGGCCGCCGATCAGGTCGGTGACCATCGGGCCGACGCCCTTGTAGGGAATGTGCTTGGCGCTCACCTTGGCTTCGTCGAGGAAGTTCTCGGCCGCCAGGTGCAAGATGGTGCCGTTGCCGCCCGAAGCGTAGTTGTAGCCGTCCGGCTTGGCCTTCAGCAGGGCGATGAATTCCTTGGCGTCCTTGGCCGGCACACGCGTCGGGTTGACCACCAGCACCATCGGCGTGTTGCCGACCACCGCGATGGGCGTGAAATCGCCCGGCATGTTGAAGGGCAGCGTCTTGATCACGCTGGGGAAGATGACCACGTTGTTCGACACCACCGACAGCGTGTGCCCGTCCGGCGCCGACCGCGCCAGCGCCTGCAGGCCGACGATGCCACCGGCGCCGGGCTGGTTGTCCACCACCACCGAGGTGCCCAGCGCCTTGCCCAGGGCCGGCGAGGCGGCGCGGGTGATGGCGTCCACCCCCGAGCCGGTGGCGTTCGGTAGGATGAACTTGACCGGCCGGTCGCTCTGGGCCCAGGCCGGCAAGCCGGCGGCGGTGGCCAGGCCGCCCAGGGTGGCGAGCGCCGCGCGACGCGAGCAGGTGCCAGGGTTGTTGCGCATGATGGGGTGTCTCCTTGGTGTGTAAAACGTCAAACTCGGGTCAGCCCACCGCGCGTGCCGCGCGCAGGCCCTCGATGTCGGATGCGGTATAGCCGATTTCGGCCAACAGCGCCTGGGTGTCGTGCCCCATCCGCGGGGGTTCGCTGCCACGGCCCAGGCGCGCGCCGCCCAGGGTGAAGGGCAGCAAGGTGGTGCGGGTCGCCTCGCCGGCGCGCCCGCCATCGGTGAGGTGGATGTCCGACAGGCCGCCGGTGGCGTTCAGGTGCGGGTCGTCATACAGCTCCTCGGGCTTGCGGATGGGGGCGAACGGCAGCCCCACCCGCTCGAACAGCGCCGCCAGCTCGGCCGCCGAGCGCGCGGCCAGGCGCTCGCGCAGCAGCGGCATCATGGCCGGGCGCTGGCGCACGCGGTCGTTGTTGGTGGCGAAACGGGGGTCGGTCTTCAGATCGTCAAAGCCCAGCGCGTCGCAGAAGGTGCGCCACTGCGCGTCGCTCACCGCCGCCAGAAAGATCTGCTCGCCGTCCTGGACGGTGAACACGTCGTACACCGCCCAGGCGGAGATGCGGTCCGGCATGGGCGCGGCCGGCTGGCCGGTGATGGCGTACTGCAGCATGTGCTGGCCGACCAAAAACACGTTGTTCTCGAACAGCGCGCTCTGCACCTCCTGCCCCTTGCCGGTGATGCCGCGCTGCACGATGGCGCCCAAGGCACCGATGGCGCCGAACATGCCGCCCATGATGTCGTTCACGCTGCTGCCGGCGCGCAGCGGGTCGCCCGGGCGGCCGGTCATGTAGGCCAGGCCGCCCATCATCTGCACCACCTCGTCGAGCGCCGTGCGGTGCTCGTAGGGGCCGGGCAAAAAGCCCTTGCAGCTGACGTAGATCAGGCGCTCGTTCTCGGCCGACAGGCTGGCATAGTCCAGGCCGTACTTGGTCATGGTGCCGGGCTTGAAATTTTCGGTCACCACGTCGGCGCCAAGGGCCAGGCGGCGTGCCACGGCGGCGCCCTGCGGATGGTGCAGGTCGATGGCGATGCTCTTCTTGCCGCGGTTGAACATGGGGAAAAAGCCCGCCCCGGCGCCCAGCAGGTGGCGCGTGCGGTCGCCGTCGATGGGCTCGACCTTGATCACCTCGGCCCCCAGATCGGCCAGCACCAGGCCGCAGGTGGGGCCCATCACCATGTGCGTGAATTCGACCACGCGCAGACCTTTCAATGGCAGGTTGCCGGCGCCTTTGCTCAGGTTGTCGCTCATATTTTAATAGTCCTTCAATTCAGGCCGCGATCAGGGTCTTGGGTAGGCCCGCGCGCCACAGTGTGCCGTGCAAGGTCTCGCCGTCCAGCCAGCCGGCCAATTGGCCACGCAAGGCCAGCAAGGCGTCGATGTCCAGCCCGGTCGCGATGCCCATGCTGCGCAGCAGGTAAGCCAAATCCTCGGTACTGACGTTGCCGCTGGCGCCCGGCGCGTGCGGGCAGCCGCCGATGCCGGCCAAGCAGGCGTCAAAGCGCGTCACGCCGGTCTGCAGCGCGGCGTAGACGTTGGCCAGGCCCAGACCGCGCGTGTCGTGGAAGTGGCCGCACCACAGGCGATCGCCCACCAAAGCACGGGCGCGCTCAAACAAACGCCCCACCGCCGCCGGGTCGGCGTAGCCCACGGTGTCGGCCAGGCTGACGCGGTCGGCGCCGGCGTCCAGCAGCGCCTGCATCAGGCGCAGCACCTCGTCCTGGGTCACCTCACCCTGCAAGGTGCAGCCAAAGGCCGTGCCCACCCCGCCCTCGATCAACATCCTGGCGCCGGCGGCGTCGCGCGCGGCGCGGATGCGGGCGACTTCGGCCACCACCTCGTCCGGCGTCTTGCGCAGATTGGCCAGGCTGTGCGCGTGGCTGGCCGACAGCGGCACGATCATCAGATCGGCGCCGCTGGCGATCGCCTGCTCGGCCCCTTTCAGATTCGGCACCAGCACCGACACGAACAGCCCCGGCAAGGCCTTGGCGAACGCCACCAGCTCGGCGGTGTCGGCCAGTTGCGGCAGGTATTTGGCGGGCACGAAGGAGCCGACCTCGATCTCGCGCTGGCCGGCGGCATGGGCGGCGCGCAGCCAGGCCTTCTTCTGCTCGGTGGGCAGGATGCGGGCCAGGCTCTGCAAGCCATCGCGCAGGCCGACTTCGCGGACCGTGGCGCTCTGCGGCAGCGCGGCGGATGCGTTCATGCGTGTCTCCTTCAGCTCTTGGTTTTGGGGTGTGGCGCGAGTTTAGGTATTCCTTGATACGCCACAAAATCAAGTTTGGAAGCATTAAACTTCCAAAATGGAATACCTGACCACTGCCCCAGTCGATGCGCGGCAGGCCCGTCGAGTACGCCCGCGCGAGGGGACGGCAGCATTGCACCCGGCGCGTCGAACCAGAGAATAGCCGCCGATGCGCGACCTTGATTTGACCAGCCTGCGCCTGTTCGTGGCCGTGTGCGAGAGCCGCAACATCGCCCGCGCCGCCGAACAACAGGCCATGGTCGGCTCGGCCATCAGCAAGCGGCTGTCCGCGCTGGAACACGCCGTGGGCACCTCCCTGCTGGTGCGCCGTCGCCGCGGCGTGGAGCCGACCCCGGCCGGCGAGACCCTGCTGGAGCATGCCCGCGTGGTGCTGGCGCGCCTGGCCCTGGTCGAGCGCGACATGGCCGCCTACGCCGCCGGTGTGCGCGGCCACGTGCGGGTGCTGGCCACGCGCTCGGCCATCGCCGAATCGCTGGCCGACGACGTCGCCAGCTTCCTCAAGCTGGCGGCGCACCGCGACATCCGCGTGGACATCGAGGAAGCCGTCAGCACCCAGGTGCTGCGCGGCGTGCGCGAAGGCAGCGCGGCGCTGGGCGTGTGTTGGGACGCGGCCGATCTGCGCGGCCTGCAGACCCGGCCCTGGCGCGACGACCGCCTGGCCGTGGTGATGCCGGCCGGGCACGCCCTGGCCGGCCACGCCCAGCTCAGCTTCGCCCAGACCCTGCCCTACGAGCAAGTCGGCCTGCCGCCCGAGAGCGCGGTGCAGGTGATGCAGCAGCGCGCCGCCGCCCTGCTCGGCCAGTCGGTGCGCCACCGCATGGTCACCGCCACCTTCGACGCCGCCCTGCGCGTGGTGCGCGCCCAGTTGGCCATCGCCATCCTGCCGGATGAGCTGGCCGCGCCCTACGCCAGTGCCTTCGGCCTGAAGGTCACACCACTCACCGACGACTGGGCGCGCCGGCGCTTTGCCCTCTGCTGCCGCGAGGAAAGCAGCTTGACCCCGGCCGCCCGGCTGCTGCTGGAGCATTTGTCGGCGGCGGCGGCGAGTACGACGCAGGCTGCGGCAAGCCGTTGGTCGCTATCTAATTGATAGCTACTCAGGATTTATGCACGCCGGCCAAGCGGTGTTTTGAACAAGAAACCGCTCAGCCGATGACGTGCGCCAGCGTCAGCAGCGCCAGCAACAGCAGCCACAGCGCGGCGGTGCGCCAGACCAGGCCGACAACCTGGGCGAAATGCGCCGTGCGGGCGCTCTCGCCGGGCAGGCCTTCGGCGGCCAGGCCGCTGGCCGGGTTGCCTGCCGGCTGGCCCAGGCCCTCGGTCGGCAGCGGCTTGAGCGAGGCGCCGCCCAGACGCACGCCAATGGCCCCGGCCGTGGCGGCCAGGATCACGCCGTCGTTGGGATCGGCAAAGCGCGCGGCGTGGTTGCGCCACACGTCCACCGCGTCCTCGAAGCTGCCGACGATGGCAAAGCCGAGCGCCGTGGCGCGTGCCGGCAGCCAGTCCACCAGCCGCCAGCTGGTGTCGGCCACCTCGCAAAGCGCCGGGCTGATGGGGTGGTCGGGGGCGCGCGACTTCAGCCGCCAATAGCGCGCGGTGAACTCGGCCGCGCGGTAAAACACCGCCCCCGCCGGCCCCAGGCCCAGCATGCTGAGCAGGCAGAACCAGACCAGCACGCCGAACACGTGGCGGTGCGTGGCCAGCACCGAATATTCGATCACGTGGCGCACGATCTCGGTGCGCGGCAGCGCCCCCACGTCGACCTGCTGCCACTCGGCCAGCAAGCTGCGCGCGCGCGCCTCGTCGCCCGTCTCCAGCGCATCGCGGATGGCGGTGAAATGGTGGCTGAACTGCCGAAACCCGAGCGTCAGGTACAGGATGAACACACTCCACAGCAGGGCCAGCGGCCAGCCGCCCAGGCTGTTCAGCAGCCAATGCACCCCGGCCGCGAGCAGCGTGGGCGCGCCCACCGCCAGCACCCAGGCCAGCCAGCCGTGGCGCTGGCCCCCGGCGTCCACGTTGCGGCCCACCGCACGCACCCAGTGCAGCTGCGCGGAGGCGATCGGGTGCGTGCGCCCGAGCGGACGCACCTGCTCCAGCAGCAGCGCGATCACAATCGCAAAGAAGGCCATGGCGAAATGATAATCAGCTGCCCGCCGCGGCGCGTCAGGCGGCCAGAAAACGGTAGAAATTACGCAACATGCCGGCGGTGGCGCCCCAGATGAAGTGCTCCACCGGGCTGTCGGGCGTGGGCGGCGCCTCGCCCGCCGCCAGATCGACCTGCACCGGCCCGACGTAGGGCATCGAGAACCACTCGCGCACGTTGCCGTCCCACTCGAAATGATGGCGGCGGTGGTGCGCCGGGTTCATCAGAAAGGCCAGCGGCACCTCGAAGGCGCAGGCCACCTCGCCGGGATTGGGGTGCAGCACGAAGCCCTCGCGCACCAGGGCCACCACCGGGGTGACGATGAACTGCGTGCCGGTGGTGTACTGCGGCAACTGGCCGATCACCTCGACGAAAGTGCGCCGCAGATCGACCTCTTCCTCGGCCTCGCGCAGGGCCGCGTCCGCCACGTCGACATCGCCCGGATCGACCCGCCCGCCGGGAAACGCGATCTGGCCGGAGTGGTTCGACAGGTTGGCGGTGCGCTCGGTCAGCAACACCGACAAGCCGGCCGACCGCTGCACCAACGGCACCAGCACGGCGGCCTCGGCCAGAGCGCGGTCGAGAAAGCGCGGCTCATGGCGCACCTCGGGCTGCCAGGCCGGCGGCGCGCGAAAGCGCTGGCGCAGCGCCTCGGGCCGCAGGCGTTCGGGCGGCACGGCCGGCAGGTGCGCGTCCACGCCCGCCACCGGCACCTGACGCGGATCAAAATTGGGCAGCTTGGACAGCGCAATGGCCATGGCACGGAAAAATCAGGGGCAAAAAAGAAAAAACCGCCTGGGCTTGGGGCACAGGCGGTCTGGCAGCGGCCCGGAACAGGCCGCAGGCGGTGCTTATTGGGCGCCGCCGAGCTGCTTGGCCACGCGGCTGGGCAGCTTTTCCTTGATGCGGGCCGATTTGCCGGAACGCTGGCGCAGGTAGTACAGCTTGGCGCGGCGCACGTCGCCGCGGCGCTTGACCTCGATGTTGGCGATCAGCGGGCTGTAGGTCTGGAACGTACGCTCCACGCCTTCGCCGCTGGAGATCTTGCGCACGGTGAAGCCGCTGTTCAGGCCCCGGTTGCGCTTGGCGATCACCACGCCTTCGTAGGCCTGCACGCGCTTGCGGCTGCCTTCCACCACGTTCACGCTGACGATCACGGTGTCGCCGGGAGCAAACTGGGGAATGGTTTTGCCCAGGCGGGCGATTTCCTCTTCTTCGAGGGTCTGGATCAGGTTCATCTGAAACATCTTTCTGCTTCGATCGTGCACACGCTACGCTAGGGGCGGCAACTTGAAAATTTCGGCAAACGCAACGCGTTCCCCGCATCAAGCCTTGTTCTGGGCCGCGGCCGGCAGAGGATCGAAAAGCCTTTGATTATAGCCCGGCCTTGCCCGGTCGGCCAGGGCATCCGACGGAAAGGCGGATTCACGGCGCCTGCGCGTCGGCCACTCGCGCCAGCACCGCCTCGTCCTGCGCCGCCAGCCGGCCAGCGGCGCGCGCGGCGGCAATCAGCTCCGGGCGGTGCCGCGCGGTCAGCGTCAGGCGTTGATCGCGTCGCCAGCGCTCGATGTGCGCGTGGTGGCCAGACAGCAACTCGGCCGGCACGCGCTGGCCGCCCCACTCTTCCGGCCGCGTGTAGTGCGGGCAATCCAGCAGGCCGTCCACCGCCGGGTTGAAGCTGTCGGCCTGGTGGCTGCCCGCGTCGTGCAGCACGCCGGGTTGCAGCCGCGCGATGGCGTCCAGCAGGGCCAGCGCCGCGATCTCACCACCGGAAAGCACGAAATCGCCCAGACTGACCTGCTGATCGACATGCGCGTCGATGAAACGCTGGTCGATCCCCTCGTAGCGCCCGCACACCAGGATGGCGCCGCGCGCATCCCCGGCCCAGGCCTCGACCGCGGCGTGGCGCAGCACCTCGCCGATGGGCGAGAACAGCAGCACGGGGGCGGCCTGCCCCGCCACGTCGGCACGGTCGGCGCGAATCGCCGCCAGGCAGCGCGCCAGCGGCTCGGCCAGCATCACCATGCCGGGGCCGCCGCCAAACGGGCGGTCGTCGACGCGGCGGTAATTGCCCTCGGCCCAGTCGCGCGGGTTCCAGAGTTTCAGCTCGATCTGGCCACTGGCGTAGGCGCGGCGAGCCACGCCAGCTTCTAAAAAAGGAGCAAACAGCTCCGGAAACAGGGTGATGACGTCAAAGCGCATGGTCGGCGCCCGCCTGGGCCGGCTTCACTGCACGGCACCCGGGGGCTGCTGCACCAGGGGCGTGAACAGGCGCGCCACGTCGACGGCGTCAAAGTGCTGCTGACGGCCACAGAAGTCGCAGCCGACCTCGATCCGGCCCTGCTCGCGCAGAATCGACTCGGCTTCGTCGCGGCCCAGGCCCTTGAGCATGGCGGCCACGCGTTCGCGGCTGCAGCCGCAGGCAAAGCGCGGGCCATCGCCGCCGCTCTGGGGCGGAAAGCGCAGCAGGCTCTCTTCCCAGAACAGGCGCCGCAGCACGGTATCGGCGTCCAGGCCCAGCAACTCCTCGCGCTTCAGGCTGCGCGCCAGGATGGCGATGCGGCGGTAGTCGTCCTCCAGCTGTTGCCCGGTCTCGTCCTCGCGCACCAGGCTGCTTTGCGACAGGTTGGCCTCGCCCTGCACCGGCAGGCGCTGGATCAACAGGCCGGCGGCCACCTGCTCGTCGGCCGCCAGCACCAAGGTGGTGTCGAGCTGCTCGGACTGGCGCATGTACTGCTCGATCACCCCGGCCAGGTCGGTCAAGGGCGCCCCACCCTCATCCACCAGCGGCACCACGCCCTGGTACGGCCGCTGGCCTTCCTGGCGCCCGCGCGGATCGAGCGTGATGGCGCAACGGCCCTGACCCCCCGGGTTGACCAGTTCGGCCAGGCGCACGCCGGGCGCCACCGACCCGATCACCGAGGCGGTGGCGCGCAGGCGCAGATCGGCCTGCACCTCGGCCACGGCCAGCTTCACCGGCCCGTCGCCCTGGATTTGCAGCACCAGCGCGCCGTCGAACTTGATGCCGGCCTGCAGCAGCACGGCGGCGGCGGCCATTTCGCCCAGCAGCTCGGCCACCGGCGGGGCGTAGGCACCGGTCTGGTTGTTGGAGGCGCGCCGGCGCAGGATTTCCTGCCAGGCGTCGGTCAGACGCACCAGCTGGCCGCGCACCGGCAAGCCGTCGAAGATGAATTTGTGAAGCTCGGACATCCGTCTTATATCGGGGGCCGGCGGCCGTTATCAACGGCGCGCCAGTGCCTCACAGTTTCGTCAGGGTGGCGCGGAACAGGCGCGCGTTGTCGATGTAGTGCTGCGCGCTCTGGCGCAGGCCCTCGATCTGCTCGGGCGTGAGCTGGCGCACCACCTTGGCCGGCGCGCCGACGATCATGCTGCCGTCGGGAAACTCCTTGCCCTCGGTGACCAGCGCGCCGGCGCCGACCAGGCAGTTCTTGCCGATCTTGGCGCCGTTCAGCACCACCGCGCCGATACCGATCAGCGACTCGTCGCCGATGGTGCAGCCGTGCAGCATGACCTTGTGGCCGACCGTGACGTGCTTGCCGACGGTCAGGGGAAAGCCGCGGTCGGCGTGCAGCACGCTCAGATCCTGCACGTTGCTGCCCGCGCCAATGTGCATGGTCTCGGTGTCGCCGCGCAGCACGCAGCCAAACCAGACACTGGCGTCCTCGCCCAGGATGACGTTGCCCATCACCTGCGCCGAATCGGCGATCCAGGCGGTGGAATCGACCTGCGGCACCTTGCCATCCACTTCGTATACAGCCATGGCTGTTTCTCCTTCTTGCGTGCGACCCGAAAACTACAATTCTAGGGATGGACTTGCGCCCCCTCGCCCTCCGTGCCCTCCAGACCTCGGATCTGGAGCAAAAACTGGCCCTGGTCGGCGCCCTGAAATCCTCGCAAGCTACGCTTTTAATAGCTCCCGAGGTGGTGCTGCTGGAACCCGGTGGCCTGCCAGGCCGCCCGGCACAGCCGGAACTGGTCGACCCGGCCCGGGTGCCACGCCGCGCCGTGACCACCCTCCAGGGCCGCGCGGCGCTGATCCACGCCATCTGCCACATCGAGTTCAACGCCATTCATCTGGCGCTGGACGCGGTCTGGCGTTTTGCCGACATGCCGCCCGAGTTCTACCGCGACTGGCTGCGCGTGGCGATTGAGGAAGCCTATCACTTCAGCCAGCTGCGCGCCCACCTGCGCACGCTGGGCCACGACTACGGCGACTTTCCAGCCCACGACGGGCTGTGGACGATGTGCGAGAAAACCAAGGGCGACATCACCGCCCGCATGGCCCTGGTGCCGCGCACCCTGGAGGCGCGCGGCCTGGACGCCACCCCGCTCATCCAGGGCAAGCTGCGCGCCACCGGCAGCGCCGACGCGCTGGCCGCCTGCGACATCCTGGACATCATCCTGCGCGACGAAGTCGGCCATGTGGCGATTGGCAACCACTGGTACCGCTGGCTGTGCGCCCGCGACGGCCAGGACCCGGTGGCGCTGTACCCGCAACTGGTGGCCCGCCACGGCGCCCCCCGGCTGAAAGGACCGTTCAACCTGCCGGCGCGGCGCCGCGCCGGGTTCAGCGCCGACGAGTTGGCGGCGCTGCAGGCCGCGCCCGAGGCCCCGGCGCGCTGAACCGGGTGGCTCCGGCCGGGGCGGTGCGGTTCACGACCGGCCCGGGAGCCTGGGCTGCTGCTGTGTCGTGCAATGAATGCCGCCACCGCCGGCCGCGAGGGCGTCGATGTTGAGCTGCACCACGTCGCGATCGGCAAACGCCTCTTGCAACACGCGCTTGGCGGCCGAGTCGGTGCGCGGATCGCCGAACTCCGGCGCGATCACCGCCCCGTTGCAGACGTAGAAGTTGATGTAGCCGGCCGCGAAGTCGTCGTTGTCAAACCGTTTGCGCACCCGGGACGGGGCCTCCAGCACCAGTACCCGCAGCTTTCGACCCTGGGCATCGGTGGCCGCGCGCAGGATCTCCAGGTGGCGCCGGGTGACGGCGTGGTCGAAGGAATCGGGGTCGGGGTCGTGGCCAGCGACGACCAGCCCGGGGCGGACGAAGCGGGCATAGAAATCGGTGTGCCCGTCGGTGATGTCCCGGCCCTGGATACCGGGCAGCCAGAGGATCTTGTCCAGGCCCAGCAGCCGTTGCAGCTCGCGCTCGCAGCGCGCCTTGCCCAGGCCAGGGTTGCGGTTGGCGTTGAGCACGCAGCTCTCGGTGACGATCGCCGTGCCCTGCCCGTCCACCTCGATCCCGCCGCCCTCCAGGACCAGCTCGGTGCGCAGGCGGCGCACCCGGCATGCCGTGCCACGAATCCGGCCACCTGGGCGTCCTGGGCAAACGCTTGCTTCTGGCCCCAGCCGTTGAAGTTGAAGTCGATGGCGGCCTGGTCACCGGCTTCGGTCACGACGAACACCGGGCCGGTGTCGCGCAGCCACAGGTCGTCGTGCGGGCAGGCCAGCAGCTCCACCGTGTCGCCCACCAGTTGCCGGGCCAGCGCCAGCTCGGACGGCCGCACCAGCAGGGTCACGGGTTCGTACCTGGCGATGGTCTGGGCGATGGTGGCCAGGTTCCGCTGCACTTCGGGCAGAAGCCGGCGGCCCCAGATCTGCTCGCTGGCGCCAAAGGCCATCCAGGTGCGCTGGTGCGGCGCGCTCTCGTCGGGCATGCGCCACGCGGAGCGCCCGCCCGTGCCCGCGAAAGCGCTCTTCGCGCCACCCCACAGCGTGCCCGCCCCGATCAGGCCCAGGGTTGTGGCCACGGCGCGCCGGGTGCACATGGCGGTGGCTCCTTGGGGGGTGGGCCCGATACCCATCGGCGTTCCATCACCCAGAACCGTTGGGGCTGAAGCCTGTCGAAAGGCTCCACGCGAACGGCTGGGTAGGGATCAGCCCCGGCGCAGCAGCGCCTTCAGCGCATTCTGCAGGCGGCGCGCATGGGCCTCGTTGTAGGGCGCGGCGACGACGGCGGTCACGTCCTGGCTCCAGGTTTCGCTGGGCGCCGGGTCGTTGCGCCGGGTCAGCAATTGCAGTTGCAGCGCGCGGCGCGCGTCCAGGTGCTCGGCCGGGGTCGGCACCTCGGCGGCCATCTCCAGGCGCAGCAAGGCCTCGCCCGTCTGTCCGGCCCCGTCGGGCGTGCCACCGATGGCCTGCGACCAGGCGCCGCGCACCGAACCGGTGACAGCGCGGCCCAGTTCCTGGGCGCTGGGCACCTGCTCGGGCTGGCGCTCCTGCCAGGCGCCCAGCAGCTGGGTCAGCGCCTCGCCGTGCGCCTGCGCGGCCAGCTTGCGCAGCTGGGCCTGGGCGTGCTCGACGGCATCGCGCTGGGCGCGGAAGGCGGCGTCGCCCAGGCGCGGGCCGCGGTCCTCGCGCGGCGCACGGTCGTCGCCAAAGCGGCCCGGGCCGCGGCGCTCGCCGCCGAAGCCACCGGGGCCACCACGGCGGTCACCGCCAGGGCCACCCCGGCCGGCATCGCGGCCACCGGGGCGGCC
>JAIUOM010000076.1 GCA_020161215.1 Pseudomonadota bacterium
CAGAACGATGCGCGCTCGCATGCTCAATGCCACCGGCAGCGAGCGGCTGCGAGCAAACGACGCAAGCTGCGCTCGCTCTTCGTCCGACAGTGTCAATTCAGCCTTGGGCCTGCCTGTTCTCATCGTGGTATCTCCGTTCCAAAGATACCGCACAGGCACGCACGATTAATGCCAGTTATTACCGGGACAGCACACTAGCCCAGGTTCGCTCAATTTCATGGCCCACGATCAAATTACACACGGATCCGCTCGGCGGCATGGGCAAGGAATGGGCCGCGACACAGTGGTGTATGCACTGGCGATTGCGATCGATCGCATTCTTGGGCTGTTGATGCTTCCAGTGCTGACCCGGCTGCTAAGTCCCGTGGACTATGGAGCTTGGTCTCAGACGGGGGTAGCTGCTGGTTTGCTCGTGGTGGCTATGCTCTACGCCTTTCCGACCATCATTGTTCGCCGCTACGCTGTTGTGTGTCGTCACGCTACGCGTCTCAGGGCTTTTGACCGGCTAGGTCTTCTGAGTCTGGCGTTGGGGCTGGGGATCGGGCTCGGTGTGCTGGCCGTGCCCTCTTGGGTGGCCCGACTGGTCTACGGCGGTGCAGAGTACGGCGATTTGGTGCCGGCTCTATTTTTATGGGCGTTAGCGGACGCAGGGGCAGAGTTTGCACTCGCTTGGTGGCGCACCCTAGGCCGCATTGACATAGTCGCTGTAGCGTTGATTTTGCGTAGCGTAGTTCGTGCCTCGGTTGCCATTTATTTCGCGACCAGTGTTGCTGATTCTCCGCTTGCCAGTTGGTTTCTGTATTACGCCATCATCGTGGTTGCATTATCAGGCGTTTTTATATTTCTTAGTCGAAAGACTGTCAAGGAAACTACAAAACCAGGGAAAAATGCCGGATATTTTGATTGGCGAGCGCACTTGCTGGAAGCAACGCCATTGGTAACTATAGCGGCGGCAACATCATTGGGCAGCAGCTTGGATCGTTACTTGCTGACCGGTTGGCTTGGATTGGATGTCCTGGCAAGCTACGCAACAGCTTCTTCGTTGGCCGCTATTCCATTTATGTTTCACAGCGTACTGGGATATACTCTTTTCCCCACAATGTCGCGGCAATGGGCCAGTGGTCAACACGCAGAGGCGATTAAATTAATGAATCAGTCATTGCTGATGTATTTATTCCTGTCACTGCCAGTGGCGCTGGCGATGACTGGTATGGGCGTCTGGCTACTTCCCTGGTTGACAACGGCACACTATCAGATCGATATGGCAGTGTTCGCGGGCTTGTCTCTATCTGTCGTTTCAATGGGGGTGCAGCAAATTTTGCTGTATGGGTTGCTGCTGCAGGAGCGTGGTTCGCAGATATTGCGTATCACTCTTATTTCTATTGTCATGAATTTTACTCTGACCGTTCTTCTGGTTCCTAGTTACGGAACTGCAGGTGCGGCGTCGGCGATGGCGTTGGCAAATCTGTCATTGGTGGCGTGGACTGCCCGTGTTTTGAGTTCCTCCTGCAGTTGGAGTTTTCCCTGGCAGAGCGCACGTCGTATCCTATTTCGTGCTTTGTTGTGCGCCTTACCTTTATTTGGTGTGGTGATCTTGGGGGGGCGGGATGTGGGTCTTATGTTAGCCATAACAGCAATTATTGGTTTAATTTATTTTGTGTTTGATTTGTGCTCCAAAAAATCGTTACTGCGACATTTTTCGTTTTCCTAAAAAATAATGACAGCATCCGATGATTTTAAAGAGCAGTTCACTCTCAGTCAAAGTAGTTATTTGGCGAGGATGGATTTTTTTACATGGGTGCGACATTTTCATGTGTTGAAAGATGTCGTTAATAGGGCATCAGGCGATGTGCTCGAAGTCGGGGCAGGTGATGGTGTTCTGCGTCGCTGCGCCGAACCTTTTGTGGCAAGTTATACTGTATTGGATATTAATTCAGTGCTTAAGCCTGAGATTAATGGAGATTTGCGGCAGTATTTTCCGGAGCTGAAAAATGGGTTTGACGCCATTATAGCAACGGAAGTGCTTGAACATATGCCTTTTTCAGATTTTCGAATTTGCTTGACCAATATGAAATTATATCTTCGTCCAGGTGGGTTGCTTTTTTTAACGCTCCCGCATCGAAAGGGAAATATGTTGATTGTGACGCCACGTCAACGCTTATTGAAATGGCGCTTCCCGGTCGGGTTAACTAGTTTGAGCGAGGCATATAATAAATTTGTACGTGGTCGAATTTGGATTGATCCGCATCATTGTTGGGAAATTGGCGATGGTGAGGTGCGACGATCTCATGTTGATAGTATTTTGCGGGAGCAGGGGTGGTGCATAGAGAGTTTAAGTTTGCTCCCGTATTGTGATTATTGGGTGTTGGGAAAAAACTGATAAATATTTCGTGTGAAATTACTTCAAATTGCGTATCACTATCCTCCAATGGGGAGTGCTGGGGTTCAGCGTTCTCTAAAATTCACCAAATACTTGCCAAATTTTGACGTTCATCCCGTGGTATTGGCGGCCTATGAACCGGGTTATATCAGTGATGCCTCGTTGATGGCGGATTTGCCAATGTCGTTGCGAATTGAGCGGGTTGAGTCTAGGCCACTCCTGGCGCGATTGCGTAGAGGGGTTGGGGTGCTTCGGCGCATGCCTGTCCCTACTTCCGAGAGCGCTGCGATGTCGGTAGAAGGGGGCAATCAATTTACCCGAGATTTGATACTGAAGATCTACGCTAGTAGCCAATTTCCAGATGATAAAATTGGTTGGGCAAAACGAGCTTTTGCTCGGGCATGTGATTTGGTGCATGAAGAGAATATTGACATGATTTTTAGCACGGCACCTCCATACTCGGCGCACTGGCTTGCAGCCCGGGTTTCAGCCAAAACTAAACGGCCTTGGGTAGCGGATTGTCGAGACTTGTGGGTTGATAATCCGGGTTATATGGCTGCCAGTTGGCGTGCCGGCCTTGATCGATATGCAGAAAGACGTATTTTTCGTTCGGCGGCTGGCGTGGTGACGGTAACACCAACCTGGGCCGATATGTTTTCTCGAAAACTTGGTAGAGATGCATGTATTGCCATGATTCCAAATGGCTATGATGAAGATGATTTTTCGAGCCCGATTTCGTTGAAGTCTCGAGATGGAAACTGGAGAATTGCGCATGTAGGTAGTTTTTATGGGCATCAATCCCCACTGCCATTTTTGTCTGATATAGACAAATTGTTGGATCGAAATTCTGATATAGGGCAGAAGTTGTCCATTTATTTTGCTGGAGCGATAGGAAGTCGATTCGATTCCGAACTGGCACTGTTCGAGGACCGTCATCCTGGGGTACTCCAGTGCACCGGCTACCTTCCCCATCGGCAAGCCATCGAGAAAATGTGTCAGGCCGACGCACTGCTCTTGGTGGTTGGCGGAGGTAATACTGGTTTAGGAGTTCTTCCGGGAAAAATATTTGAATATCTTCGTTCGATGACGCCCGTAATTTTTTACGGACCTGGCGCTGGAGATGCTGCAGAAATTTTGCGTCAACATACTAAATGTTTGATAATTGATGATAAAGACAAATTGGATTGTCGATTGAGAAAATTATTAGGTGCTATAAAATATAATAATTTTGATTTTTTCAATAATGCTGACTCCGGTAAATTTGAGCGTCGAGTGTTGACTGAAGAGTTGGCCAGTTTTTTGAAGCGTTGTATGAGGAAAGCTCATGGAGGAGCTTGAGAAAATTCGTCAAAATTATATTGATCGTGATCGTGATCTTGAGATACAGAAATTTTGGTCGATAAAAAATCCCGTCGCTTTACATCTTCTGCAAGAGCGTGAGAGAGCGGTGATACGCGGCATGATGGTGGCCGGAATTGATTTTGATAAGGCGCGTTTGCTGGATGTTGGATGCGGTAGGGCGCAGGAATTTGCAAGTTATTTGCGTTGGGGTGCCAGTGGGGGTAATTTGTTTGGCGTGGATTTAAGTGAGCATCGAGTGCAGGAGGCGCATGATCGCGGGGTTGGGACGGTTAAATTGGGTTCTGGGACGGATTTGCCTTTCGAGTCGGATTTTTTTGATATCGTGGTGCAAAATGTGACGTTCAGTTCAGTTACAAGTGTTGCGCTGAGAAGGCAGATCGCTTCTGAAATGCTGCGTGTATTGCGTCCTGGCGGTTGGGTGCTTTGGTACGACGCTGACACTTTTGTGTCTCGGGACCCGTCATTCAAGGAGGTAACGGTCGACGAGGTTGAGCGGATTTTTCCGGACGTTATTTGGGAATGGCAACGTGTAACGACGCATTTGGGGTTGCTCACACGTTTGCATCGATGGTTCGGTGACGGCAGTTTGCGAATGTTTGATCTGCTCGGTTTCTTGAAAACTCATCGGCTTGGATGGGGGCGGTATTTGCCGTGAAGCACCTTTGTCTGCTGGGCGATGCCAACAGCGTGCACCTGCAGCGCTGGGCGCGCGAAATGCAGGCGCGCGGCTGGCGGGTGGCGGTGGTGACGGCGCGGCCTGCGCCCATGGACGGCGTTGAGCAGATCACGCTGGCGCCGGTCCGGCGCTCCAGCGACTGGCTGTGGCGGGTGGGCGCGGCGCGGCGTGCGGTGGCGGCGCTGCAGCCCGATCTGGTGCATGCGCACTACGTCACGTCCTATGGTTACCTGGCCGCGCGCGTGGGCGCGCAGCCGCTGGTGATGACGGCCTGGGGCAGCGACTTGCTGGTCACCCCGCGCCAGAGCCCGCTGATGCGCTGGCTCACGGCCTGGAGCCTGCGGCGTGCGCGCCTGATCACGGGCGATTCGGCCGATCTGGTGGCTGCCGCCCAGCAACTGGCGCCCGGTGTGCCGACGCTGTTGGTGCACTGGGGGGTGGATCGCAGCCGCTTTGCGCCCGCGCCGTGGCAGGCCAAGCCGCCTTTTGAAGCCCTCAGCCTGCGCAATTGGGAGCCCAATTACCGCATCGACACCCTCCTGCGCGCGCTGGCCCAGGTACGGCGGGTGCAGCCCGGGGTGCGCCTGCACCTGCTGGGTGGCGGCGCGCAAGAGGTCGCGCTGCGCGCCCTGGCCGATCACTTGCAGTTGGGCGAGGCCGTGCAATGGCATGGCCGGCTGGACGACGCCGGCATGGCCGCCGTGCTGGCGCGCTGCAAGCTGTCGATCAGCGTGCCGGTGTCCGACGCCACTTCGGTTTCGGTGCTGGAAAGCATGGCCTGCGGCCTGGCGGTGCTGGCGAGCGCGCTGCCCGCCAACCGCGACTGGTTGCCGGCCGACGCCCTGGTGGCGGGCGAGGGCGACGCCCTGGTGCAGGCCCTGGCCGCGCGCTGGCTGGCGCTGGTGCAGAATGACGCTCTGGCCGAGCGCCAGGGCCAGACCAACGCCGCCCGCATCGCAGCCGATGGCGATCGCCGCACGCAGATGGACGCCGTGGACGCCGCCTGCCGCCGCCTGCTGTCCGGGGCCACGCCATGAGCGCCCAAGCCAGCCCGCCGCTGCCCGAGCTGGCCACGCCGGGCGAGCCGCGCCTTGTCAGCGTGATTGCGCCTTGCCGCAACGAAGCGGCGCACATCGACGCCTTTTGCGACACGGCCCTGGCCCAGCAATTGCCCCAAGGCTGGCGGCTG
Organism: Pseudomonadota bacterium; assembly: GCA_020161215.1. GTDB lineage: Bacteria > Pseudomonadota > Gammaproteobacteria > Burkholderiales > Burkholderiaceae_C > Ottowia. The sequence goes on from JAIUOM010000076.1 coordinate 5,608, forward strand.
GAGCTGCTGGTGGCCGACGGCGCCAGCGACGACGGCACGCGCGATCGGCTGCACGCGCGTGCCGGGCAGGACGCGCGTCTGCTGGTGGTGGACAACCCGGCGCGCATCGTCTCCACCGGCCTCAACGCCTGCCTGCGGCGTGCGCGCGGCGAGGTGGTGGCGCGCCTGGACGTGCACACCGCGTTCGCGCCGGACTACCTGGCTGAGTGCCTGGCTGCGCTGGCCCAAAGCGGCGCCGACAACGTCGGTGGCCCCTGGGTGGCCGAAGGCCGCACGCCCATGGGGCGGGCCATTGTTGCTGCTTTTCAAAGCCGCTGGGTGGTGGGCGGCGCGCGCTCGCGCGACACCGCGTATGAGGGCGAGGTCGATTCCGTTTACCTGGGCTGCTGGCCGCGCGCCACGCTGGCGCGGGTGGGCGGCTTTGACGAAACCCTGGTGCGCAACCAGGACGACGAGCACAACCTGCGCCTGCGCCTGGCCGGCGTCCGGGTGTGGCAAAGCCCGCGCATCCACAGCCGCTACCGGCCGCGCGGCAGGCTGGCCGAGCTGTTTGCGCAGCAGCAGCAGTACGGTTACTGGCGGCCCTTCGTGCTGCGAAAACACGGACAACCGGGGTCGGTGCGGCAACTGGTCCCTATGGTTTTTGTAGCGGCTTTGGTAGTGTTGACGCTGACATCTGTGTGGTTTCGTGCACCTTGGCTGCTTTTGCTGGGTGCCTACGCGGCTTACTTGGCGCTGGCCTCGGTGCTGGCGGCGCGGCAGGCGGCCGGTGCCCGGCGGGGCGCGTTCGGGCCGCTGCTGTGGCGGCTGCCCGGGGTGATTGCCGCCTACCACCTGGGCTACGGGCTGGGCGGCTGGCGTGGGCTGCTGGATATGCTTTGGGGCCGGCCCCCCGGCGCGGCGTTGACGCGGCTGACGCGCTGAGTTTTTTTTATTTCAGTCATGACGAATCCCACCGACACTCCCTTTCTCCCCTTTGCTCGCCCCGACCTCGGTGACGCCGAGATCGACGCCGTGGCACGTGCCATGCGTTCGGGCTGGGTCACCACCGGGCCGGAGACCAAGGCGTTTGAGCAGGAGTTTGTCGATTACCTGGGCGGTGGCGTGCAGGCCATCGCCGTCAACTCGGCCACCGCCGGCCTGCATCTGGCGTTGGAGGCCATCGGTGTCGGCCCGGGTGACGAGGTGATCGCGCCCACACTGACTTTCACCGCCACCGTGGAGGTGGCGCGCTACCTGGGGGCCGATGCGGTGCTGGTGGACGTCGATCCGGTCACCCTTAACATCGATCCGGCGGCGATTGAGGCGGCCATCACGCCCCGCACCAAAGTCATCTTGCCGGTGCACTACGGCGGCCTGGCCTGCGACATGACGGCGATTTTCGACATTGCCCAGCGCCATGGCATTCAGGTGGTCGAAGACGCCGCCCACGCGCTGCCCACCACGCACGCTGGCCAACTGGTGGGGCGCCTGCCCAGCGCGGTCACCGTGTTCAGCTTTTACGCCAACAAGACCATGACCACGGGAGAGGGAGGCATGGTCGTCACCGCTGACGAACAGCTTGCCGCCCGCATGCGCGTGATGCGCCTGCACGGTATCAGCCGCGATGCGTTTGACCGTTTTTCCAGCCGCGCGCCGACTTGGTACTACGAAATCGTTGCGCCTGGCTACAAGTACAACATGACCGACATGGCCGGTGCCATGGGCCGCGTTCAGTTGGCGCGCCTGCCGGAGTTTCTGCAGCGCCGTCGGCACTTGGCGGCGCGTTACCTGGCCGAACTGGCCGATCTGCCCCTGGTGCTGCCCTCGGATGCGCCCGCGGGCGATACCCATGCCTGGCATCTGTTCGTGCTGCGCCTGTCGGACGTCGCCCGGGTGACGCGCGACGAGGTGATTGAGCGCCTGTCGCGGGCTGGCATCGGCACCAGCGTGCACTACGTGCCCTTGCACCGCCAGCCGTATTGGTGCGATCGCTACGGCCTCACGCCCGAGCAATTTCCGCGTGCCGATGCGGCCTATCAGCGCATGTTCAGCATCCCACTGTTCACCGCCATGAGCGATGAGGAACAGGGCCGCGTCATCGCCGCGCTGCGGGAGATCCTGCGCTGATGCTGCAAGCGCCCCCCAGGCAGCGACCCACGCCCGAGCGGTGCTTTGGCTGGAGCGCGCGCGCCTGGGCGCGGCCCTGGCGCGCCTTTCTGCGCGAATACTGGCGCCTGCATGGCGCTGCGGTGCTGCCGCGCGCGCTGGAGCTGGGGGCGGGCGCGCAGTCGTCGCTGGCGCCGCTGCTGTTGCCGTTGGCGCGGGCCGTGGAATGCTCGGCTTACGACGCCGGCGCGCTGCCTGCCGTGCGTGCCCGCAACGATGCGCTGTTGCCACCGGCCGAGGCCGCGCGCATCACCTACACGCGGCAGGACTTGCGCCAGCTGGCCGGGCAGTGGGATTTGATCGTGCTGAAGTCGGTGCTGGGCGGCGTGCACCGCGTGCCGGGCTCCACCCTGGCCGACGTGCACGCCAGCCTGGCGCAGCTGATGCAGCACCTGACGCCGGGCGGCTGGCTGGTGTCGCTGGACAACGGCGCCAGCGCCATCGCGCCGTTGTTTGGCCACCTGGGAGCGCGGCGCAACGGCTGGCGGCTGCTGGCGCGCGGCGATCTGCCGCCGGCGCAGTTCTACGCCGGCTTCGGCGTGCTCAGCAGCTTTTCGGCCGCCACGCGGCTGGGCGCGCTGGGGCGGGGCGTGGACCATGCGCTGTACGCCGCCGACCGCCTGCTCAGCCCCCTGGCACGCCGCCACGCCGTGCACTTGCACGCCTGGCGCGGGGGTGCCGGGTGAGCACAGGGCTGCGCGACGCCGCCAAGCGCGGGCTGGACATTGTCCTCAGCCTGGCCGTCCTGCCCGTCGTCGTGCCGGTGCTGGCCGTCGCCGCGCTGTGGATCAAGCTCGATTCGCCCGGGCCGGTGCTGTACCGGCAAGAGCGGGTGGGGCGCCACGGCCGACTGTTTCGCATCCACAAGCTGCGCACCATGCGCGTGCACGACGACCGTGGTTCGCAGCTCACCCAGGCCGGCGACGCGCGCATCACCCGGGCCGGGCGCTGGCTGCGCCGTCGCCGGGTGGACGAGCTGCCCCAGCTGTGGGATGTGCTGAAGGGCGACATGAGCCTGGTCGGCCCGCGCCCCGAGGTGCCGCGCTACATGGCCTGCTACCCCGAGGAGGCGCGCCGCCGTATCCTCTCGGTGCGGCCAGGCATCACCGAACGCGCGGCTCTCGAACTCCGTGACGAAGACCGCCTGTTGGCCAGCGCGGCCGACCCCGAGCGCGTCTACATCGAGCAAATCCTGCCCCTCAAACAGCGCTACGCCCTGGACTACGTGGCCCATCACAGCCTGTGGAGCGATCTGCGCATCCTGTGGGCGACGCTGGGGGTGCTGTGGCACGGCTGAGGTAAAAAACTGCCTTTGGTCGGCGTGGATTAATCCTGATTAGCTATCAAAATAGTAGTGTTTATCGATCTTTCTCCGTCGGTTTCGTCTTCATGGGATCAAAAGAGGCCTTGGCCGGCGTGGATCAAGCCGAGGAAGCTATGAAAAATACAGCGTTTCAGCGCGTCCACGTGGCCCGCGATTGCCCATGCTGAAGGCCCTGTTACACCAGCTGCGCAGCAAGAGCTGGCTGCCCGATCTGCTGCTGATTGCGCTGGCCTGGCTGGCGGCGTTCTGGCTGCGCTTCAACTTCGAGCTGCCCAGCGAGGAGTGGCAGCGCGCGTTGCGCACCCTGCCGCTGGCCCTGCTGTGCATGGCCGTCGGCCTGCTGTCGCTGCGCGTGCCACGCCAAAGCTGGCGCTACGTCAGCCTCGGCGATCTGCGTCGGCTGACCCTGGGTGTTGGGCTGGGTGGCCTGCTGACCGTGGCCTTGGTCATGGGGCTGCGGGTGGAAGGTTTTCCGCGCTCGGTGTTCGTCATCGGCGGCGTACTCAGTCTGCTGGCGCTGGCCGGCGCCCGGGCTGGCTGGCGGACCTTGACCGAGCGCGAGGCACGCATCCGGCCCGGCGCGCCACGGCGTCCGCTGCTGATCGCTGGCAGCCTGCAGGAGGCCGATCAGGCCTTGCGGCGCCTGAAAGGTATGAGCGACTGGGCCGTGCTGGGCATCGTCAGCCCCCATGCGCAAGACAGCGGCCGCACCGTGCAGGACGTTCGCGTGCTGGGCACCCTGGCGCAACTGGGCGAGTTGGCGGCGTCGCGTCGCGTCGATACCGTGCTGGTGGCCAGCCAGCCCGGCGCGCCCCTGCGGCGCGAGGTGTTGATGCGCTGGTCGGGCTCCGGCATGACGCTGCTGACCTTGCCCAGCGCCGACGAGCTGCTGCGTCCAGACCACGTCCGAGAAGCCGAGGGCGCGGGCTTGCGCCGCCTGCGCCTGGAGGATTTGCTGAGTCGCCCACCCGTTGAGCTGGACAGCAGCGGTCTGGCCGAGCTGTTCTCCGGCCACAGCGTGCTGGTGACTGGGGCCGGAGGCAGCATCGGTGCCGAGCTGTGCCGCCAGGCCGCGCGCCTGGGCGCCGCCGAGCTGGTGTGCATCGACATCTCCGAAATCGCCATCTACCAGCTTGAACAAGAGCTGCGTGCCGCGCACCCAAACCTGCGCTGCCTGTTTTACACCGCCAACGTGCGCGAGGTCGAACGGCTGCACGCCATCGCCCGCGCGCACCGCCCGCACGTGATGCTGCACGCCGCCGCCTACAAGCACGTGCCGTTGATGGAGCAGCACAACGAGATCGAGGCCTTGCGCACCAACGTGCTCGGCACCTTGCATGCGGCGCGTGTGGCTGCCGCCGTGGGGGCGGCGCGTTTCGTGCTCATCTCCACCGACAAGGCCGTCAATCCCACCAGCGTCATGGGCGCCAGCAAGCGCCTGGCCGAGCAGGTGGTGCAGGCCGTGGCCGCGCAGGCGTCCGGCACGCGCTACGTGTCGGTGCGCTTTGGCAACGTGCTGGGCTCCAGTGGCTCGGTGGTGCCCCGGTTTGCCGAGCAGGTGGCACGCGGCGGCCCAGTCACCGTCACGCACCCCGACATCGTGCGTTACTTCATGACCATTCCCGAGGCCGTGCAACTGGTGCTGCAGGCCGGGTTGATGGGCACCAGCGGTCAGATCTTCGTGCTCGACATGGGCGAGCCGGTGCGCATCGTCGAGCTGGCGCGCATGATGATTCTGCTGTCCGGCAAGACCGAGGACGAAGTGCCGATCGCCTTCACCGGTCTGCGCCCCGGCGAAAAACTGTTCGAGGAGCTGCTGGCCGACGACGAAACCACAGAACCCACGCCGCATCCCAAGTTGCGCGTGGCCCGTGTCGCGCCAGCCGGCGCGGGCATTCTGGCGGCCGTCGAGGGCTGGCTGGCCGACGCCGGACCGGCGCCGACGGCGGAGATGGTCAGGGCCTGGCTGCGGGAGCGGGTGGTGGAGTACCGAAGGTGAGTGGCGGCCAGCGGGCCACGACCTTGCGCTATACGCTCATCATGCTGACGGAGCGGGTGTTGAGGTAGGCCTCCATCGCTTCCGGGCCGCCTTCCGATCTGTAACCCGAGTCCTTGACGCCGCCAAATGGCATCTCGGCGGTCGGAACGGCCGGCATGTTGAGGTACAGCATGCCAACTTCCACCCGGCGAATCAGTTGGTCGGCGCTGGCGAGAGAGCGCGTGAACGCATAACCGGCCAGGCCGTAGGACAGTCGATTGGCCTCCGCGATGGCCTCGTCCAGGGTGTTGAAGGAGCGCGTGGCGGTGATCGGACCGAACGGCTCCTCGTTGAAGATTCGTGCGTCGAGCGACACGTCGGACAGCACGGTTGGCGCCCAGAAATTGCCGACGTCGCCGATCCGATCGCCTCCCGCGAGCACCTGCGCACCTTTTTCCACGGCATCCTGAAAGAAGCGGGACATCGCGGTCAAGCGGCGGGCGTTGGCCAACGGACCCATCTGCGCACCGTCGGTCATGCCGTCGGCGACATGCAGGTGCTTGGCCCACTTCGCAAGTGCGGCGACAAATTCATCGTGGATGCTTTCATGCACCAGCACCCGACTCGGTGCGATGCACACCTGACCGGCGTTGCGAAACTTGGCGTTGCCGACCGCCTTGACGGCCAGGGCAATGTCGGCGTCCTCGCAGACGATCACCGGCGCATGGCCGCCAAGCTCCATGGTCGCGCGTTTCATGTGTCCACCGGCCAGGGCAGCCAGTTGCTTGCCCACCTGGGTGGAGCCGGTGAAGGTGATCTTGCGAATGTCCGGGTGTCGAATCAGGTACTCGGAAATCTCCGCAGGGTCGCCATACACCAGGCCGAGCGTGCCTGGCGGCAAGCCGGCGTCCTGGAACGCCTGCACCAACGCCGCGGGCGACGCCGGGGTTTCCTCGGGGGCCTTGAGCACCACCGAACACCCGGTGGCCAGCGCGGGCGCCAGCTTTCGGACCACCTGGTTGATGGGGAAGTTCCAGGGCGTGAACGCAGCCACCGGGCCAACCGGGTCCTTCAGCACCATCTGGCGTTGCATCGGTTTGCCGCGCGTGGGCACGATTCGGCCGTAGACGCGGAAACCCTCCTCGGCGAACCACTCGATGATGTCGGCCGCGGCAAGCGTTTCTCCCTTTGCCTCGGGCAGTGGCTTGCCGTTTTCCAGTGTCATCAGTCGAGCGATGTCGGCGGCGCGCTCCCGAATCAAGGCCGCGGCCTTGCGCATGATCGCGCTGCGCTGGGCGGCGGTCATCCCGCTCCAGAGGGGAAAGGCACGCTTCGCCGCGGCCACCACTTGTTCCAGTTCCTGTACACCCGCGTGGGCCACTCGGCCGATCTCTTTTCCGGTGGCGGGATTGATCACCGCAAGCGTTCTGCCGTCCGCGGGATCCTGCCATTGGCCGTTGATGCAGAGCTTGGAATCTGGGTATGCCGGGGTGGCGACCATGAGAGGTGTTCCTTTTGAAAATGTAGGGTCCGGCTCAGCTGGTTTCCTGCTTGCCGCTTGGGTGGTGTCTGGCGCGGCAGGCGGACCGCCATGAGCACAGGCATGAAGCACAAAAGCCCCAGCCGGCATCGGCCAGCCAACCCCGGCTGGCTGGCGGCGCTTTGTCCCATGGCAAAGAGCGCCGGGCGCAGCCGCGCAGTCGTTACTCGGCCTTCATGCCCGTTTCCTTGATGAGCTTGGACCATTTGGCAAGCTCTTGGCGGACTTGATCTCGCAATTTCTCCGGACTGCCGCCGACCACCTCGGCTCCCAATTGGTTGTACGCCTGCTTGACCTCGGGCATTTGCAGGATACGGTTCACCGCCTGGTTGATCTTGTCGACGATGGGCCTGGGTGTGCCATGAGGCGCGTAGAGCGCAAACCAGCCGGATGCGTCAAAGCCGGGCAACGTCTCCGCCACGGTGGGGATCTCCGGAGCCGCCGAGCTTCGCTGCAAGCCGGTGACGGCCAGGGCACGCAGCTTTCCGGCGCGCACCAGGGGCAGCGAGGAGGGGATGCCATCGAACATGATGGGCACCTGGCCCCCCATCACGTCCGTCAATGCTGGTCCACTGCCCTTGTAGGGGATGTGCTGAATATCGATACCGGCGGTTCGTTTGAAGAATTCTCCGAACATGTGCGGAGTGGAACCTTGGCCTGGCGCGGCGGAGCTGTACTTGCCAGGGCTCGCTTTCGCCAGCGCGATCAGCTCGGCCAGGGTCTTGGCGGGGAACGACGGGTTGACGACCAGAATGTTGGGCGAACTGGTGACCCACACGATGGGTTCGAAGTCCTTGATGGGGTCGTACCCCGGATCCTTGTACAGGAACGGGTTGATCCCATGTGTGCCGCCGGTGGTGAAGAACAAGGTGTAGCCATCAGGAGCCGACTGGGCCACGAACTGAGCGCCGATGTTTCCACTTGCACCCCCCTTGTTCAACACGACGACAGCTTCTTTCAGCTCTTGCGCCAGCTTGTCCGACAATACCCTGCCCGTCACATCCGTGGGCCCGCCTGGCGGAAACGGAATGACCAACTTGATGGGCCTGGTTGGCCAATTGTCTTGCGCCATTGCGCCACCGGTAGCGCTCAGCACTGCAGTCGCGCAGCAGGCCGCGATCATGGTTCTGCGAATCATGTTGTCTCCTTCGCCCCGTGACGTGGGGCATGTGGTGGTTAAGCGATTTGCCTCAGCTCGCGCTTCAGAACTTTTCCGTTGGCGTTCCTGGGCAAGGCGCTCAAAAATCTGAACGCCTTCGGACGCTTGTAGTCGGCCAGTGAGGACTGGCAGAGTTCCTGCACATGCCGGTGCACCAGCTCTTGGTTGGCGGCGTCCTGCAGCACCAGGAAGGCGGTCGTGGCTTCACCCCAGCGCTCGTCCGGAAGCCCGGTCACCGCGCATTCGCGCACGCCCTGCTCGCGCAGAATCACTTCCTCGATCTCGATCGGGTAGATGTTCACGCCACCGCTTTTGATGACGTCCTTGCGCCGGTCGACGAGATAGAGGTAACCATCTTGATCAAGATGGCCGACATCGCCCAGCGTGCACCATGGGCCGTCGCTGACTTCCGCGCTCTTGACCGGGTCATTGAAATAACCGGCAAACAGCGTGGGGCCGCGCAGCCAGATGTCACCGATGACGTCGTGCTCGGTAATGGTGTGGCCTTGTTCGTCCCGAATTTGGACTTCAATTTCCGCGATCGGCACGCCGACGCAACGCGTCTTGGTCAGTTGGTCTTCGGGTCGGAGGTTGGTGACCACGCCGGCTTCCGTCGCGCCATAGAAGTCGTGCAGGGATACGCCGGGAAACCGATCCAGCACGCGCGTCTTTGTCCGGGTGGACAGTGGTGACGCGCCGGAGATCAGCATGCGCAAGGTGGGTGCGGAATCACGATCCAGGGTTGTCTCGAGCACCCGCTCCAGCATGAAGGGGACCATGAAGGACCAGGTCACCCCATGCCGGGCAATGGCCACGGACGCCGCCTCGGCATCGAAGCTGTCCAGCACCACGACCTGGCCGCCCATGAACAGTTGGGTCAAGGTGAACGTGAACGGGGCGGTGTGGTGAAACGGACCACAGTGCAGCCCCACATCCTGGCTGCCAATGCCGAATTCCAGGGCCCAGTAGTGATAGGCCAGCGCGCGATTGCGCTGAGTGATCATGGCTCCCTTGGGCTTGCCGGTGGTGCCGGAGGTGTACCCAAGGTAGAACAGGTCGTCTTCCCGTGCTTGCGGCGCCTGCCAGTCGGCGGAGGCCTGGGCCACCATGCGCTCAAGCGCCACGCGGTCGTGAACTATTCGCATGGTTTCCGGAAACTCGGCGTCCGCAACCTGCTGACGAAAACCTTGGTCGGAAATCAAGACCTTGGCACCGCAGTCGTCCACCTGACGCCTGAGCTCGGCACCCGTGAACCGGTAGTTGACGGGCACCATGCACAATGCCGCCTTCGCGCAGGCCATTGCGATGACGATGTAGTCCGCGCAATTCGGCAGCATCACGGCCACTCGGTCCCCGCGTGTCACGCCAGCCCTGATCAGGCCTTGCGCCACGGCCGCCGCACGGTGATCCAGCTCGGCGAAAGTGAGCGTGGTATCCCCGTGCCGCACCGCCACGCGATGGGCGTGCCGTTGGGCCGCGAGACCCAAGGCGCGCTGCACGGTGACGGGGACCACGGGACGCCGATCGTCAACCGATGACACGATGCTGCACGAGGTAGGGGCGCTTCAGATCGGCCTTGATGGCGATCGGGCGGTGCGGCAGGACGGCTTCCGCCTTGCCGGTATGGGTCACTTCCTTGTTCTGGTTGAGCGCTTCGAGCTCGAACTCGACCAGGTTGTCTTCGTCCTCAACCCACTTGCGGCTGACCTTGGCACGGCAAGTCAGGGTATCTCCGGGACGAACGATGATGACCGCGCGGGTCGAGAACATCCGCAGTGGACGGTCCCACAGGAAATCGGTCAGGAGTTGACCGAGAAAGCCCATGCCGATCATGCCGTGCGCGAACACACCGCCCATGCCGCCGATGTCTCGCGCGATATCTTCGTCCACGTGGCTCGGGTTGAAGTCACCCGAGGCGCCGGCGAACTTCGCGATCTGCAGGCGTGTGATGGCCGGTTTCTGAAGCTCCAGGGTCATGCCGACGGTGACGTCCTCGAAGTAGGGGCCTTCCGTGCTGACCGGCGAAGTGGTGCCGGCGGGAACCGCCAGGCGTTGGGAAATTTCCAGTGAAGAGTAGGCGCTCATGGGGTTACTTGTCTCGCACAAAAAAGAGTTGAGTGGCTTCGACGAGGCGCTCGTCGGCGAGGTTTTTCATCTTGATCAGCACGGTGAAAAAGCTGACCTCGCCATAGGTCTTGCTTTTCTTGCGGCCCGCCTCGATCACCTTGATCTTGTGCAAGACCCGATCACCCGGGCGCACCGGCTTGTAGTAGCGAATCACTTGCTCGCCGTGGAGCAGCAGAGGAAGATCCACCTCGGCTTCCGACAGCACCAACGCGGTCTTGAAGTCACGAAAGCAATTGATGAACGTCGGCGGTGCGACGATGCCTTGGTTTTCGCTCTGGGCAGCTTGTTCGGCGTCCAGAAACAACGGGTTGTAGTCACCCAGGACGCTGCATAAGGCATCTATCCTCTCTTGCGTGACGACGACCTCGGACCAGGGCGTTTCCGCGCCCAGCGCGTTTAGGTTGATTGGCAAAGGAACCTCCTTGTTGAGTTAAGCGAAACTTCTTGATGGCAACCGCGCGACCTTGATCGAGAGTTGTTCGGCGCAAGCCCTGGTGTTTCCCTCGATGAGCGTGCGCTTCTCGGCGTCCACCACGTGAAGTGGAAACACCGTGGAGACGACGGCGATGACCTCGCCTGAGCGAGACATCACCGGGGCCGCCACCGCACCCGCGCCCAGGGTGTTTTCGCCCTGGTTGTGGGCAACCCGCTCGCGACGAATCCTGGCCAGGTTGCGTTCCATCTCGGCCATCGTCTTGACGGTCAAGGGTGTCAAGGCTTTGAATTGGCTTTCTCGGTACGCCGCGCGCATCAGGCTTGGTGCCGAGAGCGCCATGAACAGCTTGCCCGCAGCGGTGGTGTGAAGCTGGCGTTCGTCGCCCACTCTCATGATCACCCGCAGTGCACTGGGGCTTTCCACGGTCGCGACGACCAGGATGTGTTCGTCCTTGCACACGCTGAGGTGCGCCGAATGGCCCGTCTGGGCCACCAGGTCGGCCAACAGCGGGCCAGCGACATCGGCCAGGCTGTTGGGGCGATGCGAGAAAAGCGAGCCGATGCGAAACGCACCCGGCCCCACGCGCAGACGGCCCGTGACCGAGTTCGTTTCAAGCATGTCCCACGCCTTCAGAGACGAGGCAATGCGAGAGATGACGCTCTTGTGTATGCCCAAGCGCTCGGCCAGCTCGCTGACCGCCAGTTCTGGTCGATCTTGAGTGAATGCGGTCATGACCTGCATCGCCTTATCTATGGTTTTTCGGGTGCTGCTTGAAATGGGTGTTTTCAATCGAAGGTCTCCACAGGTTTTCTGACGACCGTTCGAGTGGGAACGCTTGTCAGAGTAAGACGCGCAGTCGCGGTTTTCGCGTCAGTTGCCAATACCGCAACTGACTTTGGCAGCGGCGACTTTGGATGGGTTTGGCGGATGCCGCCTGCGGCTGCCCGATGCTCGTGGCGTTCCGGTCCATCTGGTGGCTGGATGCCTGAGCGTGCTCAGGGTTGGGGCGCTTGTTGCGTCGACCCATCCGTGGGCTACCGGACATTTGGCAGGCACGAAGCGGCGGTTTCGACCTTTGGGCGTTCCGCGTCGGTCGGGCGCGGACTCATGTCGTGCCCGCCGGACTGGGCCATCGACTGGGATGGTTCAGCGCGCGAAGGCTTCAGGTTTCCTGGCTTGACTGCTCCGTGAAACCCATATCGGAGGCCGCAGCACGGCGCTTCCTCGGTCCGGGTTCGCTTGTCCGCGAGCGGCCTTTGCGGCAGTCAGCGCTGTCCGCCGTTGATTCCGACCCGGTCCAGCAAATCCGACACCAGTTCCAGGCGCAGCAGCGGGTTGTCCAGGCTCATGAGCTGCTGGCGGGTGGGCAAGGGGAGGGGCAGAAGCTCGCACCAACGGTTGGCGACCCAGCCACAGTCGGCATAGTGGGCGTCGTCCTCGGCATCCTCGGCTGCGGCGGGTGCTGGCGGTGGAGATTCGGCGGCGGCGCGGACGGCAAGCTGGCGCCGCACCTGGCGCAGTGCGTCGGCGGCCGGGCGCAGATCGTCGGGCACGGACACCGTGGCGTCGCCTGGCAGCAGCGTCACGTCGGCCACCCACAGTCCGTGCGGCAGGCGGCTGGCACGGTCGATGCGAAAGCGCTGGCTGCCCTGGCAGCGCAGGTGCAGCAAGCCGGCTTGGGGCTGCCTCAGCTCGGAAACGTGGGCCAAGGTGCCGATGGACAGCAGTTCTTCGTCGGGGGCGCCAGCCGCGCGCACTTCGCGCCCCGCCTGCAGGCCGACCACCCCGAACGGCGCGCCGGTGCGTTGGCATTTGCCCACCATGTCGAGGTAACGAACTTCGAACACCTGCAGCGGCAAGCGGCCGCCTGGAAACAGCACCGTGTCCAGGGGGAACAGCGGCAAGGATTTCAGGGTCAGGGCAGGGGTGGCCATCGTGTCAAAGGTGTCGCATGGACCCAGGCGGACGGGTCGGCGCGGCGGTGTCGCTATCATCGCACGCATGGGTATGTCAGGGGTTTGCCGACGTTGCGCGGCGAGTGATGAACGGATGGGCTTGTCGTGCTGTATCAGGTATTGACGTTCTTGCTGGAAGTGGCGGTCACGCTGGTGGGCGGAGCCTGCCTGCTGCGGCTGATCATGCGTTGGCGCCGTATGTCCATGGCCAACCCGGTCGGACGCCTGGTGCTGGCGTTGTCGGATTGGCTGGTGCGTCCGCTGCAGCGGCTGCTGCCTGGCGGCGACAGGCTGGATGTGGGCAGTCTGGTGGCGGTGTGGTTGCTGAAGATGCTGCAGTACGTGGCGCTGATGCTGCTGCTGGACCTGTCGCGCTGGGCCATCCTGCCGGTGTTGGCCCTGCTGGGGGTGGTCAAGCTGGCGGTGTCGGTGGGCACGGCGCTGTTGATCATCGCCGCGATCTTGTCCTGGACGCAGAACCGGACACTGATTTTCGACGTGATCGATCACCTGTGTCAGCCGTTGCTGGCGCCAGTGCGGCGCTGGCTACCGCTGGTCGGGGGCGTCGATCTGTCGCCCCTGGTGGTGATCGTGCTCCTGCAGGTGCTGGGCATTGTGATCAGCTCGCTACAGGCCAACGTGCTGGGCAGTGGACTGTTGGCGAGCCTGGGGTGAGCCAGCCCTGGACGAGGCGCCGAATGGGCGTCGAACGCTCACGAAAAAATAGCGCGCTAGGATTAACCGGTGCCGGCTAACGCCCGAAATTCCTAAAAAATGCCGCTGGCCTACTGCACGGCGTCGGCCGGCTGGCGCTGCAGCATGGCGAGCACCTTGGCGACTTTCTCGCGCAACTCGCGCCGATCGCAGATGAAGTCGACCGCGCCCTTGTCTTGCAGAAACTCGGCGCGCTGAAAGCCTTCGGGCAGTTTCACGCGCACGGTGTTTTCGATCACGCGCGGGCCGGCAAAGCCGATCAGGGCTTTGGGCTCGGCGATCACCACGTCGCCCACAAACGCAAAACCGGCTGACACGCCGCCCATGGTCGGGTCGGTCAACACGCTGATGTAGGGCAGGCCCCTCTTGGCCAGGCGGGTGAGGGCGGCGTTGGTCTTGGCCATCTGCATCAGGCTGAGCAGACCCTCCTGCATGCGCGCACCACCGGTGGCGGTGAAGCAGATGAAGGGCACTTTCTGCTCGATGGCGGTCTCGACGCCACGCACAAAGCGCTCGCCCACCACCGAGCCCATGGAGCCGCCCATGAAGTCGAACTCAAAGGCCGCGGTCACCACGCTGATGGAGTGCACGGCACCGCCCATCACCACCAGGGCATCGGTCTCGCCGGTGGCCTCCAGCGCTTCCTTTAGGCGTTCGGGGTACTTGCGGCTGTCCTTGAACTTGAGGGCATCGACGGGGATGACTTCCTGGCCGATCTCGTAGCGGCCCTCGTTGTCGAGGAACACGTTCAGACGTTGGCGTGCGCCGATGCGGTGGTGGTGGTGGCAGTGCGGGCAGACGTTCTGGTTCTGCTCCAGATCGGTCTTGTACAGCACGGTGTCGCACTGAGGGCACTTGATCCACAGACCCTCGGGCACCTGGCGGCGTTCGGTCGCGTCGGTTTTCTGGATCTTGGGGGGCAGAAGTTTTTCGAGCCAGCTCATGTGCTACTCCTGATTTGATAGTGCGATTATGAATCGAGCGCCGCACGCACCGGGCGCAGGAAGTCAATGGCTGCCGCCACCACCTTCTCGTGCGGCTGAAACTCGATCAGCTGAATCAGCCGGCTGCCGATGACCACGGCGTCGGCCACGCGGCCGATGGCTTTGGCGGTCTCGGCGTCGCGGATGCCGAAGCCCACGCCGACGGGAATGTGCACATGCTGGCGGATGCGTGGGAGCATGGCCTCGACCTCGGCGGTGTTGAGGCTG
>JAIUOM010000077.1 GCA_020161215.1 Pseudomonadota bacterium
GCGACTCCTTGACCACCATGGCGGCCAGATCAACGGGGGGGATGTCCTTCAGGCTGCCACCGTAGGTACCGATGGCGGTGCGGACACCGGCTGCGACAACGACTTCACGGGCCATGGAAAGTGCTCCTTAGAGTTGCTTTAGGGGTTGCGGAAAAAAAAGACAGTATGCCCCCATCGGACCATGGGGGACTGACAAGAGGCTGTCAGGGGTGCGGCCTCAGACCTCGATCAGGGCGTAGGGCCGGTGCAACTGGCTCAGCCGCGGTCCGTCGGCGGCGCCCACGTGCAAGGGGGCGCCACTTTCCTGGGCCGCCAGCTGCACCGAGGCGATGACGGCGGTGCCGCCGCCGGGAGCCGGCGCGGCCTGGGCGATCAGGCCGCAGGGCTGCTCGGGGGCGTCGCTGGCAAACAGCTCCTGGCCGGCCTGCGCCGGGCCCTCCACCTGGCCGACCCAGGCCCGGCGCTTGATGGCGCCGCGGAACTGGCTGCGCGCCACCACCTCCTGACCGGGGTAGCAGCCCTTTTTGAAGTTGACACCGCCGACCGACTCGTAGTTGAGCATCTGTGGCACGAAGGCCTCGACCACCGGCGCGCTCAAGGTGGCCACGCCGCTGCGCACCGCCGCCCAGTCCCACAACTCGGGCGACAGCGCATGGCCGGCCGGCGCCGGGCTGTCATGCGCCGCCAGCCAGAACGCACGCGGCGTGGCGTCGGCGGGGGGCAGCTCGGCGATGAATGGGGCATCAAAACCAGCTTCAGTCGGCATGGATTCATCCTCATTAGCTACTGATTTAGTAGCAATCCCAAGCAGGCCGAACAATGCCAGTTCGGCCGTCGCGTCGTCCAGCCGGGCCTTGGCACGCAGCACGAACATCGACAAACGCTTCAGCGTGGGCGCCAGCAGATCGCGGCTGCAGACCAGCCAGAACTCGTCTGGCGCGCGGCGGCAGGCCACGAAGCTGGCCAGCATGCGCCCCTTGGCGTTGCAAAAAGCCGCCAGGCGCGCCTGGCCAGGGGCCATCAGCACCAGATCCTGCGTCAGTTGGCCTTGCAGGAAGCTGGCGGCGTCCTGGCCCCGGACGCGGATCACGCCCAGGTGGGGCAGGGGGGCGACGCCATTCAGGGCGGCGGCCGTGGCGGGGAGGGCAGAGGCGGACACAGTCATGGCTGAATTATCATGGCCGGCTGTTTCTCATGACGTCAAAAGGGCTGTGCGGCGACTGCTTGCTTTCCTGGTGGTGATGGCCGTTGCGGCGGGCGCGGCGGGCTGGTGGTGGACCCAACAGCCTTTGACCCTGGCCGCCGACACGGTCGAAGTCAGCGTGCCGCGCGGTGCTTCGCTGCGCTCGGCCGCGGCCAAGGCGGTGGAAGGCGGGGTGCGCACCTCGCCCGAGTTGCTGCGCTGGTATTTCCGGCTGGCCGGGCGCGACCAGACCATTCAGTCGGGCGAGTACGAGGTCACGCGCGGCATGCGTCCGGCCGATCTGCTCGACAAGCTGGTGCGCGGCGATCGCATCGTGCTCACGGTGACCTTGGTGGAAGGCTGGACGTTCAAGCAGGTGCGCCAGGCCTTGGCGCGCGCCGAACATCTGAGCAGCGACACCGCCCAGCTGTCCGGCGCCGAGCTGATGGCCGCGCTGGGCAAGGCCGGTGTCAGCCCCGAGGGACGGTTTTTTCCCGACACCTACCAGTACGCCAAGAAGTCGGGCGATCTGGCCGTGCTGCGCCAGGCCATGCAGCTGATGGACAAGCGCCTGGCCGCCGCCTGGGAGGCGCGGGCACCGAACCTGCCCCTGAAGTCGCCCGAAGAGGCGCTGATCCTGGCCAGCATCGTTGAAAAGGAAACCGGCCGCGCCAACGACCGCGCGGAAATCGCCGGCGTGTTCATCAACCGCCTGAACCTCGGCATGCCGCTGCAGACCGACCCCACAGTGATCTACGGCCTGGGCGAGCGGTTCGATGGCGATCTGAAGCGCAGCCACCTGGCCGCCGATACGCCGTACAACACCTACACCCGGCGCGGCCTGCCGCCAACCCCCATCGCCATGCCCGGCAAGGCGGCGTTGATGGCGGCGGTGCAGCCGGCAACGACCAAGGCGCTGTATTTCGTCGCGCGCGGCGACGGCGGCAGCCACTTCAGCCAGAGCCTGGACGAGCACAACCGCGCCGTCAACCGCTTCCAGCGGGGTGGGGGAGGCCCACGGTGAGCCTTTCGACACCCAAGCCCGCCCTCGGGACCTTCATCAGCTTCGAAGGGATCGACGGCGCCGGAAAATCCAGCCACATCGAGGCCCTGGCCGAGGCGTTTCGCGCCGCCGGGCGGAGCGTGACGCTGACGCGCGAACCCGGTGGCACGCCGCTGGCCGAACAACTGCGCGCCCTGGTGCTGCACGAGCCGATGGACGCCCTGACCGAGGCCTTGCTGATGTTCGCCGCCCGGCGCGACCACCTGCGCCAGGTGATCGCGCCGGCTCTGGCGCGCGGCGAAGTGCTGATCTGCGACCGCTTCACCGACGCCACCTTTGCCTACCAGGGCGGTGGGCGCGGCATGGACTGGCAGGTGCTGTCGGGGCTGGAGCACCTGGCGCAGGACACGGCCGAACTGGATTTGCCCGCCAGCTGGCCCAACCCGCTGCAGCCCGATCTGACGCTGTGGTTCGACCTGCCGCCCGCCGAAGCCGCCCTGCGCCTGGCCGGCGCGCGGGTGCCAGACCGTTTTGAGGCGCAGCCGGCTGCGTTCTTCGACGCCGTGCGCGCCGCCTACGCTCGCCGCCAGGCTGAGGCGCCGGGGCGCTTCGCGGTCATCGACGCCCATCAGCCACGCGCGGCCGTGTGGGCGGCCGTGCACGCGGCGGTGCAGGGCAGGGGATGGCTGTGAGCGCCGCCCCGCCCACCGCGCCGTGGATCGACCGCCAGCTGCGCGCCCTGCTGGCCCAACGTGGCCACGCCTGGCTGCTGCAAGGGCCCTCGGGCCTGGGCCAATTCGAGCTGGCCATGGGCTTGGTGCGCGCCTGGTTGTGTGACGCCCCCACGCCCGAGGGTGCCTGCGGCCGCTGCGCCAGCTGCCACGGCATCGACGTGCACACCCACGTCGATTTGGCGGTGCTGATGCCCGAAACCGAGATGCTGGTGCGCGGCTGGCCGCTGCCCGAGAAGGCGCAGCGCGAGATCGACGAGAAAAAACGCAAGCCCAGCAAGGACATCCGAGTCGAGGCCATGCGCGAAACCATTGAGTTCGCCCAGCGCACCAGCGGGCGTGGGCGCGGCAAGGCGGTGCTGGTGTACCCGGCCGAGCGCATGAACCCGGTGAGCGCCAACGCCTTGCTCAAAACCCTGGAAGAACCCCCGGGCGACGTGCGTTTCGTGCTGGCCACCGACGCCGCCCACCTGCTGCTGCCGACCATCCGCAGCCGCTGCCTAGCGCACACCCTGGCATGGCCGGAGTCGGCCGAAGCCCTGAGCTGGCTGGCCGGGCAGGGCGTGGCCACCGGGTCGGGCCAGGCCTTGCTGCACGCCGCCGGCGGACGCCCGGCCGCTGCCCTGGCCCTGGCCGAAGACCCGCAAGCGGCCACGCGCTGGGCCCAGTGGCCGCGTGCATTGGCCGGCGGCGACGCATCGGTGCTGACCGGTCTGCCGCTGCCCGAGGCCGTGGCGCGGCTGCAAAAGCTCTGCCACGACACCCTGGCGGTGCAATTGGGTGCCGCACCGCGCTTTTTTGCGCCGGGCGATCTGCCGACTCGGCCGCTGTCGCACGCCGCGCTGCTGCGCTGGTGGCAGCAACTGACACAGGCCGCCCGCACCGCCGAACACCCGCTGAATGCCGGGCTGGCGGCCGAGTTTCTGGCCAGCACGGCGCGTTCGGCCCTAAACTCGCACGATTGACAGGCTTCATCGCCCAAGGTCCATGTCCACCGCCCCGACCCCCGCCACCCCACGCCCCAGCGTCATCCAGCTGGCCATCAAAGAGAAAGGCGCCCTGTACGCGGCCTACATTTCGGCTTTCTCCGATGGCGGGGTGTTCGTGCCGACCACGCGCGAGTACCGCCTGGGCGACGACGTGTACGTGCTGCTGACGTTGCCGGACGATACCCAGCGCTACCCGGTGGCCGGCAAGGTGGCCTGGATCACGCCGCCGCGCGCCTCGGGCAACCGCACCCAGGGGGTGGGCATCCGCTTTCCGAAGGACGAGAAGATGGAGCACCTGAAGACCAGGATCGAGCAGATCCTGGGTGCCGCCATCGCCTCGGAGCGCTCCACGCAGACGATCTGACCCCTTTTTTCTCCTTGCGCCGCGTGCCGCGCCTCTCGGCGCCCGAGTCGCGGGCGCCTAGTTTTCGATGTTCACCGATTCCCACTGCCATCTCACATTTCCCGAACTTGCCGGCGACTTGCCGGGCGTCCGCACCGCCATGGCCGCGGCCGGCGTGACACGCGCCCTGTGCATCAGCACCACCATGGAGGAGTTTCCGGCCGTGCAGGCGCTGGCGGCGCGGTACGACAACTTCTGGGCCTCCGCCGGCGTGCACCCCGACAGCGAGGGCGTGCATGAGCCGAGCGTGGACGAGTTGGTGGCCGCCGCCGCCCAACTCAGGGTGGTGGCCATCGGCGAAACCGGGCTTGATTACTATCAGATGGAAGAACGCAAGGGCGGGCGCGGCATCGCCGATCTGGAGTGGCAGCGCCAGCGTTTTCGCACCCATATCCGGGCGGCACGGCACTGCGCCGTGCCCCTGGTGATCCACACCCGCGCGGCCTCGGACGACACCCTGGCCATTCTGCGCGAGGAGGGCGAGCAGGGCGGCGCGGGGGCGGCGGGCGGGGTGTTCCATTGCTTCACCGAAACCCGCGCCGTGGCCCGCGCGGCGTTGGATCTGGGGTTTTACGTGTCGCTGTCGGGCATCGTCACCTTCAAGAATGCGCGTGAATTGCACGAGGTGGCTCAGTTCATTCCCGACGACCGGCTGCTGATCGAAACCGACGCGCCTTACCTGGCGCCGGTGCCGTTTCGCGGCAAGCTGAACACGCCGGCCTACGTGCCGTACGTGGCGGCGCGTCTGGCCGAGTTGCGCGCCACCACCGTCGAACACATCGCGGCGCTGACCAGCGCCAACTTCACCCGACTGTTTCCAAGGGTCGCCGCATCATGATCAAGCTGAACATCCGGCGCGCGGCGCTGGTTTGGGCGCTGGCCGTGCTGACGCCGTGGGCGTGGGCCGCCGACGCCGACGCGTTCTTCCGTGCCATCAAGCAGGACAACGATTTGGCGCTGCGCGGCATGCTGGCCGAGGGCTTCGACCCGAACACGCGCAACGGCGCGGGCGCCTCGGGCCTGACCCTGGCTTTGCAAGACGGCGCGCTGCGGGCCGCCAACGCGCTGCTGGCGTCGCCGCGCCTGATCCCCGAGGAGCGCAACGCCGCCGACGAAAACCCGTTGATGATTGCCTCTCTCAAGGGTTACCAGGAGATCGTGCAACGCCTGATCGAGAAAGATGCCGACGTCAACAAGCCCGGTTGGACACCGCTGCATTACGCCGCCACCAACGGGCACCTGAAGATCATGGAATTGCTGCTCGAACACCACGCCTACATCGACGCGCAATCGCCCAACGGGACAACCCCGCTGATGATGGCCGCCTCGTACGGCTCGCCCGAGGCGGTCAAGCTGCTGATCGAGTCCGGAGCCGACATCCACGTGCGCAACCAGAAAGGCATGACCGCGCTGGACTTCGCCCAGCGCGCCGAACGTGCCAACGCCGTGGAGTTGCTGCAGACGGCACTGCGCTGGGACCACCAGAAGCGCGGCGGCCCCAGGGGGAAATGGTAGGTCGCCCGCGCCGGTGGTGGTACTACACACACCGCTCAGTGACGTGAAAGAACTTCGCGCCATCGGCCCGAGCCCAAGCTAGGGTGCGGTACATGGCGCGCAGTTTTGGGCCTTGCGCGACAAGGGTTTGGAGTACATGCCGGGCTGGCCGTGCCGGTTTGTTTACTTCATACGATGTGTATTATGTTAATAAACACATTGCTGACCAAATTCGTGTGACTTGGAATCTGGCCGACCGTGGGGCCAGGTCATCACGTGGGATTGGGTGGTGCGGCATTTGAAGCTACAAGTTCCGGATAGGTTTACCCAGCGTTACAAGATTGCTATCGTTTCTGGGGTAAGCGAGGCTGATGCAAAGCTGTCTGAACCGCTAAACTAGCTACGAAAATTACAAGAATCGACCGATGGGAGATTTGAACCGTGCTGTGGATGTGAGGTCTTTAGGCGATGCGTTGGATATGGAACGATGCGGTGATGGGGCTGACCAGCCGGTGGCGGCGTGCCAGGGCCACGCCCGAGCGAGAAGCTGCGCGCCTGGAGGAAATACGGCTGTCGATGCTCGACATGCTCGGTGAAGCGGGTGCCCGTCAGTTCCCAGAGGTCATTCGGCGCATCCGGCAGGCCGCGGATGCCGAGGCGTTGTGGTTTTTGCGCTCCGATCTGATGACCTCGTTGGCTGCCCTGCACGGTGAACACATTGCCCGTGCCCGCATGGTCAGCCTGTCCGTGCTCTTCGACGGCATGCTGCCCAGGGGCATGATGTCGCGTCCGGTGTCTCTGCGGGGCTGAAAAACCGGCGCCCCCACAGGCTCGGGGCCGCCTTCAATGCCCGGCGTGGCCCCACAGCACCAAGGCTTCCCTGCCTTCCACGAGCACGTCGACCGACGTGCCCACCGGCAGCAGTACCTTGGTCGGCACGTGGCCGAACGGCAGCCCAGTCAACACCGGCACACGTGGCAGCCGGGCTCGCAACTGTTCCACCACCTTGGCCAGGGTGTAACCCCGGTCGTGCGGCGTCAGTCGGTACTCGGTGAACTGCCCCAGCACCACCAGTTTCTGCCGCGCCAACACCCCGGCCTGCCACAGTTGCAGCAGCATGCGCTCAATGCGGTAAGGATGCTCGCCGACATCTTCCAGAAACAGCACACCGCCGCGGATCTCGGGCCACCACGGGGTACCGAGCAGCGAGGTGAGCATGGCCAGATTACCTCCCCACAAAGGCGCCTTTCGGGCCAGTAAACCGTCGCGGCCCTGCAGCGCGGTGATGTCGCTGGCGGGCAGGCGCCAGCCGGTGCCCTCCCCGGCTCCGCTGAGCATGTCGTCGAAGCAGGCCAGCATGATATCGTCCGGGCCGCCCGGCGTGGGCGCGCCACCATGGCCATCGCTGAGGTCGGCTGTGTCGGCGGTCCCAAAGCCCTCGCAGAGCGCCGGCCCGGCCCAGCTGACAGCGCCGGTCTGGCGCAGCAGTGCCAGTTGCAAGACAGTGAAATCGCTCAGGCCGACAAAGCGTGTGCCCTTGCCTATGGCGCGAGCGATCTGGCGGTAGGCGATGTCCGGCAACAGGCGTGTCAACCCGTAGCCACCGCGGCTGATCAACGCGACATCGGCTCCACTGGCGGCGGCCCGGCCGATGGAGGCCAGGCGCGTGGCGTCGTCGCCGGCGAAGCGCTGCCAATTGGCCAGCGCGGCCGGATCGACCTCCACCTCGTGCCCCATGGCCTGCAAGCGCTGCACGCCACGGCGGAAGGCGGCGCGGTCGCGCACCGCGCCAGAGGGGGAGTAAACGTAGATGTGGGCCATGGTCGCGTGTGGGGTAAGGGGCAGTCAAATCGCCTGCCGTGGCTTGATTGAAAAGCCTGGGCAGCTATCAAAATTATAGATTCGGGAGACGCCGGGCGTGGCGCGATCGCAGATCAGCCGGGTGGCGCTCAACACGGCGTCAGGTCGACAACCAGGTCAACGCTCGTCGGGCGATCTCGGCCCCGTGCTCAGGCACGAAATGCCCGGCGTCGGGCAGCATCCGGGGCGGAGGGCATCCCTGAATATCGGCGCCGAGGGCGCGCATCACGGCTTCGCCCAGCACCGGGTCCTGGGCGCCTATGGCCATCAGACTGCGGCCCGCCCATTGCCTGCGCCAGAACTCACGCGCCTGGCGGGAAATCTCGGCGCCTTCGTCGTCGGGCAGCGCCGGCACCATGGCCGGAAATCTGCGCGTGGCGGCGCGATGACCGGCATCGGGAAACGGCGCGGCGTAGGCGGCGGCCTCGGAGGCGCTCAGATGCGCAAGGCTGCGCCGCATCAGCCGGGCGATGTCGAAGCCCGGGTTCTGGGCGCACCACTCGCGCCAGGCCAGAAAGCCGGGCGACAGCGGCGCATCGCCACCGGCCAGGCAGGTGTTCATGATCAGCGTGGCCTGGTAGCGCTCTGGGGCGGCCATGGGCAAGGTCAGCCCCAGCAGACCGCCCCAGTCCTGGACCACCAGGGCCACACGGCGCAGGTCCAGGCGCTCGACCAGCTCCAGCAGTACCTGGCGGTGCCACAGGAAGCGATGGGCACTGTCCTTCTTGGGCTTGTCGCTCTTGCCGAAGCCGATCAAATCGGGCGCCACCACCCGATGCCCGGCGGCCAGGAAGATCGGAATCATGTGGCGGTACAGGTAGCTCCAGGTCGGGTTGCCATGCAGGCACAGCCAGGTGACTTCCGCATCCACCGGCCCTTCATCCAGGTAGTGCAGGCGCAAACCGGCCAGGCTGGGCAGATCGCTGATGTAGTGGGGCGTCCAGGGGTAGTCGGGCAGGTCGGCGAAGGCCGCCTCCGGGGTGCGCAAGGCGTCCTCGCGCAGGGGGCTCGGGTTGGTGCGACGGGGTTGAAAGAACTCCCGCAGCAGCGCCCCGCCCTCTTCCGCCAAAACGCCGCCACGAACCTGCGTGTGGTGGTTCAGGCGCGGGTTATCGAACAGGTTCAGGACGGAGCCCGCGGCACCGCTGCGTGGGTCCGGCGCACCGAACACCACCCGCGCCAGGCGCGCGTGCAACATGGCCCCGGCGCACATGGCGCAAGGCTCCAGGGTCACGAAGAGCTGGCAACCATCGAGCCGATAGTTGCCCAGGCGCTCGGCCGCCGCGCGTAAGGCGACGATCTCGGCGTGGGCGGTTGGGTCGTGCGCGCCGACCGGCGCGTTGCGGCCAGTGGCGATGACCTGGCCGTCGCGCATCACCACCGCGCCCACCGGCACCTCGCCGTCGTGGGCCGCCGCGCGCGCCTCGGCCAAGGCCAGCCGCATGGCCTGAATGTCGTCTTCCGCACCGGGGTCGCCCGGTTCAGCGGCCGTGGGCACTGAAATCATCGGATGTCGTCCGGCATGGGCCTGGGCTGCTGCACGGCTTGTTCCAAGGCCTGCTTGTATTGCTGCTGCAACTGCTGGCTTTGCTGACGCACGTTGCCGGTGGGCGCCGCGGCCGGCGCCGCCGACCCTTCTGGTGTGGCCAGCGCGGGAATCGGTGCCTGCAGGCTTTTCAGCTGGTTGCGCGCCAGCAGTCCCACGATCAGCACGGCCAGCACCAAGCCCAGTACCCCGAATACCCGCATCATGAACTCCCGGTTGCCATGCCCAGTGCCTCCATCCAGCGCGCCAGGGCCTGTTCATCGGTCGTGCCAGCGGCGTAGGCGGCGTGCATGGCGGCGTGCGATTCGGGGCGGTGCTGGTTCAGTTTCAGCTTGCACTCCCAGCGCTCGACGGTCAGCTCGAAGGCCACGATGCCGGCCAGCAGCTTGTGCTGGAAATCGGTGCCCAGGTCTTTCCATTGCTGGGCGTACGCCGGTTCGTGGTCACCAATCAGCTGCTTCAACAAGGCGTCCTTGTCGTGCACCTCGGCGTGCTCGATCAGGCGTGCGCCGACCGTGCAATGCACCGCCAGGTAGTTCCAGCTCGGTACACGGGCCAAATCGGGGTAGAACTGGGGTGACAAATAGCCGTGTGGACCAAGAAAACTGACCACGGCCCGAGGCCGTGCCTGCAAGTGGCGCCACTGCGGATTGGGTCGGGCCACGTGCCCCAGCAAGGTGAAAGCGCCCTCCCCCTGTTCGCGCAGGTGCAACGGCAGATGGGAAACAAACGGCAGCCCGGCATCGTCCACCGTGATGAGGCTGGCCAACGGGTGCTCGCGCATCAACCGGGCGGCGACGGAGGGGTCGTCGCACTTGAAGTAAGGGGGCAGGTACATGTGCGCGGAGGTTGGCGAGTGAGCCCAGATGGTAGCGCAGACGCCATCCGGCTGAAACTCTCCTATCGATAGCAGAGTCCTGTTTGTTGACGCCGGCTGGACCTCAAAAACGCGTAAATTTAGGAGTGCGCTGTGGGGCAGCGCCCGGAGCCCAAGCCACCGGCGGCGTGCCACGCCGGATGTGCCCTCGTCGCTCCCGGCGAAACCGCCCGGTATTGGTTGGTCGGATCCATGGCCCGATGCCGCCCGCGCAAGCAAAGGTCCGGACGAACGGAGGCCGGCGGCAGACCGGCGGCAAGTGCATGACCCTGGCACGCGACGCTCAAGGCTATATTCAACGCAGGCTGTGCACCCTGCCCGGCTTCCCGGGAAACCATGCTGCGACACCCCTTCCACGGCGCTGCCACTGAGTTCGCGCTGCCGGCTCGTTCGGGCAACGACGTGTTGGTGTGTCGACCTTTGTCCGCGGACCGCGACTTCCGCCACCGCGCAGAGCCCTGGCATGGCCCCCCCAGCATCTGATTTTGCGCCCAGTGCGTTGGCCTACGAGCCGCCTCCAGAGGGCTCGCGCCGCTCCACGTTTCTGGCCTTGACCCTGGTCGTGCTGTTGATGGTGGGCGCGGCGTTGGCGCTGACCTACACCCCGGTCCTGCTGAACGCGATGCCCAAGGATCAGCGCCTGCCACTGGACAGCGTGGAGACCGCGCTGGGCGCCCCGGTGTTGACCGACGCGCCGGCTCTTCGGCCGCCGACCGAAGGCTGGGTGCCGGTGGACTTGCCGGACGCGTGGGCGACACGCTGGCCCGAGCACGACGGCGCGGTCTGGTACCGCCTGCGCTTCACGGTGCCCGAGAACTGGCCACACGACGTGGGCTTGATGCTGGAGTCCATCACCATGGCCGGGGCGGTGTGGTTGGACGATGCGTTGATCTGGCGCGACATGTCTTTGCAGGAGCCGTTGAGCCGGGCCTGGAACCAGCCACGCTACTGGCTGCTGGGCAACGCCAGCCAGGGCCCAGCGCGCGCCGGCACGCACACCTTGCTGGTGCAGGCGCGGGGTCATGCCGCTTACCAGGGCGGCCTGGGCAGGGTCCTGGTGGGGCAGGCGGCTGGGGTGCACGAGATGTACCGCAACGTCCGGTGGTCGAACGTCGGCCTGCCACAGGTGCGCATGGGCATTCAGATCGCCATCACCCTGCTGTTCCTGATGATCTGGATCTGCTGGCCCCGCGAGTCGCTGTTTGGCTGGTACGCCCTGTCCTCGGCGTTCTGGGCGGCCTTTACGTACAACTATGTGGCGGCATCACCCTGGCCGCTGTCCACCACGGCGGCTTGGCAGTTGGCCACCATGGCGGTGCTGTGGGGGTTCTCGGCCAGCTTCTCGTTTTTCGCCCTGCGCTTCGTGGGGCTCGCCTGGCCACGCGCCGAGGCCGCGCTGGCACTGAGCTTTCCGGCCATCGTCGGCGCGGCCTGGGCGATTCTGGAGTTCGGCGCACCCAGCATGGCCAGTCAGTTTCGGAATCTGCTCATGCTGGGCGCCCTGGTGCTGTACTTCGTCGCGGCCCTGATCATCTGGCGCCATGCCTGGTCCGACCACAGCGTGCAGAGCCTGGCCTTGGCCATCACCCTGTTCATCCCCACCGTCGCCGGCACACGGGATGTGCTGGTGGTGCTGGGCCTGATCGACGACAACCGGTACTACGCGCAAGGCGCCTCGGTGCTGTTCATGTTCGGCATCAGCCTGCTGTTGGCCTGGCGCCTGCGCGGCGCGTTCGAGCGCGAAGTCTTCTTCGCCGAGGAGCTGCGCCGTCAGGTCGAACGCGCCAGCGCACGCCTGACCCGAGCCTTGGGACGGCAGCGCGACATGGAGGTGGCCAGTGCCCGCCAGACGGAACGGCTCGAACTGGTGCGGGATCTGCACGATGGCCTGGGCGGCACCCTGACCAGTGCCATCACACAGTTGCAAGCCCCGGCCGGCTCGCCACCGCGCCCAAGCGTCGATGCGCCGGACACGCTGAACCTGCTCAAGCAAATCAGCAACGACCTGCGCCTGATCATCGACAGCGCGGGCCAGGAGGGCCCCGACGAACTGTCGGTACGGCTGGCCACTTTGCGCAGACGCTTGGTCACCGGCCTGGAGGCGCGGGATATCACCACCGAATGGTCGATGGAGGACCTGCGGCAACTCAGCCTGAAAGGCAGCCGCGCGTTGAATATCCTGCGCATCCTGCAAGAAGCCGTGACCAACATCGTCAAGCACAGCCAAGCCCGCACGGCACAGGTGCGGCTGTCCGTGACCAACGGGCAGCTGGAGCTGCAGGTGCGTGACGACGGGCAAGGTTTCGCGCCCCAATCGCACGAGCGCGGCGCGGGCTTTGGCCTGACCAGCATGCACCAACGCGCAGCCCAACTTGGCGGTCAGCTGCACCTGGAAGCCGAGCCTGGCAGGGGTACCCTCCTCACGTTGACCGTGCCGCTGACGGCCGAGGAGCTGCTCGGCAGCTTGAGCTGAGGACGTGGCGAGCAGAGATTCGACCCACCTGCTGGCTTGTGGCGTGACCGCGATTCAGCCGGCGCGGCACATGACCCGACGGGTCACACTTTCTGCATCCACGCCGCCATGCCCCCGGGCTGCGAGCCTGCCTGCGGCGCGCGCAGACGTTGTTCCCAACGCTCCACGGCATCCAACAGACCTTCGATCAGGTTCAGCAGCAGCCGCGCCGAATCCTCCATCAGCGCCACCGCGTGCTGAAGGCAGATGCGGCCCACCTCATCCACCGCGAACCAGGCCCCAGCCGTGCCCGCGCCCCAGGCATTGGCGCGCAACAGCAGCCCCGCTTGGCTGTCCTGCAGCAGCGCGCCGTCCAAGCGGCAGCTCAGCAGCACGCGCCGCTGCGCAGGCGCGGCACGCAACTCCAGCATGCGCCGGCCATCAAATACCAGCCGGCAACAACCCTGCGCATCCACGCGCAAGCCCTGGATACCCAACTCTCGGCCGATATCCAACAGCAACTGGTCGATCGCGGTCGCCACCGTCAGCGCGGCTCGGGCCGTCCTGCGTGCAGATGAAACACCGGCAGGATCAGGCCGCTTTCTGGATGATGCCCTTGAGGGCGTCGCCGAGCTCCTTGGTGATGGTGCTCTGCAGCTGGATCAGCATGGACCATTTCTGCAGATCGGCTTGCATCATCAGCAGTTCGGTCTGGGTCGGGTTCTCGCCCAGATTCGAAATTCTGTCGCGCAGGTTGCCCTCGCTGGTGGTGAGCACGCTCCCAATGGTGCTCGACAGCATGCTGAAATTGATCCCCGTGGAGGTGGATACGGTGGTTGCCATGGTTGCTCTCCTTGTTCAGCCCCGGCGTGCTGGCGGGGATTGGCCGGTGACTATTGTGGCACCTTGATCGCCCGGCGGCACGATCAGAGCCAGTAATTCCTCGGCGGCGACGCAGGCCCTGGAGACCGCCTCCAGGGTCTGAAAGTGGCCTGGCGAGCAGCCGGCGCGCATGGCCAGTCGCGTGCGTGAGGCCAGGTCCGCCATCTGCGCCGACGCCGCGGCCCAGGCCGCATGGGCCTGCTGGGAGGGGCCCGCCAACGCGGCTTCAAGCTCGCTCAGCGCTCCCAACTTGCCGCCAATGTCGACGACCCCAGGAGGCATCATGGCGCTGGGCCGAGGGTCGCTCGGTGTCTCGGGCATCGGGTTCGGCTCCTTGGTGTTCATCGCGCCACCCGGATGCGGCGCGGCGCATCGAAAAGCAGCACGTCGTCCTCGATGGCTTCGAGGCGCCATCCGGCGTGCGAGCCACCCGGCAACACACGCCCACCGTCGGACAGGATCAGGTAGGGTGCCGGGCCGCCCACGACGCCGCGGATCGCGAAGGGGGCGGGCGACAAGCTTGCCTGTTGCGGCGGCGCCATCGGCTCGGGAACAATGCGCAGCGGCAAGCCCGCAAAGCGCTCGGTCAGCCCGAGCAGGGCGTTTTCCAGGCGCCCGCGCGCGGTGCCCGGTAAAGGTACCGTCACTACCATCTCGTCGCCATTCCACTGTGCCCGCGTGTCAGGAAAGCCGGCCAGCACCAGCGCATTGCGCACGTCCACAGCCATGTCCTCGGCCAGACGCAGGCCGTCCCGCAAGGTCAACTGCGTTGGCAACACCGCCCGGACGGCGTCCAGGGCCGCGCGTCGCCCAGCCTCTCCCAGGACAATGCCGCGCACCTGGATGCCGATCGGGCCATCCGGCGCGAAATCCAGGTGGGCGTGGCTACCGGCCAGCAACGCACGCAATTCGGCACGCAGCTCATGTGTCACGCGCACGCGCAGCACGGGGGACGGGCGTCGTGCGGACAAAGCGCCCGCCAGGCGATCCAACTCGGGGATGGACGCCACCCAGCCCTGAATGTCGACCCGGCCATCCGCACGCGGCGTCAGCCGCATCCGCAAGCCGGGATCGACCTGGGCGATCGCCAACTGCAGATCGGGTATCTGGGCCTCGGCCCGGGTGGTCTGGTCCACCGGCTCGATCGGGGGAGCTGGCACTGGCGTGCTGGGCGGCCCGAGGGCCTGCCAGGCGGGCACGGCCAGCGCCACCAGCACGATCAGGACCAGGGCAGTCACGCTGACCCAGCTCGTGCGCCTCCTGGGTCCGGCTCTGGTGTCAGGCCGCCTTGCGGGCGCGGGAGCCGCTTGCGCGGCGCTCAGGACGTCTGACTCGGCATCGGTCGAGCCTGGGTCGGCCGGAGCGGATGTCTCGGCGGGCGCCACCGTGGGCCGAGGGGACGGTACGGGCTCCGGTGGCGGTTCGGGCCAATCGGTATTCGGCTCGCACACACAAAGAGCCACCCCGCCCCAATGCCCTGGTACGCCCCAACGCGGCGCCTTGGCTAGCGCTTCGGCATCCGGGGCCTCCGTGGCGGACCAAAGTAACCACCGTCCACCTTCCACCAGGTACAGCCGCGCGGCACCCGCGTCGGACGCCAGGTCGGTCAGAATCACGTCGGCCTCGTCGCCGGCCCCCAGCATCAGGTTGTCGCGTGCCGCCACGCAGGCGCCGGCGTGGCGTCCGCTCAGCACGCGCAATTCGATGGCCATGGCGTCGCGCTTCACGGGCGGCGCCCTTCCCTCAAGGGACAGCCCAGGCACGATGCGCCAGACGGCATTTGCGTCACCGGACGAGGCCAGCAGGCAGAGGGACTCATAGATCGATGCGGGCCAGCGGTTGTATGTTGATCTCTTGCGTCAGCTCCTGGTAGCTGAGCACGGGCAGGTCATACAGGTCCTGTTCAATCATCTTGCGCATGTAGCGCCGGATGTCCATCGAGGTGAGCAGCACCGGCTGCTGGCCGCTGGTGTCCAGATTGCCCACCGCCTTCTTGATGTTCTCCACCAGCTTCTTGGACACCGCCGGATCGAGTGACAGGTAGCTGCCCGCCGAGGTCTGTCGGATGGCCCCACGCACCTGATCCTCGATCGCCGGCGCCAGCAGGTAGGCCGGCAGCACGTTCTGCCCACTCGAATACTTGTAGCTGATGTGGCGCTTGAGGGTCGAGCGCACGTACTCGGTCAGCAGCACCGAGTCTTTCTCTTTCTGGCCCCACTCGATCAGCGACTCGAGGATGGCCCGGAGGTTGCGCACCGAAATGTCCTCCGACACCAGGCGCTGCAGAATTTCGGCGATTTTCTGAATCGGCAGCACACGGGTGGACTCCTTGACCAGGTCCGGAAAGCGCACTTCCATCGCACCCAGCAGAAATCGGGTTTCCTGTATGCCAATGAAGTCGGCCGAATATTTCTTCAGCACAAAGGCCAGGTGGTAGGTCAGCACCTGGCTGGCGTCCATGAAGGGGATGCTGGCGCGTTTCAAGGTGTCGCGCAGGCTGGCATCGACCCACAAGGTCGGGATGTGCGGCAGAAATTTGCGGTCGGCTTGGTAGCTGATTTGCAGCGCATCCAGGTTCTGCGTGCTCTCGCGGACCAGCAGGAAGCCTGGGCGCAGCCGGCCCTGCGACACCGGCACTTCGGACAGCATGATGTTGTAGCTTTCCGTGGGCAGCGACTCGTTGAAACGCAGCTGGATACCCGGGAAAGGCACGCCCAGGTCGAAATACAGGGCGCGCCGAATCTTCAACAACTCGTCGTTCAGCGTGTCGGCGTCGAAACTGCTTTGCAAGCCGGCGGCCACGTCCATCAGCAAGGGCACCGTGGGCGCAAATTCATCGCTGCCGTCGGTCTTCGGCTTGCGCGGCTTCTCGCCAGCGGCCTGCATCGCCGGCACTTCCGTGACCTTGCCGGTGGTTTCGTCCACCACCTTGCGGGTGCCGCGCATCAGGGTGTAGCCGACCCCCCCGATGACCAGGGCCAACACCAGGAACACCGGCACCGGCATACCCGGAATCAGGCCCATGCCCAGCGCCACGGCGGCGGCAATCATCAGCGCCCGCGGCTGGGCCAGCACCTGTGCGCCAATGTCCTTGCCCACGTTGGACGGGTCGTCGCCGGCTTGCACCCGGGTGACGATCATGCCGGCGCAGATGGCGATGAACAGCGCTGGAATCTGCGCGATCAGGCCATCGCCGATGGTCAGGATCGAGTAGGTCTTCATGGCGTCGGCGGCCGACATGCCCCGCTGCATGGTGCCGATGACGATACCGCCCAGCAGATTCACCGCCACGATGATCAGGCCCGCGATGGCGTCGCCCTTGACGAACTTCATGGCTCCGTCCATGGCGCCGTAGAGCTGGCTTTCCTTTTCCACCAGGCCGCGCCGACGCTTGGCCTCCTCCATGTCGATGGTGCCGGCGCGCATGTCGCCATCGATCGACATCTGCTTGCCCGGCATGGCGTCCAGCGAGAAACGCGCCGCCACCTCGGCCACGCGCTCGGCGCCCTTGGTGATGACCACGAACTGCACCACCGTCAGGATCAGAAACACCACCAAGCCCACCACCAGATTGCCACCGACCACGAAGTTGCCAAAGGTCAGGATGATGTGTCCGGCGTCGGCCTGCAGCAGGATCAGCCGGGTCGAGGCAATCGAAATGCCCAGGCGAAACAGCGTGGTGACCAGCAGCACCGAGGGAAAGGACGAGAACGACAGCGGCGACGGCAGGTACATGGCCACCATCAGCAGGATGGCCGAGATCACCATGTTGGTGCCGATCAGCATGTCCAGCAGCCAGGTCGGCAGCGGCAGGATCATCATGAAGATGACCGCCACCAGGAAGGCCGCCAGCACCAGGTCGTTGCGGCTGGTGGCCGCTTGCACCATGCGCTGCATGCGCGACAGACCGCCGCTGGGGGTCAGGGTACCGGGTGATGCCATGGTGCCGGTGCCTTATCGGATTTCGCCGGTCGGCGCCAGGACCGCCGCTCCGGCGCCAGCCTCTGCCTCGGCGGCACGCGCCGCCACGTGGGCACGCATTGCGCTGGCGGCTTCATCGGCACGGTTCAGGGCCTGCAGCGCCTGCGCGCGCACCAGGTGAAAACCCGCATCCACGCCCCCTATCAGGGCCAGTCGCTCCAGGGTGTCCAGCGCCCGCTCCGGGCGCTCCGAGCGCACCTGGGCCAATGCCAGCGTCAGCAAGGCGCGCGCGTCGCCCGGGGCCAGCACGTCACGCGCCGCCATCAGCACCGCCGCCTTGTCGGGCTGCCCGTGCCGCAGGTAGATGTAGCCGAGCAGATCCATCAGCTCAATCTGGCGCATCGACTGCGCGCCGCCGGCGCCAGCTTCATCTTGTTCGTTGTCTGACGTCAAGTACTCAACCCTGGTAAAGCACGCTGCGGTACATCTGCACCAGGTCGCGCAACTGGCATTCCTCGTTCAGCAGCCGGGTGGCGCGGTTGAGCACGCGCAGGCGGTCGGCGTCCTGGCCCGGACCTGCTTCCTGCAGCTTGGCAGCGGCATCGCGCAACTGCTGCAGCACGCCATCCAGACCTTCCCGAAAACGCGACGGCACCATCAGGTCGCGGTGTTCCAACTCCGGACGAATGCTGGCATCCAAGGCGTCGTCCAACGTCGACAGTGCCAGCAAGGTCTCCATTTGCGGGCGTCCGGCCACGTCGGCGGGCGCGCCCTCCTCGCGCCGGGGCAGGTCCGGCGTATCTCCTTGCCGGGTGTAGGTGACACGCTCAATGCCTCGGTCGAAAGCCAGTGGTAAACGTACCTGAAGGTCGGCCATGGCGAAACTCCTGTGTGTATCCTCAGATCAATGGCTGGCGCCAGCTATTGCACCCTGAGTAACCGCGGGCAGCAAAGAGTTCCATTTTCAGACATAAATGTTTGCCAAGCGGCCATTTCCCGGGGCGCGAGCCTCCTCCCGCCTGGGGTCAAGGATCGGGCCGACAGGCCAAACGGCGGCATCAGATCCGGGTTTACCCAGGCTAATGTAGACTGCGCAGCCCAGGGGATCGGGCCGCGCGGGCTTTCACTCCGGTGGCCTGGCATGGCGGGCATTCTCTGCCAGGCCAGGTACCAACGCCGCCATTGGCCATCCTGCGAAGCGGTTCAAGCGCCGTGCATGCCCAACTGCGCGAGGCAGCGACGCAAATGCTCGTGGGCTTGCCGCAACGCTGGCGCGTCGAAACCCGCTTCTGGCAGGTGCATGGCGTGCACCAGCCAGTCCTGACTGTCGGCGCTGAACAAGCCAACCTGCCAGGCGGGTGCGCCAGCGTCCGGCGTCGCGGCCTGCTTCATGGCCCGCAGCAGCACATCGGCCGCCTCGTGCGCGGGCACGGGCTCGGCCAGGTGCACGACCACGGCCGCACCCTGGCGCCCCACGCCGAGGATGGCCCCGGATTCAAAGCGCAGTTGCACCGTGCCTTCCGGGCCGGGCGCAAGCGACTGCACCCCGATTTCACGGCCGAAATCGGCCAGCGCCTGTTCAAGTGACATCAGTACTCCTCCCGGTCGATGGCCGCATCCAGGGCCTGCTGCACCGCCTGAAACACCGAAAAACGCTGCTCGCCATCCACGAAGACCTTGGGCGGCATGCCGTGCAACAAACCCTTGACCCCGCCCACGAACACAATCTGCGGCGCCACCTCGGCGGCGCCGAACTTCTCCGACAACTGGGTAAAACGGCT
The DNA here is from genome assembly GCA_020161215.1 of Pseudomonadota bacterium. Lineage (GTDB taxonomy): Bacteria > Pseudomonadota > Gammaproteobacteria > Burkholderiales > Burkholderiaceae_C > Ottowia. The sequence goes on from JAIUOM010000077.1 coordinate 19,123, forward strand.
GGGCGACAACCAGTTCTCGACACTGATCCCGACCAAATCCTTCATCAGTTCCACCGCCCCCTGGTCCGGAGCGCAGGCATGGCGCGCCCGCAGGTCCGCCAGCAAGCTCTGGCAGCCCTCCAGCACGGTGGTTGCCACGCCCAGGTGGTACAGGTCTTGCACCAGATTCTGCAACCGAGTCGGGTCGGCGCTGGGCCGTGCCGCCGCCAGATCCTGGCCAAGCGCCCGGGTCAGCCGCGCCAGCCCGGCCGCCAGCTCGTTTTCGCCAAAGCGGTCCAGCGCCAGCAGCAGGGTCTGGTTGAGGGTCGCTTCACCCATCACCACGTCGACGTAGGTCTGCTGAAAGTCCACCACGTCCGCCGCCGTGGCCTTGCCCTCGCTGGCCGCGGCGATGGTGTTCACGTCGGCCCGAATGCGTGGGCCGTGGCTCATCTCCTGGTCTTCCAGGGCCTCGCGCAGGCGCTCCAGCACGTCGTCGGAGGCGCCCTCGCGCTCACCCTGCCCCAGCGCGTACTGCAGCGCCAGGTACTGCGACGTCGGTTGCCGCATGGCCTGGCGCGCCAGCTGCAGCGGGTCGCCCTGGCCAGAAAGCAGCTTCTTGGCTAGGTCCTTGAGGTGTTGCGGGGTCTGGTCGGGCTCCGCCGCGTTGACGTAGTTCTCGATGGCCTCCGCGTTCATCAGCTCCATCGGCCGCGTCAGTTCCTTCTTGCGCTCGGCCGAGTGCTTGGCCTCGGCTTTCTCGGCGTGGTGCAGGCTGATCTCCTCGGCGGCATCGGTCAGCACCGACTGGCCGGTATCCACCACCACGCGCTGGTTGTCCATGCGCCCCTGCATGCCGGTGCGCCCGTCGGCCGAGGCACCGGCGCCCCGGCCAGGATCAAACTGGGAAGGCGGCTGCAAGGGCGCGTCAATGCGAGACATCGGGGCAAATCTCCTGTGCTTCAGCACGAAAAAAACACGTCGACACC
>JAIUOM010000078.1 GCA_020161215.1 Pseudomonadota bacterium
CGAGACATCCCCGTGGCCAGTAAGAAAAACGATCGGGATCGGGATCCTGCGCTTGTGCAGTTCGTCCTGCAGGTCGAGTCCGCTCATGCCTGGCATGCGCACGTCGAGCAACAGGCAGCCGGTTTCATCGAGGGCAGGTAGGCCGTGCGCCAGGTAATCGGCTGCCGAGGCGTGGGCTTGCACGGCCCAGCCCATGGATTCGAGCAGAAACACCAGCGAGCGGCGAAACGCGGCGTCGTCGTCGACGACATGGATGTGCCATTCAGGAGAGGCCGGTAGTGCTTCGGTCATCGTGGGGCAGGGTCAGGGTAAGTTGCAGGCCGGGGCCATCCTGGGCGGTGGCGGCGTCGAGACGGCCGCCATGCGCTTCGGCAATGCTGCGGCAGATGGACAGGCCCAGGCCCAGGCCGTCGGTCTTGGTGGTGAAGAAGGGTTCGAACAGGTGCAGTTGCTGCTCTGACGAAAGCGCGTCGCCGCGATCGCGCACGGCAATGTGCACGCCGCCGGCGTCCTGGTGCAGCCGGACGGTGAGCAGTTGCCGCTCGGGCGGCAGGTGGCGGGTGGCGTCCCAGCCGTTCTTGAGCAGGTTCAGCAGCACCTGCTGGATTTGCAGGGCGTCCACGGTGAGCATGGTGCCGGCACGCAGTTCGTCCACCACGTCCACCGCAGGCGCGTGCACCTGCATGCCACGAAACAGCGCCACGGATTCCTGCACCAGCGCCACCGGATCGGTGGGCCGGCGTTGCGCGACACGCTTCTTGGCAAACGCGCGGATGCGCCCGAGCACGCCCGCAGCACGCTCGGCCTGGCCCGCCATCTCGCTGGCGGCTTCGCGCGCGGCCTCGGGCGTCAGGCGCTGGTTGTCGATGCGGCGCAGCAGGCTTTGCGCGTAGTTGCCGATGGCCGCCAGCGGTTGGTTCAGCTCGTGCGCCAGGGTGCCGGACAGCTCGCCCAGCACCGACAGGCGTGCCATGTGCTCGGCCTGCTCGCGGCTCTGGCGCAGCCGGGCCTGCAGCTCTTCGCGCTCGCGCGCGGCCTGGCGCAGGGCGGCGGTGCGCGCCTGCACCTGACGCTCGACGTGCAGGGTGTAGAAGCCACCCAGCACGATCAGGCCCAGCAGGCCAGCCAGCCAGGGCCAGTAGCGCTGCACCAGGGCCGTCAGCGTGGGTACGCGCAGGTTGGCGTAGGGGCCGATCATCAGCTCGCGCTGCAGGTCGTGAACGGACTGGTAATCGGCCGGCACGGTCCAGGTGATGGGGCTGCTGTCGGCGCGCATCTCCAGCAGCGCGATGGTGACGGCGCGGGCCAGCGCCGAGTCGGTGTGGGGCAGGGTGGCAATCGGCCAGTTGGGGTAGACGCGGGTCGAGGTGGCGCAGGCAAAGTCGGGCTCGGCGCGCGGGGCCACCACTCGAAAGCGGGCGCGCCACTCGGGCCGGCTTTCGACCATGCAGGCGCGCACGAAGCCGGCGTCCGCGGCGCCACTGGCCACCGCCTCCAGCACGCGGTCCATGGGCAAGCCCACGAGGTGCAAGGCGCGCAGGTCGCGCTCGGGGTCGATGCCTTCGGCCGCCAGTTCGCGCCAGACTGCCTGGTAACCCGAGAAAGCCTCCTTGCCGACGATGGCCACACGCTGCCCGCGCAGATCGGCCAGGTGCTGGACCTGCGGGTTGCCGGCCAGCGTGATCACGGCCGCACCGACGGCCTGCCAGGCTGAGGTGGGCAGCGCGGCGCCGGTTTGCAGCGTGAGGATGCGGGAGGCGCGGACACGGGCTTCCAGCTCGACGTAATGGCCGGGGTTGGTGATGACAAAGTCCACCTGTCCCGACTGGGCGGCCTTGTTGAGCGCGGCGTGGTCCAGCGAAAGCAGCTCGACGCTGCGGTCCGGCAAGGCGCGGCGCAGCTGCGTGGCCACGGGGGTCCATTCCTCGACCGCGGCGTCGGCCCCCAGGTAGGCCAGCACGCCAATGCGCACGGCGGGCTTGTCCTGGCCCCAGGCAGGCAGACCAACCCCGCACAGCAAAGCGATCAGCGTGGCCACGCGCACGCCCAGCCACATCTGATGAATGCAAGTCATGACCGGGGGTATTTCATTCCCGAGTGATCCGATCGGCAATAGGGAAAAGCGTCTAGCGGGCTCATTCATATCCCCGATTGGCAGTGGGGTCTTGGATTTTTACATTGAAGCATGCGCTGAGAAGCGCCTTCCAGGCTCGATCAAGACCACATGACCACGACTGCCAAAACACTTTCCACCACGGCCCCATCGACCAGCAAGCGCGGACTGCTGCGCGCATTGCTGGGTTTCGGGGTGACCGCCACCGGCGTGGTGGTCGCGGCCGACCCGGCCGAGGCCGCCATGGACAGCCAGCCACCCCGGCGCACCGGCACACCGGGTAAGCGCTACGGCATGCTGGTCGATATCCGCCGCTGCATCGGCTGCCAGGCCTGCACGGTGAGTTGCTCCATGGAGAACCTGCCGCCCATCGGGCAGTTCCGCACCACGGTGCTGCAGTACGAAGTCGATACCAAGGTGCCGGGCACCCCGCCAGCGATGGTGAGCCTGCCCCGCCTGTGCAACCACTGCGACAACCCTCCCTGCGTGCCGGTGTGCCCGGTGCAGGCTACTTTTCAGCGCACCGACGGGGTGGTGCTGGTGGACAACGAGCGCTGCGTGGGCTGCGGCTACTGCGTGCAGGCCTGTCCTTACGACGCGCGCTTCATCAACCACGAGACGCAGACCGCCGACAAGTGCACCTTTTGCGAGCACCGTCTGGAGGCCGGCCTGTTGCCGGCCTGCGTGGAAAGCTGTGTCGGCGGCGCACGCAAGATCGGTGACCTGAACGACGCCGGCAGCGAGATCGCCACGCTGCTGCGCGAGCACAAGGACGAGATCAAGACCCTCAAGCCCGATCTCGGCACCCGGCCCCACGTCTTCTACATCGGTCTGCCGGATGAGTTTGTCGACGGCATCGACGGCCAGGCCGGCGTGCGCGTCGTGCCCGGACATTGATCTGAAGGCCACGGAGGAAACACCATGGAAATCATCGAGCTGCTCACCCCCGCCTACGAGGCCGCCTGGCTGCCGTGGGCCGTGCAGTATTTCTTCTTGATCGGCATCGCCGCCACGTCGGCGCTGCTGGCCGCGTGGCTGGCCTTTGGCGCGCCCGGCTCGGACCGCGCGCGCCTGCTGCCGGCCATGGTCACCGTGCTGGTGGTGACCAGCGTGGCCGCGCCGGTGTCGCTGCTGGCCGACTTGCACCAGCCTGGCCGCTTCTGGCACTTTTATGCCCACCCGACGCCGTGGTCGTGGATGTCGTTGGGCGCTTTTCTGTTGCCGGTGTTCGTGACGCTGGCGCTGGCCTTTGGCGGCCTGTGGTGGCTGCGCAAGCCCGCCTTGCTGCGCGCAGCGGCGGTGCTGCTGGCGATCAGCGCCCTGAGCATCCTGGTCTACACCGGGGCCGAGTTGATGGTGGTGCGCGCCCGGCCGCTGTGGGCGACGGTGTTCCTGCCGATCAACCTGGCTTTGACCGGCATGCTGGGCGCCCTGGGGGCTGCGCTGCTGGTGGCGCGCTGGCTGCCGGCGGGGTTGGCCGATTTTCCGCTGCCGCTGCTGCGCCGTGTCGCGCAATGGGTGTCGCTGGCCTTGGTCGCGGTGGCCCTGGTGTGGGCGGTGCTGGGCGCGCTGGGGCATTCGCCGTCGTTCGGTGAGGCCGTCCAGCTGTTCAACGATTTCGGCGCCTGGAAGCTGGCGCTGCTGGGCTCGGTGTTGGGCGGCGCGCTGCTGCTGGCCCTGATCTGGCGGCCGCTGCCCGCGGACGCCGGCGCCAGCCAGGGGCTGCTGCTGGCCCTGGCCATGCTGGCCGCGACCTGGGTGTTCCGCTGGATCGTCTTCATGGCGGTGCAGGCGGTGCCCAAGTTTGGCGCCGGGCTGTACTTGCAAGGCATTTCCTGGGGCGGCGACGGCGTGCTCGGCATGGTGGGCGTGTTCGGCCTGGTGGCGGCGCTGCTGGCCGTCGTGACCTACGTGCTGTACCGCTACCCGCCGCGTGCTGCGGCGGCCGCCTGAACCCGGCGCCCTGACTGGATGGAGATTGACATGAACGACAGCGTGAAAAACCCGCCCCGCCCCGAGCGCGACCAACCCGATCTGAGCAAGCGCAAGCTCATCACCCATGGCGGCATCGCGGCCGGAGGGCTGGCGGCCTTTGCCGCGGGCTATGGCGAAACCCTGTTCAAAGCCGGCAAGGGCCTGGTCACCGGCAGCGCGGGTGATGCGCCGCCGCACGCCACGCGCGGCAACTCGCTCACGCCGGAATTCCGCATCGACGCCAAGACCGGCGTGCTCACACCCCAGCCCGGCCAGACCGTGGCGATGTCGACCTGCCTGGGTTGCTGGACGCAGTGTGGCGTGCGCGTGCGCGTGGATACGGCCAGCAACACCATCCTGCGTGTGGCCGGCAATCCCTACCACCCGCTGGCCACGTCGACGCCGATACCGATGGAGGTGCCGATCCGCGATGCCTACGCCAGCCTGGGCGGCGAGCGCGGCCTGGAGGGGCGTGCCACCTCGTGCGCCCGCGGCTCGGCCATGCAGGAGCAGCAGTTCAACCCGCACCGCGTGCTGCAACCGCTCAAGCGCGTGGGCCCGCGTGGCTCGGGTGAATGGAAGACCATCCCGTTCGAGCAACTGGTCAAGGAGGTCTGCGAAGGCGGCGACCTGTTTGGCGAAGGCCATGTGGATGGGCTGCGCGCCATCTTTGACCAGAAGACGCTGATCGACCCGCAGAACCCGGAGTACGGCGCCAAGGTCAACCAGTTCGTCTTTACCGACGCGTCGAACGAAGGCCGCACGGCGCTGATTCGCCGTTTCACGGAGCAGTCGTTCGGCAGTATCAACTTTGCCAACCACGGCTCGTACTGCGGGCAGAGCTTTCGCGTGGGCGCCGGCGCGGCCCTGGGCAATCTGCGCGGCATGCCACACGGCAAGCCGGATTGGCCCAGCGCCGAGTTCGGTTTGTTCATCGGCACGGCGCCGGCACAGTCTGGCAACCCGTTCCAGCGCCAGGGCCGCCAACTGGCCGAGGCGCGCTCACGCCCGGAAAACACCTTCCGCTACGTCGTGGTGTCGCCGATCCTGCCGACCTCGTCCAGTCTGGCGGCTGGCAGCGGCAACCGCTGGGTGGCCATCAAGCCGGCCACCGACCTGGCGCTGGCGATGGGCCTGATCCGCTGGATCATCGACAACGAACGCTACGACGCCGCCAACCTGAGCCAACCCAGCCCCGCGGCCATGGAGGCCGCGGGTGAGGCCACCTGGACCAACGCCACGCACCTGATGGTGGCCGACCCGCAGCACCCGCGCTACGGCAGCTTTGTGCGCGGTGCCGATCTGGGCTGGCCCAAGCCGGAGGCCAAAGACGCCGCCGCACCGGCCGGCGCGGGCGCTGCCAAACCGCAGGCGGCCGAGGAAGTGCCCGACGTCTACGTCGTGCAATCAATGGACGGCAGCCTGGTGCCGCACACGCGGGCGCAGCCGGCCCAGCTGAAGGTGGAGCTGACGCGCGACATTCCCGCCTGGGGCGAGCAAGGCCAGGCGGTGGCGCTGGCCACCCCGTTCGTGATGCTGCGCCGCGAAGCCCAGCGCAAGACGCTTGACGAGTACAGCGAGTTGTGCGGCGTGCCCCGTGCCGAGATCGAAAATCTGGCGCGCGAGTTCACCAGCCATGGCAAGCGCGCCGCCGCCGATGCGCACGGCGGCACGATGAGCGGTTCGGGATTCCACACCGCCTACGCCATTGCCATGCTGAACACGCTGATCGGCAACCTCAACGTCAAGGGCGGGCTGGTGCTGGATGCGGGGCAGTTCGGCCCCTTCGGCCCTGGGCCGCGCTACAACTTCGCGGCGTTCGAGGGGCGCGCCAAGCCGGCCGGGCTGGCCTTGTCGCGCAACCGCATGCCCTACGAAAAGTCGAGCGAGTTCAAGCGCAAGAAAGAAAGCGGCGCCAACCCCTATCCCGCCCAGGCGCCCTGGTACCCGGCCACCGGCAACCTGAGCACCGAGCTGATCGCCTCGGCGCTGAACGGCTATCCGTACCACGCCAAGGTGTGGTTCAACCACATGGCCAACCCGGTCTACGCCATTGCGGGCTTCCGCAAGGCGCTGGTCGACAAGCTGAAGGACCCGAAGCTGCTGCCGCTGTCGGTGTCGATCAACCCGTTCATCAACGAGACCAACGCCTACGCCGATTACATCGTGCCGGACACGGTCACCTACGAGAGCTGGGGCATCTCGGTGCCCTGGGCCGATGTGGTGGCCAAGTCGTCCACGGTGCGCGCGCCGGTGGTGACGCCGCGCGTGGCCAAGACGGCCGGTGGCGAGCCGGTCAGTCTGGAATCGTTCCTGTTCGCCTGCGCCCGAACGCTGGACATGCCGGGCTTTGGCGCTGGCGCCGTGACCGACAAGGACGGCAACCGCTACGACCTGGACAACGCCAGCGACTTTTATCTGCGCGCCGTGGCCAACATCGCCTTCTCGGGCGGCAAGCCGGTGGGCGAAGCCAGCGACGACGACCTGGAAGTGACCGGAATGAAGCGCTACACCGGGCTGCTGCAGGGCAAACTCAAAGCCGACGAATGGCGCCAGGTGGCGATGGTGCTGACCCGTGGTGGGCGCTTTGACAAGCTGGACCAGGCCTGGGAGGGCGACCACATCAAGGCGCGCCACAAGCCGGTGCTGCCGCTGTGGGACGAAACGCTGGGCAACATGCGCCACAGCATGACCGGCGAGCGCTACAGCGGATGCCCGACCTGGCAGCCGGCCTTGCTGGCCAGTGGCCAGCCCATGCGCGAGAAGTACGGCGAGCAGGAATGGCCGATGCTGATGACCTCCTACAAGTCGAACCTGATGAGCTCCATCTCGATCGGCGTGGCGCGCCTGCGCCAGGTGCATCCGGACAACCCGGTGTCGATCCACCGCCAGGACGCCGAACGCCTGGGCATCGCCAACGGCCAGCCGGTGCGCATCACCAGCCCGGGCGGCAGCATCACGGGTGTGGCCATCGTGCGCGACGGCGTCATGCCTGGAACCGTCGCCGTGGAGTACGGCTACGGCCACCAGGAGCTGGGTGCCCGGCCGCACCGCATCGACGGCCAGCAGATGGCCGCCAATGCGGCGCTGGGCGCGGGCGTCAACATGAACGACATCGGCATCGTCGACGACACGCGCGGCGGCCACGTCAACGGCTGGATCGACACGATCTCGGGCGCCGCGGTCCGGCAAGGCTTGCCGGTGCGCGTGGAACGGGCCTGAGGCGCCGATGGCAGCGCGGGAGTTGATGCGAGGTGGGGCGAATTGGCCTGTGCATCACCCAGCTTCAGCGCCGCCCTGATGGTGGACAAAAGCATGGATTTTTGCCCGGAGGCCGGCGAAAACAAACAATAGTTCGCTATTGTTTTTAGTAAATTCAAAGTAAAATCCAGGCTCGCCGCCCCTCGGTCTGGCGAGCCTTGTGGGTGGGCCAGGCTCAGCGCGGCGCCGGCTCGGGCTGCATGACGATGGCGTTGTCCAGCGCCGTGCCGGTGGCGCGCGGCAGTACCTTGGTGTTGCGTTCGCCGCGGTACAGCACCCGGCCACCGGAGCTGAAGGTGGCGCGCACGATGTAGAGCTGGTTGGGATCGATGGTGGAGGTGTCGTAGGGGATCATGAAGGCGGCGATGGGGCCGTCGGCCGAATCGACGATATCGCGCCCCATGACGCCGTTGTGGCGCCGCAAGATGCTGGCAAAAAAGCTCGGGACGCGATGGGTCGATCAGCACGGCCTCGAACCGGGTGTCTGCCGGCAGCTTGACCGAGCCACGCACCATGGCGGTGCCGGTCACCTTGGCCAGCGTTTCGTTGTTGATGCTGCTGTCCAACTGGGCATTGGTCATGGGCGGATCGGTTCTGGCGTTCCAGGACGAATGGCTGCCGCCAGCTGTGGGCGGGGTGGTGCAGGCGCTGAGCGCCAGAACACCGGCTGCGGCAACGGCAAGCCACTGACCGCGCACGATGCGGGCGGTCATGGCCGAGAAGCCTGAGGAGTGGTCGGCAGATGTGTCATGGCAGAGTCCTTTCGTGTGTGGCGGTGTCCGGCACGCCGAGAGACGGCGGGCCGACGAGCGCCGATGCGCAGGCGTTTCATGCGGCACCGACGGTGAGCCATAAGCATGGCACATTGCGCCAAGCCCCGTTTTCTGAGGCCCCGCGGGGTGTGCCAGATATCTCAAGAAAAACCGCCAGATGTCGGCGCAGACAAACAACAGTTTGCTATCGTTTTTAAATTGAACTGAACCGTGAGCGCCTGAGCACCGCGCAGGCGCTCCATGTCAGCGCATCTCGAACAATTCCTGATGAAAGCGCCCCTTTGGCAGGCCTTGTGACTCCAGGTCACGCCGCAAGGCCTGGCCAAAGCCCGCCGGTCCGCAGAACCAGAAGCTGGCCTGGCGCCAGTCGGGCACGGCGGCGCAGATGCGTGCGGCGTTCAGTCGGCCGTCGCGCGCGTCCACCAGCACGTGCAAGGTGATGCCTGCCGCCTCGGCGTCGGTGCGCATCAGCTCGAGCGCGGCGGGGTCTTCGTCGCGCGTGGTGTGAAACAGATCCACGATCGGCTGAGGTCCGGCGCGGCCGGCAGCGCGCTCCTGCGCCAGTTGCTCCATGCGGCCGATGAAGGGCGTGATGCCGATGCCGCCGCCGATCCAGATCTGGCGCGGTGCGTCGTCTTCAAAGGTAAAGCAGCCGTAAGGGCCCTCCACCGTCACCGGCACACCCGGGCACAGGCGGGTGTGGGTGGTCGCGGTGTGGTCCCCCAAGGCCTTGGTGACGAAGCGGATGCGGCGCTGGGTGGCGTCCCAGGCCGAGGCGATGGTGAAAGGGTGGGGGCCTTCGCTCGGCACGCTGGTGACAAAGGCAAATTGCCCCGGCGTGTGGCCGGGCCAGCCGGTGGGCAGGGCGATTTCGGTGCGGGTGACCCCGAGCGGCTCGAAATAGCGCACGCTTTCCACCGTGCCGGCCACCTTGCGCCGCGCGCCGACGCGGCCGGCCAGCACCCACACGGCGCTGGCGGCGCCAGCGGCCAACATCAGCGCCATCCACACGCCCAGGGGCTGGTTCCAGTATTTGAATTCGAGCAGCACCAGCGCGTGCAGCACCAACACGCCGTAGGCCACGGCCAGCAACTGGTGGGTCTTGGCAAACCAGCGGTAGGGCACGCGCTTGAGCAGGGCAATGGCGATGAGCAGCGCGGCACCATAGAACGCCCATTCGCCCAGTTGCTCGGCCAGGTGCCGCTGGCCTTGCAGCCAGTTCTGCAGCGGGTCGGCGATGGGCTGGCGCGGGCCGCGCGCCGGGCGCGTGATCCAGCCCCAGCCGACCATCCACTTGGTGCCCTGGGCCAGCCACCAGTGGGCCAGGCCGGACACCAGCGCGGTGATGCCCAGCCATTTGTGCAGGCGGTACATCTTGTCCATGCCCGCCAAATGTGGCTCCAGCCAGCGCGGGCGGGTGGCCAGCACCATCGCAATGCTCATGGCCGTCATGGCGATGACGCCACTGAATTGCACCGCAACGGTGCGAAATCCGAAATAGGTCCAGGGCTGCGGCCACAGCGAATCGGCCAACAGCCATAGCCCTGCCGGCGCCAGCAGCGCCAGCCACCACGTGATCTTGATGTTTTTCATGACAACTCCTCAACTCATATTTGGGTCAGTGGATTCATTGTTGCAGCGCAACATGAATCGGAGTTGAACGCGTGCAAAGCGCAAGTAAAGCGATTGCCTGATTCAGTTGGAAAAGTGAAAATCGCCAGAGAAATTGGCTGTATGCCAGCGTGAATAAACGAGATATTGCTATCAATTTCGAATTTGACGAATATCAAACGACTTTTAAAAACTCATCTGCTGCGCCCGCGGCAGTGCCGTCAGCATGCGACTTCGTCATCGGCCCAATACAGCGCCTGCGGATTGGCGCGCAGCGCCGCCCCCATGGCCGCGTCGTCGTTCAGCCAGTGCTCCAGCTTGAGCATCAACTGCGGGTAATTGGCCTCTTGTTCGTGATTGGTGTGCGGCCAGTCGCTGCCCCACAGCAGGCGCTGCGGGCCCAGTTCGGCCAGCCACAGGCGTGCCAGTGCGCTGGCATCGCGCCCGCCCAGGCGGTAGGCGCCGCTCAGCTTGACATGCACCGACGCTTGCGCCGCGCGGCGCGCCAGGGCGCGCACCGTGGGGTCGTCTGCCGCCACGCGTTCCGGCTTGCCCATATGGTCGATCACCAGCGGCAGGGCGGCGGGCAGGGCCGCCAGCACGGGGGGCAGGGTGCCCAGGTCGGTGTGCAACTCCAGATGCCAGTCCAAACCGAGCAGCGTGTCCCACAAGCTGCCAGCGGATGCCCAGGCGCTGACATCGTGGCTCACGCCCGACAGGTTCAGGCGCAGGCCGCGCACGCCGGCTTTGTGCAAGGCCTGCAATTCGGCCGGGGCGACATCGGGCGACACCACGGCCACGCCACGCAGGCGCTCCGGGTGTGCGGTGAGCTCCTGCACGAGGCGGCGGTTGTCGGTGCCGAGAAAGCTGGTTTGCACCAACACGCCACGTTCAACGCCGCAGGCACTGGCCGCCGACCACCAGTCTGAATAAGGGGCTTCGTAGCCGGGCACGTAGCGCGCGCCGGCCTGGCCGACGCCTGCGCTGAAAACGTGGAAATGGCAGTCCACCGCTGCCGGGCCGAACAAGGTGGACGAAGCGGGTTTTGACGAAATTGAATCCATGGTCTATATTTTAGTCATCTAGAGGACTAAATCAATCGTGTCGACTGCCCCAAAATTTCCTGACCTGTCTGCGCCCATCGACGGGGCGGCCGCCGGTGCGACGGACGCGGCCGAATTGGCCGCCAGCGTGCCACCGGGTCAGAACCGCTACGGTTGGCTGGCGTCGCTGCTGCGTGCCCGCATTTACCAGGGTGAATGGGCGCCGGGCGAGGCGATTGCGCCCGAGGCGCAACTGGCCAAGTCTTACGGCATGGCGCTGGGCACCATGCGCCAGGCGCTGGCCTTGCTGGTGGCCGACGGCTTGCTGGAGCGCCGCCACGGGCGCGGCACGTTTGTGCGCGAAGGGCTGGGCGGGGCGTCCATGCTGCGTTTTTTCCGTTTTCGCAGTGCGACCGATGCGCAGGCGGTGCCGGGTTCGCGCATCGTGCAGCGGCGCACGCGCCTGGCCAGCGATGACGAGGCCGAGGCATTCGGATTGCCGGCAGGCGCGTCGGTGCTGGCGCTGCGGCGTTTGCGTACCGTGGACGAGCAGCCCCGTCTGCTGGAAGAAATCGTGCTGCCGCTGCCCGCCTTTGAGGCACTGGCCACATCCGACAGCGCGCACTGGGACCGCTTGCTCTACCCCATGTACCAGCGCGTCTGTGGTCTGGTGGTGCACCACGCCCAGGACCACCTGAGCATGGACCGCTTCAGCGCGCAGCAAGCGCGCACGCTGGGCTTGGCGGCCGGTCATCCGGCCCTGCGCGTGCAGCGCCGCGCGTTTGATCTCACGGGGCGCTGCGTGGAGCTGCGCAGCACCTGGGGCGATGCCTTTGCCTTCGAGTACACGGCGCAGGTGCGCTGACCTGTCCCGCATCCACTTTCCCGACACACCCCTTCACTTCAAGGAGACTTCCATGCCATTCCACGCTGACCCTACCCGCCGCCGCACCGTGTTGCGCGCGGGCCTTGCCGCCGTCACCCTTGGCGCTGGCCTGACGCAACCCGCGCTGGCTCAGGGCGATGCCTGGCCGAATCGGCCCATCACCGTGGTCGTGACCTATCCGCCCGGCGGTGGCGCCGACATCATGGCGCGGCTGCTGGCGCCCAAGCTGGGTGAGGCGTTGGGTCAGAACGTGATCATCGACAACCGGCCCGGCGCGGGCGGGCAGATCGGCGGCGCCTTCGTGGCCAAGTCCAAGCCCGATGGTTACACGCTGATGTTCGACGCGTCGTCGTTCGCGGTGAACCCCTCGCTCTACCCCAAGCTGCCTTACGACGGCGCCAAGGCTTTCGTGCCTATCGGCGTGACGGCGATGTTTCCCAACGTGGTGTTGGTCAACCCGCAGTTTCCGGCCAAGAACATCGGCGAGTTGGTTGCAGCGGCCAAGGCGAAGAAGGGCGCGGTGGCCTATGCCTCGTCGGGCAACGGCTCGGCCCAGCATCTGGCCGGCGCGTTGTTCGAGCAGGCCGCCAAGGTGGACATGGTGCACGTGCCTTACAAGGGCGGCGGTCCGGCGCTGAACGACGTGATTGGCGGGCAGGTGCCGCTGTTCTTTGGCAACCTGGCGTCCACGCAGGCGCACGTGCAATCGGGCAAGCTGCGCCCGCTGGCCGTCACCTCGGCCAAGCGCTCGGCCTTGTTGCCCGACGTGCCGACGCTGGAGGAAGCCGGGGTGAAGGGCGCCGAGGTGTACGAGTGGAACGCACTCTACGCGCCCGCCGGCACCCCCGTGCCCATTGTCGCCAAGCTGGCCGACGCCTTGCAAAAGGCCTTGCAGTCGCCCGAGGTGAGCCAGCGCATCGTGCAGTTGGGTGGCGAGGTGCAGAAGACCACGCCCGAGCAAGCGCGCCGCTTTGTCGACGACCAAGTGACCAAATGGGCCAAGGTGATCAAGAGTGGCGGGATCAGCGTGGAATGACGGCAGGCGCTTCTGCTCGCCTGGCCTGGTTTCGCCTCGGCTGTCGGCCAGTTTCACGGGAGAGTCGGTTGCCCTGGCGCGGTGACGAGGTCATGCGGGCGGGGGGCGCGTGGTGGCGTGGTCACTGCCCTCCGGCCGCACACCACTGAGAATTTCCTCGAACGGACGTTGCGAGAGCGTGCGGCGCGCGTTGCGGTCGGCGCGCTCATGCGCCATCTGCTGCTCGAGCTCGGCCCGACTGGCCTTGATGGTGGCGACCAATTTGGTGCGGTCTTGCAGCAAGGGGCGCAGGCGCTGGACCAGGGCCAGGTTGTGGCGGCGAAAGGTCATCGCCGCCTGGCGCGCTTCATGCGCGGGGTAACCCAGCACCTCCAGCACCCGGCGCGCACTGACCAGGCTGGACTCGAACAGCTCGCGGTCCACGCGCTGCACGCCGCGCTCGGCCAACTGGTTCCAGTGCTGTACGTCGCGCGCGCGGACCACCAGTTCGAGCTGCGGAAAGTGCTCACGCGCCAGATCGACGATGGCCAGCGATTGCGCCACGTCGTCCACCGCCACCACCAGCACGCGCGCCTTGGCGGCGCCGGCCACGCGCAGCAGGTCGAGCCGGGTGGCGTCGCCGTAGAACACCTGGGCACCGATGGTGCGCGCGGCCTCCAGCATTTCCACGTCGTGGTCGAGGATGGTGGCCCGCTCGCCCTGGGCGGCCAGCACGCGCGCCACCATTTGTCCGAAGCGGCCAAAGCCAGCGATGATGACCGGGGCGTCTTGCGGCTCGGAGATCTCCTCGCCTGCCTTGGGTGGGTTCAGGCGCTGATAGCGTGGCATCACCCAGCGGTCCACCAGCACCAGCAACAGGGGGCTCAGCAGCATGGACAGCGCCACCGCGCCGATCAGCATGGAAGCGGTCTCGGGCGCGAACACGGCGTGGCCCGCCGCGGTCTGGAACACCACGAAGGCGAATTCACCCCCCTGGGCCATCAGCACCACGAACACCGGGCGTTCGGCCGCTGGCAGACCCATGACGCGTCCCAGCGTCAGCAGCGCCAGCGCCTTCAGCAGCCAGAAGCCGGCGACGATGGCCAGAATCTGTACCGGGTGCGCCAGCAGCACGCCGAAGTCGACACTCATGCCCACGGCGATGAAGAACAGACCCAGCAGCAAGCCCTTGAAGGGCTCGATGTCGGTTTCCAGCTCGCGCCGGTACTCGCTTTCCGACAGCAGCACGCCGGCCAGGAACGCACCCAGCGCCATCGACAGGCCCACCACCTGCATCAGCGCGGCGATGGCCACCACCAGCAGCAGCGAGGCGGCGGTGAAGATTTCGGGCGTGTCGCTGCGCGCGATCCAGCGCAGGGTGGGGCGGATCAGCAGGCGGCCGCCCACGATGATGCCGCCCACCACGCCGACGATCTTCAGCGCCTGCAGCCACTGATCAGCACCCGCCGCGCTGGCATGAGCCTCGCCCTGGGCCAGCAAAGGCAACAGCGCCAGGATGGGGATGGCCGCCACGTCTTGAAACAACAGCATGCCAAAGGCCGCCTGGCCGCTGGTGGTGCGCTGCACGTTGCGTTCGGCCATGACCTGCAGGGCGATGGCGGTGGACGACAAGGCCAGGCCCAGCCCCGCCACCAGCGCGATGCGCCACGGCACACCCGCCAGCAGCGCCGCGCCCAGGATCAGGCCGGCGCAAAGCAGCATCTGGGCGCTGCCCCAGCCGAAGATTGGGCCGCGCAGTGTCCACAGCCGTTTCGGCTCCAGCTCCAGCCCGACCAGGAACAGCATCAGCACCACGCCGAATTCGGCGAAGTGCAGGATGGTCTCGACATTGGTCACCAGCCCCAGCCCCCAGGGGCCGATCAGAATGCCGGCGGCCAGGTAGCCGATGATGGCGCCCAGGCCCAGGGCCTTGGAAATCGGTACCGCGAGCACGGCGGCACCCAGAAAAATCAGGCTGCCCAGCAACCAGGTGGGGAGATGTTCCATGTCGAGAGGCGTTGGTGTGCGGGCTTACAGGATGTGCGGCTCGGGCCGGTCGGTGACGGGCACAGGGGTTGCCAGCGCATCGCCATCCAGTGCCAGATGAGCCCAGCGTGGCCAGCTTTGCAGTCGCTCGGCCAGGCGTGCGGCGTGTTGGTCCAGCGTTGAATCGGTGACGTGGCCAGCGCCCATGAGTACCAGCGGGGGCAGATACTTCATGCCACACAGGTGGGCGGTCTGGCGCCAGGGCAGCAGGTAGGCGTCGATGTGGTGGCGGTTGTAACCGCCCGGTTGGTAGGCTTTTTCCGGGCCGCCGGTGCTGGTCACCAGCCACAGGTGTTTGCCGTGCAGCGCCGCGCGCGTCGGCCCGTAGGCCCAGCCGTAGGCCAGCACCTCGTCCAGCCACAGCTTGAGCAGTGCCGGCATCGAATACCAATGCAGCGGGAACATCAACACCACCAGCTCGGCCTGCGCCAAGCGGCTCTGTTCGGCACCGACATCGATGGCGTAGTCCGGATAACTGGAGTACAGGTCGTTCGCCCGCACCCCGTCCTGCTGCTCGGCCGCCGTGAGCAGGCGGCGCGTGACGCGCGAGCTGCGCCAGTCGGGGTGGGCGGCGATTAGGTAGATCGGCTGGCGGGGCGGCATGCCCTCGTTAGCCGGTGGCGTTGTGGTGTCGGGCGTGGTGGTCATGCGCCGTAACATAGCCTAGATTTCCGCCGCGCCAGGCTCCCTTCAGGTGATTCCCGACGATACCGACATCAACCGGAAGATCGTCTGGTACGTGGCTGTTACGTGCCTGTCGGTCGGCTTTCCGGGCTGGCTCGGAGCCAATCCAGCAGGCGATGCTGGTAGGTCCACGGGTCGCGCGGTTTGGCATGGACCATGGCGGCGAGGTGTGGGGCGGTCCGGGTGCTTTGCCTCTGGCCGGCGCGCCAGAGCAGGGCCGCTTCGGTCTGCACCGCGCGTTCGGCCATTTTCAAGGGGTGGGCGGGTGGTGCGGCCCGTTCGAAGCGGGCCACGCAGTCGCGCTCGGCTCGCTGGCGATCGCCCGCGTAGTCGCGCGCGATCATGGTCGTGACCCGGGCGGTCAGTGCGTCCAGTCGCGGCGGCACCGGGCCGCTAAAGTGCAGCGCCACATTGCTTTCGGTGAAGCGCAGCAGGGTGCGGCGCGTGCTGCGGTGGCTGGGCTGGGCGCGCATGCGTTCGCGTTCGCGCTCGGCCAGGGCGCGCAACTCGGGCGCCAGGGAGCGAAAACCGTGCCGCCAGTAAAACCAGTAGGCGCCGCTGGCGATGCCGTCCGGGTTGTCCAGGCCGAACTGGTGCGCATCCACCTCGATGTAGCGCAGCCCGAAGGACTGGCGGTAGGCGCGCAGCAGCTGACACATCATGTAGCCGGATTCGCCGCCGCGGTAGGGCTCGAAGATGTTCATGCCGAACTCGGCGCGCTCGCCGAACACCCAGGCGCCGCCATAGGCCACGGGAAAGCCGTTCTTGAACAGCGTGAAGCCGACATAGGACTCCAGCGGCAGCTGCCGGTCCGGCGTCATGCCGAACAAGCCCACGCTGAGGCCTCGTTCCAGGTCGTACACGCGCAGCGCCACCGGGTCCAGGTAGGTGGCCGGATCGGTCTCGCGCACCGTCAGGGTCATGGTGTTCTTCAGCACGCGGATCACCTCCTCGCGCTGGGCCGCGTTCAGCCTGCGCGGGGCCGGCAAGCGCTGGTTCATCAGGGCGAGGGGGTCGAACTGGCGCAGCAGTTCGGTCTGGTGAAACACCCGGCCGCCCATGTCGAGCCGGTTGCCGGCCTTGGAGAAGGCGGCGTGCGTGGGGCGTACGCGCACGAACAGGTCGAGTGCGTCGAACAGTTGGTCCTTGAGCAGCGGCTGGGCGTCGAAACGGGCGAATTGGTCGACCAGAAAGGCCAGCGTCTGGGCTGGCTTGACCCGGAGCGCCGCCAGCAGTTCCTCGTTGGGCAGGCCGGCGCTGGTGACGCCTCGTTCCAACCCGAGTAGGGTCAGGCGCAGCACGGCACTCAGGTCCAGCTGCGGCTGACGGTAGCCGTCGGGGGCCACCTGGCAATGCGGGTGTGTCAGCAGCCAGCGCACGCAGTCGTGGGTGAAGCGTGTGACGGTGTCGACCCAGGGCAGACCGTGCCCGGTCAGGGCCTCGTCGGGCTGGCCACGCTGGCTTTTCAGGTGACGGGCGAGGTGTCGGAATCGGGCCTCGACCGCCCGCGCGCTGGCGGTGTCCGTGGGGTGGGCGGCGGCGAACAGCAGGGCTTCGTGGTGGAGCACCAGGGCCTCGCCGTCTGGCATGGGCAGGGCGGCAAGTTGATCCAGCGCCGCTTGCCGGGCGGCCGATGCCTCGGGGTCAAAGCGGTGGACGGCCTGCTCGAAAGCGGCCAGCGCGGAGGTGTCGCCGGGGTGGGGTGCCATGGGTGGCGTTGTACACCAGGGCCTGGCACGGGAGATGAAAAAAAGGCTTATCCGGTCAAGAAAAATGGGGGGCGAGGGGCGCCGGCATGGTGCGCATCGCGACCTACGCCGCTTCTCGCACGCGGCCGGCCGCGTGGAATTTGGCCGCTTGCGCTGGAAGTGGATCCTCAGCCAATCTGGTCGATGGCAGGGATGGGAGGGGTGATTTCTATATTACTGAACGAAATTCAGAAATTAAGCCTCACGCCGCAGCGCCGGGAACAGAATCACGTCGCGGATGCTGGGGCTGTCGGTGAGCAGCATCATCAGCCGGTCCAGGCCGACGCCGCAGCCGCCGGTGGGGGGCATGCCGTATTCCAGCGCGCGCACGAAGTCGGCGTCGTAGAACATGGCTTCGTCGTCGCCCGCGTCCTTGGCGGTGGCCTGGGCGGCAAAGCGCGCGGCCTGGTCCTCGGCGTCGTTCAACTCGCTGAAACCGTTGGCCATCTCGCGGCCGGTGATGTAGAGCTCAAAGCGCTCGGTGACTTCGGGCCGCTCGTCGTTGGCGCGCGCCAGCGGGCTGATCTCGGTCGGGTGTTCCATGATGAAGGTGGGCGCCCACAGCTTTTCTTCCACCACTTCTTCAAAGTACAGCACCTGCAGGCTGGCCAGGCTGCGGCTGGACAGGCGGTTCTTTTCCTCGTTCAGGCCGAGCTTTTTCAGGCGCTGGGTCAGTTCGGCCACGTCGTCCACCCCGGCGCCGATGTCGGTGTGCGCGGTGATGGCCTCGCGGATGGTCAGGCGGGCAAAGGGCTGGCTCAGGTCGACGGCACGCCCCTGGTAGCTCAGTTGCAGGGTGCCGGCGGCTTTCATCGCCGTGTCGCGCAGCAGCGCTTCGGTGAAGTCCATCAGGTCCTGGTAGTTCCAGTACGCGGCGTAGAACTCCATCATGGTGAATTCGGGGTTGTGCCGCACGCTGATGCCTTCGTTGCGGAAACTCCGGTTGATCTCGAACACGCGCTCGAAGCCGCCGACGATCAGGCGTTTCAGATACAGCTCGGGCGCGATGCGCAAAAACATCTGCTGATCGAGCGCGTTGTGGTGCGTGACAAAGGGCTTGGCGTTGGCACCGCCCGGAATCGGGTGCAGCATGGGGGTTTCAACCTCCATGAAGCTGGCCTCGGTCATGAACTCACGCACCGCCGACAGCGTGCGGCTGCGCGCCGCAAAGCGCTGGCGCGCGGCCTCGTCCATGATCAGATCGACGTAGCGCTGGCGGTACTTCAGCTCCTGATCCTGCATGCCGTGGAACTTGTCGGGTAGCGGGCGCAGGCTTTTGGTCAGCAGGCGGATGCGTGTGGCGTGGATCGACAGCTCGCCGGTCTTGGTTTTGAACAAATGGCCCTCGGCGGCCACAATGTCGCCCAGGTCCCAGTGTTTGAAGGCGTCGTAGTCGGCTTCGCCCACGTCGTCCCGGGCCACGTAGATCTGGATGCGGCCGGTGGCGTCCTGCAGCGTGGCAAAGCTGGCCTTGCCCATCACCCGCTTGAGCATCATGCGGCCCGCCACGCTGGCGGCAATGGTCTTGCCGGCGGCGATGTCGGTATCAAAAGCTACTTTTTCTGTAGCGTCATGCGCTTGGTGCAAGCCGGCCGCTCGGTCTTTGGGCTTGAAATCGTTGGGAAAGGCGATGGCGCCGGTGTCGGCCTGCGCCTGGCGCAGGTGTTTGAGCTTTTCGCGGCGCTCGGCGATCAGTTTGTTTTCGTCTTGTTCGGCGGGTGGGGGGGCAGTGCTGGTCATCGGTGGTAGGCAGGATAATCGAAGCTTCGGGCGAACAAATCATGATTTTAGGCACCCTTTGGATGCAATGATCAGGGTTGCCGCTTGCCAAGGCGAGTCGTGGTGCGCTCCTCTTAAGGGTGCTAGTGTGCTGTCCCGGTAATAGGTGAGCAAAGTCGATGCAGCTTTTCAAGGATCGAATCGGCGGTGGCAGTCCACTTGAAGGGCTGGCAGTTCTGGTTGTGGGCCGCGACGAAGTGGTCGATGCGCTGCACGAGCTGCTTGACGCTGGTGAACGAGCCGCGGCGAATGGCCTTGTCGGTGATCATCGCGAAGAAGCGCTCAACTTGATTGAGCCAGGAGCTGTATGTGGGGATGAAGTGCATGTGCCAGCGCGGGCGCGCTGCAAGCCAGGCCTTGATCTTCGGATGGCTGTGCGTGGCGTAGTTGTCGACGATGCAATGGATGTCCAGCTCAGTCGGCACAGCTTGGTCGATCTCGCGAAGGAACGACAGGAACTCCTGATGGCGATGGCGCGGCTTGCACGTGGCCAGCACAGCGCCGTTGAGCACGTTCAGCGCCGCAAACAGCGTCGTGGTGCCATGGCGCTTGTAGTCGTGGGTGACGCCTTCGACATAGCCGAAGCCCATTGGCAACATCGGCTGCGTGCGCTCCAGCGCCTGGCACTGGCTCTTCTCGTCAACGCAGATCACTAGTCCATTGAATCATTGAAATTGGCTGCATTGATCCCAGGTATTCGGGCATGCAAAGAACCATGTTGACGATCGAACAACGCGCCGTGTTGGATGCCGTGATGCGCAAGCGTCACGG
>JAIUOM010000079.1 GCA_020161215.1 Pseudomonadota bacterium
GCAGCTTCTTCTTCATCAGCGAGCGCGAATGGCGCCTGCCCGAATGGGCCCAGCGCGGCCTGCAGTACGCGCCCATCGCCGCGCTGTCGGCGGTGATCGCGCCCGACATCCTGCTCAGCCAGGGCGAGCTGGGCAACCTGCTGCGCGACGCGCGCACCTGGGGCGCGCTGGCGGCGGCGGCCTACTACTTCGCCCGCCGTGGCGGCAGCTTCGTGCTGCCGGCCAGCATCGGCGTCGGCATGGCGGTGTATTTGCCCCTGCGATTGCTATTTAATTTGTAGCTTCCTTGGCTTGCCTGGTGCCGGCCAATGGCCTGAAATGCCTAAAATCAGGGCGATGGGCACCGTAAAATGACGGTGTCCGCCGGGCTGGGTTCCGGTGCCACCGATTGCCAACTTCAGACTGAGACCGTCACCATGAACGTACTGCGTTTCGCCGATTTGTGTGCCCAGGGCAAGGCCAAGGGCCAGCGCGTCTTCATCCGCGCCGACCTGAACGTACCCTTGAGTGCTGAAGGCGCCATCACCGAAGACACCCGCATCCGCGCCAGCGTGCCGGCGATTCAGATGGCACTGGACGCCGGCGCCGCCGTGATGGTCACCAGCCACCTGGGCCGCCCGACCGAAGGCGCGTTCAAACCCGAGGATTCGCTGGCCCCCGTGGCCGCGCGCCTGTCCGAGCTGCTCGGCCGCGAAGTGCCCCTGGTGCAAAACTGGGTCGATGGTGTGCAGGTTGCCCCCGGCCGAGTGGTGTTGCTCGAAAACTGCCGCGTCAACAAGGGCGAGAAAAAGAACGATGAAGCGCTTTCGCGCAAAATGGCCGCGCTTTGCGATATTTACGTGAACGATGCCTTCGGCACCGCGCACCGCGCTGAAGGCACCACCTACGGCATCGCCCAGTTTGCCCCCATCGCCTGCGCCGGCCCGCTGCTGGCCGCCGAGATCGACGCCATCACCCAGGCCTTGGCGAACCCCAAGCGCCCGCTGGTGGCCATCGTGGCGGGCAGCAAGGTGAGCACAAAACTCACCATCCTGCAGTCTTTGGCCAACAACGTCGATCAACTCATCGTCGGCGGTGGCATCGCCAACACCTTCATGCTGGCCGCCGGCCTGCCCATCGGCAAGAGCCTGGCCGAGCCCAGCCTGGTGAAAGAAGCCCAGGCGGTGATTGAGGCCATGAAAGCGCGCGGCGCAGAAGTGCCGATTCCCACCGACGTGGTGGTGGCCAAGGAATTCAAGGCCGATGCGAAAGCCGAGGTGAAACAGGCTCGGGACGTGGCGGCCAACGACCTGATTCTGGACATTGGCCCCGAAACCGCCAAGAAGCTGGCTGACCAGTTGATGCAGGCCGGCACCATTGTCTGGAACGGCCCGGTGGGGGTGTTCGAGATGGCGCCGTTCGAGGGCGGCACCCAAACCATTGCCCAGGCGATTGCCCGCAGCAGCGCGTTCAGCATCGCCGGTGGTGGCGACACGCTGGCGGCCATTGCCAAGTACGGCATCGAGAAGGATGTGGGCTACATCTCCACCGGGGGCGGGGCCTTTCTGGAGGTGCTGGAGGGCAAGACGCTGCCGGCCTTCGAGATTCTGGAAAAGAGGTTCACCGCGTGAGGGGGCTGCGAGCCCGTGCGCGGGCGGCCGGGTAGGCGGGCCATGCCGGTCTGGCTGCGCCGCACCCTGATCGGGCTGACCGTGCTGCTGGCGCTGTCGGCGCTGTCGCTGTGGTCCTGGGGCCAGTTCGCGGCCCGGGCGCGCGGCGCGCCCTCTCACATGCTGGCGCCGCAACCCGAGGCCACGGCCCTGGACCGTGCCGTGGCCCCCCTGCTGGCGGCGCACCCAGGTGACAGCGCCGCCACCTTGGTCGGCGACAGCGTGCAGGCCTTCGCGGTGCGTGCGCTCAGCGCGCGCGAGGCCGGCCGCAGCCTGGACGCCATGTACTACATCTGGCGTGGCGACCTCACGGGCAACCTGCTCAAGCACGAGCTGCTGGCCGCCGCCGAGCGCGGCGTGCGCGTGCGGCTGCTGGTCGACGACATGAACCAGCCGACGCGCGATGAGGTGCTGCTGGCCATGGACGCGCATCCGAACCTGGAGGTGCGCCTGTTCAACCCGGCGCGCAACCGCGACACGGCCTGGCGCCGCGTGCTGGAGATGGGCCTGCGCTTCGTCGGCTTCAACCGCCGCATGCACAACAAGGCCTGGATCGCCGACGGCCGGGTGGCCGTGGTGGGCGGCCGCAACATCGGCGACGAGTACTTCGACGCCGCGCACGACACCAACTTCCACGACGCCGACCTGCTGTTGCTGGGCCCCGCCGTGGCCCAGACCGGCGCCATCTTCGACCGTTTCTGGAACAGCGCCGAGGTGCTGCCCCTGGCTGCGCTCAAGTCCCAGGCGCCCGATGCCGAGCTGGTGGCGCGCTGGCGCGCCGGACTGCGCGACGCTGCGGCCGCCTCGCCCTGGGTCCGCGCGCTGGGCGATCGGCGCACGCTGGCCGTGCGCCTCGACGCCGAGTTGCGCCCACACTGGTCGGCCGGCTTGCGCGTGCTGTCCGACCCGCCGGAAAAGGCCGCGCCCGTGGCCAGTCGCCGCGCGGCCGCCGACTGGCTGCTGTACGACCTGCTGGCCCTGCTGTATTCGGCCGAGCGGCAAAGCTGGTTGATTTCTCCTTATTTCGTGCCGGGCGACGGTGGCTCGCGCGCCCTGCTGGCCCAGGCCGCGCGCGGCATGGACGTGCGCGTGCTGACCAATTCCCTGGCCGCCAACGACGTGCCCGTGGTGCACGCTGGCTACCAGCGCTACCGCCTGCCGCTGCTGGCCGGCGGGGTGCGGCTGTTCGAGCTCAAGCCCGGCACGCACGCCGACGCCAAGGAGCTGCTGGGCAGCAGCGGCGCCAGCCTGCACACCAAGGCGGTGGTGATCGACGGCAGGCGCGGCTTCGTCGGCTCGTTCAACTTCGATCCGCGCTCGGTCCAGCTCAATACCGAGATGGGGGTGGTGTTCGACGATCCGGCCTTGGCGCGGGAAGTGCAGGCGCTGTTCACCAAGGCCGCCGCGCCGGCTTCGGCCTGGGCGGTGCGGCTGCGGGACGACGGCACCCTGGCCTGGCAGGACGCGGCCGGTGCACAAAACCAGGAGCCCGGCACCAGCTGGGGCCTGCGCGCGCTGACCTGGCTGCTGGGCTGGCTGCCGATCGAGTCGCAGCTGTGAGCGCCGGGGGGCCCGTGTCATCGGTCCGACACGGGGCGATGGCAGAATGATCGTTTCCCCCTCCGCCGGAAGGCAGCCCCCATGACCCACCGCGCCACCAAGATCGTCGCCACCCTCGGCCCCGCTTCCAGCGACCCGGCGTTGCTGGAGGAGATGATCCGCGCCGGCGTCAACGTGGTGCGTCTGAACTTCAGTCACGGCAAGGCCGAGGACCACATCGAGCGGGCGCGCCTGGTGCGCGAGGTCTCGGCGCGCACCGGGCGCGAGGTGGCCATCATGGCCGACCTGCAGGGCCCGAAGATCCGCGTCGGCAAGTTCGAGGGCGGCAAGGTCATGCTGGAGCCGGGCGCGCGCTTCGTGCTGGACGCCGCCCGCACCGAGCCGGGCGACGTGCACGGCGTGGGGCTGGACTACAAGGCGCTGCCGCGCGACGTCAAGCCGGGCGACACCTTGCTGCTCAACGACGGGCTGATCGTGCTCACGGTCGATTCCGTCCGGGGCGAGGCCGTGCACACCACCGTCAAGCTGGGCGGCGAGCTGTCCAACAACAAGGGCATCAACAAGCAGGGCGGCGGCCTGACGGCGCCGGCGCTCACCGCCAAGGACATGGAGGACATCAAGACCGCCATGCGCCTGCAGGCCGACTACGTGGCGGTGAGCTTCCCGAAGAACGCCACCGACATGGAAATGGCGCGCCAGCTGTGCGCCGTGGCGGGGGCCGACTGGCAGCACCGGCCCGGCTTGATCGCCAAGATCGAGCGCGCCGAGGCCGTGCCGCGGCTGGAGGAAATCCTGGCCGCCAGCGACGGCATCATGGTGGCGCGCGGCGACCTGGCGGTGGAAGTCGGCAACGCCGCCGTGCCGGCGCTGCAAAAGCGCATGATCCGGCTGGCGCGCGAGCACGACAAGGTGGTCATCACCGCCACGCAGATGATGGAAAGCATGATCACCAACCCGGTGCCCACCCGCGCCGAGGTCAGCGACGTGGCCAACGCCGTGCTGGACGGCACCGACGCCGTGATGCTGAGCGCCGAGACCGCCGCCGGCAAGTACCCGCTGGAGACGGTGCGCGAGATGGCCGCCATCTGCGAGGCCGCCGAGGGGCACGATCCGGTCGAACTGGACGCCGATTTCAGCGGCAAGACCTTCCACCGCATCGACCAGTCCATCGCCATGGGGGCCTTGTTCACCGCCTTCCACCTGGGCGCCAAGGCCATCGTGGCGCTGACCGACAGCGGTTCCACCGCGCTGTGGATGAGCCGCCACCGGGTGCGCGTGCCGATTTACGCGCTGACGCCGAAGGTCGGCACCCAGCGCAAGATGGCGCTGTACCGCAACGTGCGTCCAATGCTGATGGACACCGCCACCGAACGCGACGCGGCGCTGGCCCAGGCCGAAAGCTACCTCAAGGACCAGGGCGTGGTGGCCACCGGCGACGTGTACGCCATCACCGCCGGTGAGCCCATGGGCGCGCCGGGCGGCACCAACATGCTCAAGATCAGTCGGGTAGGCTGACCCGCAGGCAGGGCCAGCGGCGCGCGGGTCGGGCGCCGAGCCATTGCACCCCCAGCGCACACAGCGTGCCCACGACCCAGGCCATCAGCACGTCGGACGGAAAGTGCAGGCCCAGGGCCACGCGGCTCCAACTGACCGCCAACGCCGCGCCCAGCACCAGCAGCCGCGCCGGCCAGCGCACCGGCGCCAGACAGGCCGACACGGCGAAGGCCATGGCCGTGCTGGCGTGCGAGCTGGGAAAGCCCTCGGAGGCGCCGTGCGGCAGCCACTGGGTGCCCAGCCCCAGCGCGAAGGGGCGGGGGTGATCGAAACCCCGTTTCAGCAGGTAGGCCGCCACGCTGGCCAAGGCCACGCTGGCCAGCACGCGCCAGGCCTGGCCGCGCCACAACGGCCGGCCGGTCAGCGCCACCGCCAGCGTGGCCGCCAGCAACCAGTGCGGCAGGTACTGGCTGCTGGCGCGCGCCAGCTGGAACACCCAGGCCGGCGCCAGGGGGCTCAGGTTCAGCCACAGAAACAGCGTTTGGTCGAGTTCGTTCATCGGTAACCCGAAAACCCCGGCGGAGTGAGGTGCCTACCCACGTGCGCGCCGCCGCCGCAGCGCCTGCATGGCCAGCCAGAACAGCCCGCCCGCGACCCAGCACACCCAGCCGGCCCACAACACGTGGCTGAAATAATGGGCGCCACGCACCATCTGCACCAGGCCAAAGCCCAGGCCGGCCAGAACCGTCACCCAGAGCCAGATGCGCGCCGCGCGGGGTGCCCAGGGCCGCAGCCAGAAATAGCCGCCCAGGTAGGCGAAGGCCGTGGACGCGTGCCCGGCCGGAAAGCAGTGCCCGCCGCCGCCGTCGCGCACGCCCCAGCGCCAGTGCGAGACGTAGGCCGCCGTGCCGCCGAACTCGGTCAGGCTCCAGGGGCAACTGGTCTGGCTCGCGCGCTTGGCCAATTGCACCGCCAGGGCCGCCAGCAGGGCGCCGACCACCAGCCACAACCGGTCCGCGCGCGGCAGGGCGCGCCAGGGCCCGAGGGGCCACCAGATCATCAGCATCATGCCGAACAGCAGCACCCAGCTGAGCCGGCGCGCGTCGTTGTGCAGCAGCTTGCGCAGCCACCAGTTCGAGGTCAGGGCGAAGCCTTGCGAATCGCCGAACCAGCGCGCCAGCGCCAGATCCAGGCCGCTGGCGTCCCAGGCCACGGCCAGCGCAAACACGCCAAGCGAGACCAGCAGAAAGTGGGCGAGCGTGAGAGGCTCGGCGATGGGGTTCATGGGCGAGCGGAGCATAGCGACGGGGTATGAGGGGCGGCTTAACTCGCGCGCGGCAGGGACCGGTCCGGTAAACTTGGCCCCATGGGAGCAGGCCTTGCTCCGCGCGCTTTCATTGACTCTTCGAGGACTTCGATCATGCCACTCGTTTCCATGCGCGAACTGCTGGACCATGCCGCCGTCAACGGCTACGGCATTCCGGCCTTCAACGTCAACAACCTGGAGCAGGTGCAGGCCGTGATGGCCGCCGCCGACGAGGTGGGCGCGCCGGTCATCCTGCAGGCCAGCGCCGGCGCGCGCAAGTACGCGGGCGAGAGCTTCATCAAGCACCTGATCGCCGCCGCCGCCGAGGCCTACCCGCACATTCCGCTGGTCATGCACCAGGACCACGGCACCAGCCCGGCCATCTGCGAGGGCGCGCTGCAGCTGGGCTTTGGCTCGGTCATGATGGACGGTTCGCTGCGCGAGGACGGCAAGACGCCGTCCGACTTCGACTACAACGTCGAGGTCACGCGCAAGGTGGTGGGCATGGCGCACACCATCGGCGCCACCGTCGAAGGCGAGCTGGGCTGCCTGGGCAGCCTGGAAACCGGTGAGGCCGGCGAGGAAGACGGCGTCGGCGCGGTCGGCAAGCTGGACCACAGCGCGCTGCTGACCGACCCCGAGGAAGCCGCCCAGTTCGTCAAGGCCACCCAGCTGGACGCGCTGGCGATTGCCATCGGCACCAGCCACGGCGCCTACAAGTTCACGCGCAAGCCCACCGGCGACATCCTGGCCATCAGCCGGGTCAAGGAAATCAACGCCCGCATCCCCAACACGCACCTGGTGATGCACGGCAGCTCCAGCGTGCCGCAAGACCTGCTCGCCATCATCAACCAGTACGGCGGCAAGATGAAGGAAACCTACGGCGTGCCCATCGAGGAAATCCAGGAAGCCATCAAGTACGGCGTGCGCAAGATCAACATCGACACCGACATCCGCCTGGCCATGACCGGCGCGGTACGTAAATTTCAGGCCGAGCACCCCGACAAATTCGACATGCGCGAGTGGATGAAACCCGCGCGCGAGGCCGCCAAGGCGATTTGCAAGCAGCGCTACCTGGAATTCGGCTGCGAAGGCCAGGGCGCCAAGATCAAGGGCGTGCCGCTGACTTCGATGGCCAGCCTGTACGCCAAGGGAGATTTGGCGCAGGTGGTGCAGTAAAGCCGTCTAAATAAGCCACGGGCGCGATTGAAACGGTAGTTTTTTAAGGCCCCGACAACGGCATGCCGTGGCTTAGGCGCTTCTGGTTCAGGCTGCGCGAACCGCGCAACCGGCTGTGGGTGCGGCCCGCCGTGGCCAGCATCGGCGCCGTGCTGCTGGCGCTGGCGGCGGCCGTGGCGCCACGCTGGATCGCGGCCGGCAGCGTGCCCGACATCGAGCGCGACACGCTCGACGGCCTGCTCACCGTGGTGGCTTCCAGCATGCTGGCGGTGACCACCTTCTCGCTGTCCATCATGGTGTCGGCCTTCGCCTCGGCCAGCAGCAGCGTGACCCCGCGTGCCACCGAACTGGTGATGGACGACGAGGGCACGCGCTCGGCCATCGCCATGTTTCTGTCGGCTTTCATCTACGCGGTGGTGGCCCTGGTGGCGTTGGGCATGCGCATCTACGACAGCACCGGCCGTTTCGTGCTGTTCCTGGGCACCGTGACCGTGCTGGTGTTGCTGCTGCTGACCTTGATCGAGTGGGTGCGTACGCTGGCCTCGCTCGGGCGGCTGTCGAACACGCTGGACAAGATCGAGAACGCGGCCTCGGGCGCGCTGCGCCACCATTGGCGCGGCGCGCTGATGGGCGCCCAGCCGGCCCCACCCGGAACGCCGCCCGGCCGACCGGTGTACGCCGACCACGTGGCCTACGTGCGGCACCTGGGCGTGGCCGCGCTGCAGGCGCTGGCCGAGGACCAGCGCCTCATCGTGCACGTGCGCGTGCGCCCCGGCGTGCTGATCGGCCCCGGCACCGAACTGGCCCGGCTGGTGTCGGAAGACGCCGAGGACGCTGGCGCAACGCACGAGGAACTCGACCGGCGCGTGCGCGACGCGTTTTACACCGGTGCCGCGCGCAACTTCGAGCAGGACCCGCGCTTCGGATTGATCGTGCTGAGCGAAAGCGCCCAGCGCGCGCTCTCGCCCGCAGTCAACGACCCGGGCACCGCCATCGACGTGATGAACCGTCTGACCCGCGCGCTGATCGAGACCCAGCAGGTGGCCGGCGCGCGGCCCGAGCCCGACGCCGAGGCGCCGCGGCACGCACGCGTGACCCTGGTGCCGCTGGACGAGGCCGCCCTGGTGTTCGACGGTTTCGATCCCATTGCCCGCGACGGCGCCGGCACGCTGGAGATCGCCCTGCGCATGCAACGCCTGCTGGCCATGGTCGCCGGCGGCAGCCGTTCCGGCCGCGTGGCCGCCGCCGCGCGCGAGATGGCGGCCCGAGCCTGGACCCGAGCCGAGCGGGCCTTGCCCGTGCCGGCGGAGGTCGACGCCGTGCGCACCGAGCACCAACGCTTGTTTGGCTGAGCGGCCGGCGCGCTGACCGACAATACGGCCCTGGCGCATCCGGCGCCGGTTTTCACGACGCTTGCCCCATGAGCCCTGCCAACGCCCTGCACACTTCCACCCTGAGTTCCCTGCCGCTGCTGGCGCGCGGCAAGGTGCGCGACAACTACGCCGTCGGCCAGGACCGCATCCTGATGGTCGCCAGCGACCGCATCAGCGCCTTCGACGTGATCATGGGCGAGCCCATCCCTGGCAAGGGTGAGTTGCTGACCCGCATGGCGCTGTGGTGGTTCGAGCGGCTGGGCGACATCGTGCCCAACCACCTGACCGGCGATTCGCCCGAAAGCGTGGTGGCGCCCGCCGAGGCGGCCCAGGTGGTCGGGCGCAGCATGTTGGTCAAGCGCCTGAAGCCGATTCCGGTCGAAGCCGTGGTGCGTGGCTACCTGGCCGGCAGCGGCTGGAAGGAGTACCAGGACAGCCAGTCGGTCTGCGGCGTGCCCCTGCCCGCCGGGTTGCACAACGCCAGCCAGCTGCCCGCGCCCATTTACACGCCCGCGGCCAAGGCGGCCATGGGCGAGCACGACGAGAACATCACTTTCGAGCGCACCGTGGAGATGATTGGCCCGGAGCTGGCGGCCCGCATCCGGGACGTGAGCCTTCAGCTCTACACCCGCGCCGCCGCCATCGCGCGCGAGAAGGGCATCATCATCGCCGACACCAAGTTCGAGTTCGGCCTGGACGCCGCCGGCACCCTGGTGCTGATGGACGAGGTGCTAACGCCTGACTCTTCGCGCTACTGGCCCGCCGACGCCTGGCGCGAAGGGCGCAACCCGCCCAGTTTCGACAAACAGTACCTGCGCGACTGGCTGGAGCAGGCCCAGGTGGACGGCGAGCCCTGGCCCAAGACCCCGCCAGCGCCGACCCTGCCCGCCGAGGTGATCGCGGGCACGGCGGCCAAATACCGCGAGGCGCTGGAACGGCTGCTGGGCTGAGCCGGGCGGCGACCGACGCGGGGCAGGCTCCTCAGGCTCAGAGGACCCGCACCCGGATCACGTGTTCGACCCCGCGGATGGCCTCGATGGCCGCGTCGTCCGGGCGGGTGGCCACGTCCAGGATGTTGTAGGCCAGCGCGTCGCGGCTGCGGTTGCTCATGTCGATCACATTGAGCTTGGCCTCGGCCAGCACCGACAGCACATGGCCCAGCACACCCGCCACGTTGTCGTTGGCGAAGGTGATGCGCGTGGCGCCCGGGGTGCGGTCCATGCGCAGCGCGGGGTAGTTGACGCTGTTCAGGATGTGGCCGTTTTCCAGGTAGTCGATGAGCTGGTCGGCGGCCATCACGGCGCAGTTTTCTTCCGATTCCTCGGTGCTGGCGCCGATGTGGGGCAGGGCGATGATCTTCGGTTCGGCGGCAAAGCCGGGCTCGGGAAAGTCGCACACGTAGCGCCCCAGCTTGCCCGCCTGCAGCGCCGCCAGCACGGCGGCCGGATCGACGATGCTCTCGCGCGCGAAGTTCAGCAGCACCGCGCCGGGCCGGGCGTGCGTCAGCGCGTCGGCGTTGATCAGGTGGCGCGTGGCCTCCAGCGCCGGCACGTGCAGGCTGACGTAGTCGGAGCGCGCCAGCAAGGTCGGTAGGTTTTCCATGCGCTGCACGGCGTTGGACAGGCGCCAGGCGGCGTCGATCGACAGGGCCGGGTCGTAGCCCAGCACCTTCATGCCCAGCGCCAGCGCCATGTCGGCCACCATCGAGCCGATGGCGCCCAGGCCGACGATGCCGAGGGTCTTGCCCTTCAGTTCGCCGCCGGCAAAACGGGCTTTTTCCTTTTCCAACAGGGCGTGCATGGCCGCCGCATCGCTCATGCTGGCCAGCGACTGGGCGTAGGCGATGCCGGGCAGGATGCCGCGCGCCGACAGCAGCATGCCGGCCAGCACCAGCTCTTTCACGGCGTTGGCGTTGGCGCCGGGCGTGTTGAAGACCACGATGCCGCGCTGCCCGTACTCGGGCACCGGGATGTTGTTGACCCCGGCGCCGGCGCGGGCCACGGCCAACAGGCTGGTCGGCACGGCTTCGCCCTGCAGCTTGTGGCTGCGCAGGATGTAGGCGTCGGGATGGCCGATGTCGCTGCCGACCTCGTAGCGCTCGCGCGCGAAGCGCTCCAGGCCTTTGACCGAAATGGCGTTGTAGGTCTTGATCTTGAACATCTGCGTTATCTCCTGATTTTGTAGCAACATCTCGTTTGTTGACGCCGACATATGGCTATTTTTATGGGTCAAAATTCTCGAAGGGCCGCGGAGCAGGCCACCCCAGCAGCAGCCGTGGCCGGGGTTCCCCCGGTCACAGGCTGCGCCCCCTTGAGGGGGGTGGCAGAACAGCGCGCAGCGCGTGGAGCCTGGGGGTGGTCTATTTCACCTGGGCGTAAGCCCAGGCCAGCCAGGGCATCAGGGCCTGCAGATCGCTTTGTTCCACCGTGGCGCCGCACCAGATACGGATGCCGGGAGGCGCGTCCTTGTACGAACCGATGTCGTAGGCCACGCCTTCGGCTTCCAGCAGCTTGACCAGGGCCTTGACCTTGTCTTCGGGCAGGTCCAGCGTCAGGCACACGCTGGTGTTGGAGCGCGTCTCGGCCGACTTGGCCAGGAAGTCGATCCAGGCGTTGGCGGCCACGAAGTCCTCGATCACCTTCAGGTTGGCCTGGCTGCGCGCCATGGTGCCTTGGACGCCACCCACGCCCTCGCACCACTTGAGGGCGTCCAGGTAGTCGGCCGCGCACAGCATGCTGGGGGTGTTGATGGTGTCGCCCTTGAACAGGCTTTCGCTCAGCTTGCCGCCCGAGGTCATGCGGAAGATCTTGGGCAGCGGCCAGGGCGGGCTGTAGCTCTCCAGGCGCTCGACCGCGCGCGGGCCCAGGATCAGCATGCCGTGCGCGCCTTCGCCGCCCAGCACCTTCTGCCACGAGTAGGTGATGACGTCGAGCTTGTCCCACGGCAGGTCCATGGCAAACACGGCGCTGGTGGCGTCGCAGATCGTCAGGCCCTGGCGGTTGTCGGGGATCCAGTCGCCGTTCGGCACACGCACGCCGCTGGTGGTGCCGTTCCAGGTGAAGACCACGTCGTTGTCGAAGTTGACCTTGGCCAGGTCGGGCAATTCGCCGTAGCCGGCCTCGTGGCGGGTCACGTCTTTCAGCTTGAGCTGCTTGACCACGTCGGTCACCCAGCCGGAGCCGAATGACTCCCAGGCCAGCATGTCGACGCCGCGCGCGCCCAGCATCGACCACATCACCATCTCCACCGCGCCGGTGTCGGAGGCGGGGACGATGGCCACGCGGTAGCCCTCGGGCAGGCCCAGGATGCGCGCCGTCTCGGTGCAGCAGGCGCCCAGGACCTTCTTGCCCAGGGCCGAGCGGTGCGAGCGGCCCAGCGAGGACAGCTCAAGCTGGGCCACGTCGTAACCGGGGCGCTTGGCGCAGGGGCCCGAGGAGAAATTGGGGCTGGCGGGGCGGGTGGTGGGTTTGTTCATGATGTGAAAGGGGGTGAAAAGGGCTCGCAGCCATTCTAGGCCTGGGTTTACCCGAGCCTGGCCCAGGGGTGTGGAGGCCACGCCCTAAAATCGGCCGCCATGAACTTCCTGGACCAGTTGCGCCGCGCCGAAACCGAAAACCAGTCGATGCTGTGCGTGGGGCTGGATCCGGAGCCTTCGCGCTTCCCGGCCGGCCTGGCGCGCGACGCCGAGGGCATTTACCGCTTTTGCGCCGCCATCGTCGAGGCCACGGCCGATCTGGTGATCGCCTTCAAGCCGCAGATCGCCTACTTTGCCGCGCACCGCGCCGAGCCGCAGCTGGAAAAGCTCATGGCCCACATGAAGGCCGTGGCCCCGCGGGTGCCCATCATCCTGGACGCCAAGCGCGGCGACATCGGCTCGACCGCCGAGCAGTACGCCGTCGAGGCTTTCGAGCGCTACGGCGCGGACGCGGTCACGCTCTCGCCCTTCATGGGCTTTGACTCGGTGCTGCCGTACTTGAAGCACGAGGGCAAGGGCGCTTTTTTGCTGTGCCGCACCTCCAACCCCGGCGGCGACGATTTCCAGAACCAGCGCCTGGCCAGCGTGGCGGGCCAGCCGCTGCTGTACGAGCACATCGCGGGCTTGGCCCAGGGGCCGTGGAACGTCGGCGGCCAGCTCGGCCTGGTGGTGGGCGCCACCTACCCGCGCGAGATCGCCCGCGTGCGCGAGCTGGCGCCGACCTTGCCGCTGCTGATTCCCGGCGTCGGGGCCCAGGGCGGTGACGCGGCGGCCACGGTGCAGGCCGGCTGGCGCGCGGGGGGCGACGGCGCCACCACCGGCCCGATCATCGTCAACAGCTCGCGCGCCATTCTGTACGCGGGCGGCGGCGCCGACTTCGCCCAAGCCGCCCGCACGGCGGCGCTGGCCACGCGTCAGGCCTTGAACGAGGCGCGCTGAAAGGCCTTCCAAAAGGAGAAAGCCCGCAGGGGCGGGCTTTCAGGTTTGGGGTTGTGCGGCCCGGGCAGGCCGCACCGGGTTCAGCGGTTGTAGGCGGTTTCGCCGTGGCTGGAGATGTCCAGGCCCTCGCGCTCCTGCTCCTCGGTGACCCGCAGGCCGACGATCAGGTCGACCACCTTGAAGCAGACGAAGGACACGACGCCAGACCAGACGAAGGTGAAGAGCACGCTCTTGACCTGGATCCACACCTGCGCGCCCATGGCGAAGGTGTCCGGCGTCAGGCCGCCGGTGCCGCCCAGGCTTTGCGCGGCGAACACCCCGGTCAGCACCGCGCCGACGATGCCGCCCAGGCCGTGCACGCCGAACACGTCGAAGGCATCGTCGGCCTTCAGCATGCGCTTCAAGCCGCCCACGCCCCACAGGCAGACGAAGCCGGCGATGGCGCCGATGACGATGGAGCCCATCGGGCCGACGAAGCCGGCCGCCGGCGTCACCGCCACCAGGCCCGCCACCGCGCCCGAGGCCGCGCCCAGCATCGAGGCCTTGCCCTTGTGCACGGCCTCGCCCAGGCCCCAGGCCAGGGTCGCCGCGGCGGTGGCCAGCACGGTGTTGACGAAGGCCAGCGCGGCGTTGGCGTTGGCGGCACCGGCCGAGCCGGCGTTGAAGCCGAACCAGCCCACCCACAGCAGCGAGGCGCCGACCATGGTCAGGGTCAAGCTGTGCGGCGTGAAGGCTTCACGGCCGAAGCCGACGCGCTTGCCCACCATGTAGGCGCCGACCAGGGCGGCGACGCCGGCGTTGATGTGCACCACGGTGCCGCCGGCAAAGTCCAGCGCGCCGTCCTTGGCCAGCAGGCCGCCGCCCCACACGATGTGCGCCATGGGCAGGTAGCTGAAGGTGAACCACAGCGCGGCGAACAGCATCACGGCCGAGAACTTGATGCGCTCGGCAAACGCCCCCACGATCAGCGCCACGGTGATGGCGGCAAAGGTGCCCTGGAAGGCGATGAAGGCGTACTCGGGGATGGTGGCCAGCGCGCCAAAGGTCTCCTGCGTCACGCCCTTCAGGAACAGCTTGTCGAAGCCGCCGAAGAAATTGCCGTCGCCGCTGAAGGCCAGGCTGTAGCCGTAGATGGCCCACAGCAGGCTGACCAGCGAGAAGATACAGAACACCTGCATCAGCACGCTCAGCATGTTCTTGCTGCGCGCCAGGCCGCCGTAGAACAGCGCCAGGCCGGGGATGATCATCAAAATCACCAGCAAGGTGGAGGTCAGCATCCAGGCGGTGTCGCCCGAATCGATCTTGGGCGCGGGTGCGGCAGCCGCTGCCGCCGCCGCCGGTGCGGCCACGGTGGCGGCGGAGGCGGCCGCTTCGGGCGCCGCGGCCTGCGCCAGGGCCGCCGCGCCGCCCAGCAGCAGGCCCAGGCCCAGCACGAATGAAGCAAGTGTGGATTTCATGGTTCGGTACCTCTTGATCCTGAAAGAAAGGGCGCTCAGATCGCGTCGGCGCCGGTTTCGCCGGTGCGGATGCGGATCACCTGTTCGAGGTCGGCGACGAAAATCTTGCCGTCGCCGATCTTGCCGGTGCGTGCGCTTTGCTCGATGGCTTCGATGACCTGCTCGACCAGGTTCTCGTTCACGGCCGCCTCAATCTTGACCTTGGGCAGGAAGTCGACCACGTACTCGGCGCCGCGGTACAGCTCGGTGTGGCCCTTCTGGCGGCCGAAGCCCTTGACTTCGGTGACGGTGATGCCCTGCACGCCCAGCGCCGACAGCGCCTCGCGCACGTCGTCGAGCTTGAAGGGTTTGATGATGGCGGTGACCAGTTTCACGATGCTTTCCTTTTTATAGCTGCTCAGGCTTATTTCACGCCGGCATACGGCGGTTTTTGATCAAAACGAGTACTTCAGGCCGAGCACCACGGCGTGCTTGCCGGTGAACTTGCCGCTGGGCGTGACGTACAGCGCCTTCTCGGCGTCGGTGCCGATCAGGCCGGCACTGGCCACCAGGCCGTTGCCGAAATCCTTGTTCACCGTGATGGCGTAGTCGGTGTACGAGAAGTCGCTGTTGTGGCGCACCCACTGACGCCCGACATGCGGCACCACCGACCAGCCGTTGCCCAGGTCGAGGTTGGCGCTCAAATCCAGGTAGCCGCTGTGCTTGCTGTCGTCGAAGCCGAACAGGTTGGTGACCGAATGCGAGTACTTGGCGGTGAACACGCTGTAGCTCAGGGCGCCGTAGAGCTCGGTGGTGTTGGCGCTGACGGCCAGCGAGTTGTTGGGGTACTGGTAGCGCAGCACGCCCACGTCGTAGCCCAGCGGGCCGGCCGTGCCCTTGTAGCCGCCGTAGACGTCCCATTCGAGCGAACTGTCGCCGCCGGCGTCCTTGATCCACTTGATCGAGCTGAGCCAGGTGCCCACGTACAGGCCGCTGGCGTGGCTGTAGTCGACACCGGCGCTCACGGCCGGTTTGCGGCGGCTTTGCGAGATGCCGCGGTAGCGGTAGTCGCTGGTGGCGCCGACGTTGAAGCTGACGCTGTGCTCGGGCGTGGGGGCGGCTTCGGGCGCGGCGCTTTGCGCCAGGGCGCCGCCGGTGGCGGTCAGCGCGCCAAGCGCCAAGACCAGGGAGATGTGGGGCAGCGGGGTTTTTTTCATGACTTCCTCTCGTAGTGCAATGGGTGACCGACTCCCTTCAAGCAGGGAGCGTGCCAGCCCCGCCCAGCCTCTTTGGGGGGCCATCTCACCCCGTGACAGCCGGCTCGTGCGCAGGCTCGGTGCACTCCAGCGGTGCATGCACGCGGCGCGGGGCGCACAGGTCGAGGTGTGCACCAAATTGGGGATTTTTCGGACCAGGGGTGGGTGCGCCCGGGCCGTGCTGTTCTTGGCGCCCCAAAAGAAAAACCGCCGGCACAGGGCCGGCGGTTTTTTCTTGGGGGTCGATCAGGCGCTTACTTGTTGTCCGACCACGGGGCGGCTTTCCACAGCACGTTGAACTCGGCCGTCGCCTTGTCCAGGCGGGCCTTCCAGGCCGCGCCCTCCAGGTAGTCCATCTCGGTGAACTGGGTCTGCATCTGCTTTTGAAACTCCGGGTCGGCCGCGATGGTCCGCAGGGCCTCGGTCAGGCGCTGCTGCACCTCGGCCGGGATGCCGGCCGGCGCCACCACGCCGCGTTCGGAGTTGAACACCAGCTTCACGCCCTGCTCGGTGAAGCTTGGCACGTCCGGCGCCAGGCGCGAGCGCGCCGGGCTGGCCTGGGCCAGCATGCGCACCTTGTCGCGGAACGGCATCACCTCGCCCAGGTTCATGCCGCCCACCGTGACGTGGCCGCCCAGCACGGCGGTGCGCAGCGGGCCGGCGCCGTTGTAGGGCACGTGGTTCAGTCGCGCGCCGGTCAGGCGCTCGAACAGCACCATGGCCAGGTGGTCGTCGGTGCCCACGCCGGTGGAGCCGTAGCTGATCTCGCCCGGATGCGCCTTGGCGTCGGCGATCAGGTCGGCCAGGTTCTTGTACTTGCTGTGGGTGAGCACGCTGAACGCGCTCGGGTCGCGCACCAGGTTGGCGATGTAGGTGAAGTCGCTGCCCTTGAACTGGGTCTTGCGCTCGATCGGCAGGGTCACCAGGCCCGGCATGTTGGTCATGCCCAGCACGTAGCCGTCGGGCGCGGCCTTGGCCACGTAGGCCAGGCCCAGCTCGCCCGAGGCGCCGGCCTTGTTGCTCACCACCACCGAAGTGCCCAGGTGCTTGGCCAGGTGCACGGCCAGGGTGCGCGCGGTGTTGTCGGTGCCGCCGCCGGCCGAGAAGCCGACCACCAGCTCGATGGGCCGCTCGGGCCAGGCGGCCCAGGCCGGGGCGGCGGCGAGCGCCAGCGCGCCCAGGACCAGGGCGGTGCGGCGGCGTGCGCGCGTGAACAGGGGAAAAGCGGGGGAAGTCATAGGTCTCCTTGGGTGAATCGGGTGAAAAATGAAGAATCAGTCGGCCCGAGGCGGCACCGTGGGGCAGCCCCAGTCGGCCCAGAGCTTGGCCACGGCGGCGTAGTCGTCGCGGCCGTGGCCGGCGGCGGCGGCCATGTCGTAGACGCTGTGCGAGCCCTGGATGGCGAACAGCGGCACGCCCAGCGTCTGGGCCAGTTGCAGGGCCAGCACCGAGTCCTTGCGCGCCGCGTCCAACGGCATGCCACCGGCGTAATCGCCCTGCACGATGCGCTCGGCGTAGCGGTAGGTCAGGGGCCGGTGCAAGCCCATTTGCGCATCGGACAACAGGGCGATCAGCTTGTCGCAGCTGACGCCGGCGGCGGTGGCCATGGCGCCGGCCTCGGCCACCACGACCATCACGGCGTGGGCCACGGCGTTGTTGATCACCTTGGCCGCCGCGCCCGCGCCGAGGGCGCCGAAATAGGTTTGCTTGCTGGCGATGGCGTCCAGCACCGGCTGGGCGCGGGCGATGGCCGCCGGGTCACCGCCCAGCGCCAGCGCGGCAGTGCCAGTCACCATCTGGCCGACGCCGGCCATGATGGACGCGTCCACCACGTCCACGCCGTGCGGCGCGAGCAGTTGTTGCGCGGCGTGGATGTGCTCCGGGTTGACGGTGCTGGTTTCCAGCACCACCGCGCCACGCGGCAGGTGCGGTCCGATCTGCCGCAGCACGGCCTGCGACACCGCCGGGTTGGGCAGGCACAGCACCACGGTGCGGGTGTGGGCCAGCTCGGTGGGGGCGGTAATGGGGGTGGCGCCGAACGTGCCATGGGCGCGCTGCAACTGGGCCGGGTCGAGGTCGAACACCTGGGTGGCGAACTGGCGGGCGACGCGCTCGGCGAGCGGGTAGCCCATGTTGCCCAGGCCGTAGATGGCGACGGTGGAAGAGGTGGGGGTCATGGTGGGAAAGAAGGGCAATGGAAACGGATCACTTGGCCACGGCCAGGGGCTGCTCGTGCAGGCCGAAGTACATGCTCTTGACCTGGGCGTAGAGCTTCAGGCCGTCGATGCCTTTTTCGCGCCCGATGCCGCTGTTCTTGAAACCGCCGAACGGGGTGCTGGTCACGGACTGCTTGTAGGTGTTGATCCAGACCGAGCCGGCTTCCAGCGCGCGGCCGACGCGCCAGGCGCGCTTGAAGCTCTCGGTCCAGATGCCGCAGGCCAGGCCGAAGGCCGTGCCGTTGGCCTGGGCGATCAGGTCGGCCTCGTCCTTGAACGGCAGGGCCACCAGCACCGGGCCGAAGGCTTCTTCCTGGCAGGACACGGCGTCGGGGCCCAGGCCGTCGATCACCGTCGGCAGGTAGTAGGCGCCGCCCTCGTACTGCGGGCCGGTGGGCACGGCGCCGCCGCACAGCACGCGGCCGCCCTCGGCGCGCGCGCGGTCCACGAACTGGGCCACGCGCTCGCGGTGGTGGAACGAAGCCAGCGGCCCCATCTCCACGCCTTCGGCATCGGGCGGCGCCACGCGCAGGTGCATGGCGCGCTCGACCACCTGGGTCAGCACCTCGTGGTAGATGCTTTGTTCGATGAACAGACGCGAGCCGGCCACGCAGGACTGGCCGGCCGAGCCGAAGATTCCGGCCACCACGGCGGCCACGGCGTGCACGCGGTCCGCGTCGGCGAACACCACATGGGGCGACTTGCCGCCCAGCTCCAGCGCCGCGGGCACCAGCCGGTCGCCCGCCACGCGGGCGATGGCGCGGCCCGAGACGGTGCCGCCGGTGAACGAGATCATGCGCACGCCAGGGTGCGCCACCAGGGCCGCGCCGACGTCGGCGCCGCGCCCCTGCACCACTTGCAGCAGGTCTTGCGGCAGGCCGGCGGCCCGCGCGATGCGCGCCAGCTCGGGGGCCAGCAGGGGCGAATCCTCGGAGGGTTTCAGAATCACCGCGTTGCCGGCCGCCAGTGCGGGCGCGACCTTGGTCGCGTCGTTCATGAGGGGCGAGTTCCAGGGCGTGATCGCCGCCACCACGCCAAAGGGTTCGAGCACGGTGAACGACACGTAGTCGCCGCGCGCCGGCGTCACGTCGGTCTCCAGCGTTTCGCAGACACCGGCGTAGTAGCGGAAGGTGCCGATGGCCGACTCGACCATGCCGCGGCATTCGCCCAGCGGCTTGCCGTTGTCCTGCATCTGCAGCCGCGCCAGCGCTTCCTTCTCGGCCGCCAGGCCATCGGCGATGGCGTGCAACACCAGCGCGCGCTTGTGTGGCAGCAGCGATTTCCAGCCCGAATGGTGGAAGGCGTGCCTGGCGCGGTCCACGGTGGCGTTCAGTGCCTCGGGGCTGGTGATGGCCACGCGCGCGATCTCGGCGCCCGTGGCGGGGTTGGTGCTGACGAGCTCAGCGGAAGGGGCTGTGGTGACCATGTGGGGGTTCCTGGGGTGGGGCTTGCGCCGCAGTCTAGGGAGCCAGCACGCATCGCGCAACGAGCACGTTGTCGCCAATATTGGTGATAAAACTATCAATAAATCAGG
>JAIUOM010000080.1 GCA_020161215.1 Pseudomonadota bacterium
AGCCAGGCGGGCAGCTCGGCGCAGGGCAGGGTGGCGATCTGCTCGAACTGCTTGGTCAGCTCGCGGGCTACGGTGATGGGGCGCTTGCCCAACGTGGCCAGCGCCTCGGCCAGGGCTGTGATGCGGTGCGGTGCCTCCAGCAGCACCACGGCGCGCGGCTCGCCGGCCAGCGCGGCGGCGGCGGTCTGGCGCTCACCGCTCTTGGCGGGCAGAAAGCCGTGGAAGACGAATTGCCCATCACCCGCCAGCCCCGCTGCGCTGAGCGCCGTGGTCACGCTGCTGGCGCCGGGCAGCGGCAGCACGCGCAGGCCAGCGGCGGCGCAGGCAGCAGCCAGGCGTGCGCCAGGGTCGCTGATGGCGGGCGTGCCGGCGTCGCTGACGTAGGCGATGCGCTGGCCTTGGCTCAAGCGCTCGATGACGCCTTGCGCGGCCTCGGCCTCGTTGTGCTCGTGCAGGGCGATCAACTGGCGCGCGTCGATGCCGTAGGCGCGCAGCAGCTGCTGGGTGTGGCGCGTGTCCTCGCAGGCGATGGCGTCGGCCAGCTGCAGCACATGCAGCGCGCGCAGCGTGATGTCGGCCAGATTGCCGATGGGCGTGGCCACCACATACAGCGCGCCGGCCGGATAATGCTGTGGCCCGGCGGCCTGTTGTGCCGCCTGCAGCGCCAGATCGAACGAGGGTTTGCCGATGATGGGCACAGCAAGCGACATGAACGAGCCTTCCTCCGTGAGCCGCCGCCACGCATGGCGGTGCTGAAATTTCTGTGGCCCGGGCGCGGCACCACGCGTGTGCGTGGCAATGCGGCCGAGGACGCGGCCCTGGCGCACCTGCTGGCGCAGGGCCTGCAACTGATCGAGCGCAATTATCGAACGCCTGGCCGTGGCGGCGGCGAGATCGACCTGATCCTGCGCGAGCCCGGCGGCACGCTGGTGTTTGTCGAGGTGCGCGCGCGGGCCGACAGCTCGCGTGGTGGTGCGGCGGCCAGCGTGGGCGCGGTGAAGCAGCGTCGCATCGTGCTGGCAGCCCGGCATTACCTGATGCGCCACCGCAGTCCGCCGCCGTGCCGCTTTGACGTGGTGGCCATCGATGGCGAACGCATCCACTGGCTCAAGGCGGCTTTCGACGCCGCCTGAACGGCCGTCGAGGGATTGACGCGACCGGCCCACGCGCCCTATGGTGTCTCTCAGCGCCGCCGCTGTGCGGCCGATTCTTGCGATGTACCGAGTCATCTCTTCCGTTTCCACCACACTGCGCCGATGCGTGCTGGTCGGCGGAGTCTGTGCGACCTGGCTGGGGTTGGCGCTTCCCGCGGCGGCGCTGGAAGTGCCCGCCTGCCAGCAAGGCGGTGCGGCCCAGGCCAGCCCGGCCCTGGCGCAGCGCCTGGCGGCCATGGCGCTGCACGAGCATGAGCAGATGGGCGGCGCGCTGATCGACGAAACCGGGGGCCTGGTTCGGGCCGGCTTTGCCGAGGCCGAGCGTGATCGCCTGCCGGACAGCGCCATGCCCACCTGGCAACGCGTC
This sequence comes from Pseudomonadota bacterium, assembly GCA_020161215.1. Lineage (GTDB taxonomy): Bacteria > Pseudomonadota > Gammaproteobacteria > Burkholderiales > Burkholderiaceae_C > Ottowia. The sequence goes on from JAIUOM010000080.1 coordinate 1,522, forward strand.
TGGGGCTATTGGGAGTCGGCTGGCCTGGGTACGCCCGTGGATCCGGATGGCCCCACCGCCGTCATGCGCATGGCCTTGGTCGACACGCCCTGGTCGGCGGCCTTCATCAGCCACCTCATGCGGCAGGCCGGCCTGGACGACACCCAGTTCACGTTTGCCGCCACCCACCAGTCCTATGTGCGCGCGGCCTTGGCCAGCAACAGCGCCGAGGCCCAGAACACGCCCACGCCCTACGCCTACCGCGCCTGCGACGTGCTCACCACCGCGCCGCGAGTGGGCGATCTGCTGTGCCACGTGCGCGCTCCCGACGAGGCCATGGACACTTTCGCGCGCCTGGCCCTGCTGCTGCTTTGGCGAGCCCCGGCCATGCATTGCGAGCTGGTGGTGCGGGGCGACAGCCAGCGCATCGAGGTGGTGGGCGGCAACGTGGTGCAAACCGTGGTGTTGCGCCGGCTCAGCCTGCAGGCCGACGGCTCGGGCCGGCTGTGGCCGGCCTACCTGGCGTCCGCGCACGCGCGGCAGGCGGCGCTGGCGGCCGTACCGCCGCCCGAGGGCGCGGCACAGTCCCTGCTGCCCGACACGCACCTGAGCCTGCAGCCCTGGAACGTGCTGCTGCAGTTGCGCCAGGGCGTGCTGCCGTCGACCGCGCGGCCGTGAGGTGGGTCGGCGCGGTCTGGCGCTCGGAATCAGCGTTTCATCCTGAAAACCTGATTCAAAAAGCAAACATTGCTCCTAAATTTGCACCGAAGTGCCGCTGGCCGGTTATCATCGCCAGCGATGCTTGAGCAACGGATTCAACAGCAATTCATCGACGGCGCCGACCTGCACTACCAATGGGCGCAGGGCATGGCCCGTCCCGTGGCCGAGGCCGTGCAGACGCTACTGGCCTGCGTCACCGGCGGAGGCAAGGTGCTGCTGTGCGGCAATGGTGCCTCGGGCGCGCTGGCGCAGTACATGACGGCCCTGCTGGTGGGCGGGCTGGAGCGTCCGCGCCCGGAACTGCCGGCGCTGGCCCTGGGCACCGATGTGGCCACGCTGACGGCCATTGCGCGCCGGGGCGACTACGCCGACGTGTTCGCGGCGCAGGTGCGGGCGCTGGGCAATCCGGGCGACACCTTGCTCGCCCTGTCCTCGAACGGCAACGCGGTGAATCTGGTGCGCGCCGCGCAGGCCGCGCACGAGCGCGAGATGAGCGTCATTGCCCTGACCGGGGCCGGTGGCGGGGACCTGGGGCGCTTGCTGCGCGAAACCGATGTGCACGTGTGCGTACCGCACGAGCGCACGTCACGTATCCACGAGGCGCACCAGTTGGTGCTGCACTGCCTGTGCGACGGCCTCGATCTGCAACTGCTGGGCGACGAGGAGATCTCCGCATGACTGTTTCATTCAAATTTCAACGCCTGGCCCTTGCGGTGCTGTTGGCGACCGGGGCCGCCGCCGGCCTCACCGCCTGTGGTGTGGCCGTGGTGGGGGGCGCCGCCGCCGCCGGTGGCCTGGTCGCCACCGACCGGCGCAGCCCACAGACGCAGCTGGCCGACGAGGTCATCGAGCAGCGTGCCGGCGGCCGGGTGGCCGATCTGCTCAAGGACACGGCCCACGTCAACGCCATCAGCTACTACCGCAAGGTGTTGCTGACCGGCGAAGTGCCCACGGCGCAAGACCGCGAGCGCGTGCAAGCCGCCGTGGCCCAGGTCGCCGAGGTGGTGGGCGTGGTCAACGAACTGGGGGTGATGCCCAATTCCAGTCTGGGCCAGCGCTCCAACGACACCTGGATCACCGGCCAGGTGAAGACGTCCATGCTGAACGCCAACGGCGTGCCGGCCAACAGCATCAAGGTGGTCACCGAGCGTGGGGTGGTCTACCTGATGGGCCGCCTGACCCGGCGCGAGACCGATCTGGCCACCGAGATCGCGCGCACCACGCCGGGCGTGCTGCGCGTGGTGCGGGTGGTGGATTTCATCAGCGAGCAGGCCGCCCTGCACCCCAACGATCCCCATGGCACCAACGCCGCGCCGGCTCCGGTGTCGGGCACTGGCACGGCGCCGGCAAGCCCCGCCGCGACCGCGCCAGGCGTGGTGGCCACGCCCGTCACCCAGCCGACCGTGGTGCAGCAGCCACCGATTCAGGTGCAGACGCTGCCGCCGGTGAAATAGGCTCGCCCCCAGGCTTCACTCGCTGCGCGATGTTGCGCCTCCCCCCGTCCGGGGGCGCAGCCGGTGACCGGGGGGACCCCGGTCGCGGCTGCCGCTGGCTTGGCCGGCTTCGCGGCCTTCTGATACCGATTGGCGTTCCGTTCACAAGAACCGTTCAAGCTTGTCGAAGGGCTCAGCGCGAACGGTTGGGTACTCAGGGAGAACTCACTTCAACCTTTTGATCAGGCTGGACGTGTCCCAGCGCGCGCCGCCCATTTGCTGCACGTCGGCGTAGAACTGATCGACCAGGGCGGTGACGGGCAGACGCGCGCCGTTGCGCTTGGCTTCGTCCAGCACCAGGCCCAGGTCCTTGCGCATCCAGTCCACGGCAAAGCCGAAGTCGAATTTGTCCTGGACCATGGTCTTGCCGCGGTTGTCCAGCTGCCAGCTTTGCGCCGCGCCCTTGCCAATCACCTCCAGCACCTGGTTCACGTCCAGGCCGGCGCGCTGGCCAAAGGCGATGGCTTCGGCCAGGCCCTGCACCAGCCCGGCGATGCAGATCTGGTTGACCATCTTGGTCAGCTGGCCGGCGCCGCTGGGCCCCATCAGGGTGAAGGCGCGCGAAAACGCCATGGCCACCGGCTTGACCTGCTCGAACACCTCCGCCTCGCCGCCGCACATCACCGTCAGTTGGCCGTTCTCGGCGCCGGCCTGACCGCCCGACACCGGTGCGTCGATGAAGTGCAAACCCAGCGCGCGCGCCGCCGCGTCCAGCTCGCGCGCCACCGTGGCCGAAGCCGTGGTGTGGTCGATGAAGGCCGCGCCGGACTTCATGCCGGCAAAGGCGCCCGACTCGCCCAGCACCACCTGACGCAGGTCGTCGTCGTTGCCGACGCAGCAAAACACCATGTCGGCATCGGTGGCGGCGGTGGCCGGCGTAGCCGCGCGTCGCACCTTGCGGCCGGCCAACTGCTCGACAAACGCATCGGCCTTGGCGCTGTTGCGGTTGTAGACCGTGACCTCATGGCCGGCCATCGCCAGGTGTCCGGCCATGGAATACCCCATGACGCCGAGGCCCAGAAAGGCGACATGGCGCGGCGTGGTGGGTTCGTAGGGGCGGGGGTTGATCTGAGCGCTCATGACAATGACCTTGCTGCGGCGCGCCCTGGGGCGCGGTCTTCCCACCGTGACACACGCCCGGCGGGCCCAAGCGGCTGATTCTAGGCCGGCACGCCTTGATCGGCAGGCGTCGGGACACCTGGTCTTCGAATGGCTTGAGCAGTCCCTCGGGCGTCGAAACAGTCTCCCCTCAAAAGGCCCAGAAGGCCGCGAAGCAGGCCAATCCAGCGAACGCCGTGGCCGGGCTTGCACCGGCCCCTGGCGTTGTCCCCCTGGGGGGAAGCGCCGTCAGGCGCTCAGGGGGGTCAAACAATCTGCAAATGCTCCGTGCCGGCGGCCAGATCGGTCTGGCGCAGGCGCTTGCTGGAGAGCTTGATCTGCAGGCGCAAATCGTTCGCCGAATCGGCGTTGCGCAGCGCGTCCTCGTAGGTGATGAGGTGGGCCTCGAAGGCGTCGAACAGGGCCTGGTCGAAGGTCTGCATGCCCAGTTCGCGGCTTTTCTTCATGATTTCCTTGATCTCGCCCACCTCGGCCTTGAAGATCAGGTCGGAGATCAGCGGCGAGTTCAGCATGATCTCGAACACCGCCGTGCGGCCCTTGCCGTCCTGCTTGGCGATCAGGCGCTGCGAGACTAGGGCGCGCAGGTTCAGCGACAAGTCCATCAGCAACTGCTGGCGCCGCTCCTCGGGAAAGAAGTTGATGATGCGGTCCAGCGCCTGGTTGGCCGAGTTGGCGTGCAGCGTGGCCAGGCACAGGTGGCCGGTCTCGGAGAAGGCCACCGCGTGTTCCATGGTCTCGCGGTCGCGGATCTCGCCCATCAGAATCACGTCGGGCGCCTGGCGCAGGGTGTTCTTCAGCGCCGCGAACCAGTCCTCGGTGTCCAGGCCCACCTCGCGCTGGGTGACGATGCAGTTCTTGTGCGGGTGCACGAACTCCACCGGGTCTTCCACGGTGATGATGTGGCCCTGGCTGTGGATGTTGCGCCAGTCCACCATGGCCGCCAGCGTGGTCGACTTGCCCGAGCCGGTGGCACCCACCAGAATGGTCAGGCCGCGCTTGCTCATGGCCACGTCCTTCAGGATCTGCGGCATGCCGAAGCCGTCGATGGTCGGCAGCTCCTGCGGGATCACGCGCATCACCATGCCGATCTTGCCCTGCTGCACGAAGGCGTTGCAGCGAAAGCGCCCGATGCCGGCCGGCGAGATGGCGAAGTTGCACTCCTTGGTGCGCTCGAACTCGGCCGCCTGCTTGTCGTTCATCACCGCGCGCACCAGGGTCAGGGTGTGCGCGGCGGTCATGTTCTGGGAGGAGACCTTGGTGATCTTGCCGTCCACCTTGATGGCCGGCGGAAAGTCGGCCGTGATGAACAGGTCGCTGCCCTTTCGGGCCAACATGAGCCTGAGCAGATCGCTGATGAACTTGCTGGCCTGGTCGCGTTCCATGGTGTGTCCTTTTCAGCCCGGGAAGTTCTCGGGGATCTTGGCCTTGGCCCGCGCCTCGGCCGCGCTGATGACATTGCGCCGCACCAGCTCGGTCAGGTTCTGGTCCAGGGTCTGCATGCCCATGCCGTTGCCGGTCTGGATGGCCGAGTACATCTGCGCCACCTTGGCCTCGCGGATCAGGTTGCGGATGGCCGGCGTGCCGATCATGATCTCGTGCGCCGCCACGCGGCCCGAGCCGTCCTTGGTCTTGCACAGGGTCTGCGAGATCACCGCCACCAGCGATTCCGACAGCATGGCGCGCACCATCTCCTTCTCCTCGGCCGGAAACACGTCGATGATGCGGTCGATGGTCTTGGCCGCGCTGGAGGTGTGCAGGGTGCCGAACACCAGGTGGCCGGTTTCGGCCGCCGTCATGGCCAGGCGGATGGTTTCCAGATCGCGCATCTCGCCGACCAGGATGGCGTCCGGGTCCTCGCGCAGGGCCGAGCGCAGCGCGTTGGCGAAGCTCAGCGTCATCGGCCCCACCTCGCGCTGGTTGACCAGACATTTTTTCGATTCGTGCACGAATTCGATCGGATCTTCCACCGTCAGCACATGGCCGTACTCGGTTTCGTTCAGGTGGTTGACCATGGCCGCCAGGGTGGTCGATTTGCCCGAGCCGGTGGGCCCGGTGACCAGCACCAGGCCGCGCGGCTTGAGCGACAGGTCGGCGAAGATCTTGGGGGTGTTCAGCTGCTCCAGCGTCAGGATCTTGCTGGGAATGGTGCGCAGCACCCCGGCCGCGCCCCGGTTCTGGTTGAAGGCGTTGACGCGAAAGCGCGCCAGGCCCTCGATCTCGAACGAGAAATCCACCTCCAGGTTTTCTTCGTACACCTTGCGCTGGGTGTCGTTCATGATGTCGTAGAGCATGCCGAACACCTGCTTGTGTTCCAGCGGCGCCACGTTCAGCCGGCGCACGTCGCCGTGCACGCGGATCATGGGCGGCAGACCGGCCGACAGGTGCAGGTCGGAAGCCTTGTTCTTGACGCTGAAGGCCAGCAATTGCGTGATGTCCACGGCGGATCCTGAAGAAATATGCGGTGACGGAAGCAGCCAGTTGCAGGTTTGGTAGGCTGCGATGAATTATGACGATGATCGAAAGCAAGCTCCAGGACGTGCGTGCGCGGGTGGCCGCGGCGTGCCGCGCCTTCGGCCGCGGCGCCGACGCGGTGGGCCTGCTGGCCGTGGCCAAGACCTTCCCCGCCGAGGCCGTGCGCCAGGCGCACGCGGCGGGCCAGCGCGATTTTGGCGAGAACTACATCCAGGAAGCCGTGGACAAGATGGCCGCGCTGCGCGAGCTGCCCCTGGTCTGGCATTGCATCGGCCCGATCCAGAGCAACAAGACGCGCCTGGTGGCCGAGCATTTCGACTGGGTGCACTCGGTGGACCGCCTGAAGATCGCCGAGCGCCTGTCGGCCCAGCGCCCCGAGGGGCTGCCGCCGCTGAACGTCTGCCTGCAGGTCAACATCGACGGCGGTCCGACCAAATCCGGCGTGGCGCCCGCCGAGGCCGCGGCCCTGGCCCGCGCCGTCGCCGCGCTGCCGCGCTTGCGCCTGCGCGGCCTCATGACCATTCCCGAGCCCGCTCCTAATTTTGAAGCAACTCTGGGAATCCACACGCTGGCCAAGGCCCTTTTTGAGCAACTGAAGGTCGAGGGCCTGCCGCTCGACACCCTGTCCATGGGCATGAGCGCCGACCTGGAACCCGCCATCGCCGCCGGCAGCACCCTGGTGCGGGTCGGCTCGGCCATCTTCGGCACCCGCCCAGCCAAGCCGGGTGCGAAATAGCGGCGCCAACACGATCAGAAGGCCGCGGAGCAGGCCGCATCAGCGAACGCCGTGGAAGGGCTTGGCCCGCCCACTGGCGTTGTCCCCCCTCCCGAAGAGAGAGGGGGGAAGGCGCGTCAGCGCCTCAGGGGGGAGTTACTTAAACACCACCGTCCGGTGCCCATTCAGCAGCACCCGGTGCTCGCTGTGCCACTTCACGGCGCGCGCCAGCACCTGGCTTTCGGTGTCGCGGCCGACCGCCGTGAGGTCGTCCACGGCGTCGGTGTGGTCGACGCGGGCCACGTCCTGCTCGATGATCGGGCCTTCGTCCAGGTCGGCCGTCACGTAGTGCGCGGTGGCGCCGATCAGCTTCACGCCGCGGTCGTGCGCCTGGTAGTAGGGCTTGGCGCCCTTGAAGCTGGGCAGGAAGCTGTGGTGGATGTTGATGGCGCGCCCGGCCAGTTGCTGGCACATGCGGTCGGACAGGATTTGCATGTAGCGTGCCAGCACCACCAGCTCGGCGCCCTCGGCTTCGATGATCTCCAGCTGCCTGGCCTCGACCTGGGCCTTGTTGTCCTTGCCCATCGCCAGGTGGTGGAAGGGCACGTTGTAGCTGGCGGCCAGCTGGTAGAAGTCGCGGTGGTTGCTGACGATGGCGCGGATGTCCAGTGGCAGCAGCCCGCTTTTCCAGCGGAACAGCAGGTCGTTCAGGCAGTGGCCCTCGCGGCTGACGAAGATCACGGTGCGCACCGGCTGGGCGCGCGCGTGCAATTGCCAGCGCATGTCAAAGCGCCCCGCCAGCTCGCCGAGCTGCTCGCGCAAGACCGCCGGATCCACGCCCGGGCAGGCGAACTGCACGCGCATGAAGAACAGGCCCGTGCCGTGGTCGTTGAACTGCGCCGCCTCCTCGATGTTGCCGCCGCGTTCCAGCAGAAAGCCCGACACCGCGTGCACGATGCCGGTGCGATCGGGGCAGGAGAGGGTAAGAATGTAGGTGTCTTGCATTGGCCGCGATTGTCGCAAACCCGAGGCGGGGCGCAGGCCGCTGGCCGGCCGGCTGTCGCCTCGGCGATGGCGCATCCGCCCCCCGTCGGTATATTGCGTGCGCCACCCGAGAGGAGGATTGCCCGATGATCACCCCGCCCCCCGCTGGCGCGCCGCCGGAGCGGCCCCTGCACGCATCGCTGCGCGCGCATGCCCGCGCACGCCCGCACGACACCGCCATCGTCTGGTACGGCCAGCTCATCACCTGGCGCGAGCTGGACGACTGGTCCGACGCCCTGGGTGCGCACCTGCAGTCGCTCGGGGTGACCCAGGGCGAGCCGGTGGCGCTGTTCCTGAACAACTGCCCGCAGTACCTGGTGGCGCACTACGCCATCCAGAAGATCGGCGCCACCGTCTGCCCCTGCGGTCCGCTGAACAAGGCGCATGAACTGCAGTACCAACTGAGCGACCTGGGCGCGCGCGTCATCATCGCCGCCGCCCCGCTGCTGCCGGTGGTCGATCAGGTGCGCGCCGACACCGCGCTTCAGCACGTGCTGGCCGTGCGCTACGGCGACCTGTTGCCGCCCGAGCCCACCCTCACCGTGCCCGCCGAGCTGCAGGCGCCGCCCGATCCCCTGCCCGCTGGCGTGGCCGATGCGCTACAAATAGCGAAGCAAGGTGCTGTGGATGGGCGCCGACCAACGCCTGTTTTGATTCAGATGGACGACATCGCCCTGATGACCTACACCAGCGGCACCACCGGCCTGCCCAAGGGCGCCATGCTGAGTTTTGGCAATGCCGGCTTCAAAACCGACGTGACCGCCCAGGTGGGCGAATTTGGCGCGCAGGATGTGGCCCTGTCCGTGGCGCCGCTCTATCACATCGCCGGCATGCTGATGGGGGTCAACGTGCCGGTGCGGGTGGGCGCCACGCAGGTGCTGCTGTTTCGCTTCGATCCGCTGGCGGTGCTGCAAGCCATTGCGCGCTACGGCGTCAGCTTCTGGTATTCCATCGCGCCCATGAACGTGGCCTGCATGCAGTTGCCGGACGGCGCCAGCCACGATCTGAGCAGCCTGCGCCGCAACCCCGTCACCAGCTTCGGCATCAGCTTCACCGAGCCGCTGGCTGCGCAGTGGCAGGCCTTCACGCGCGGGCCCTGCCTCAGCTACGAAGCCGCCTACGGGCTGTCCGAAACCCACACCATGGATTCCGGCATGCCGCCCGATGCCATCCGTTGGGGCACGCACGGCAAGCCGATGCCGGGCGTCACCATCCGCATCGTCGATCCGGACAGCGGTGCCGAGAAACCCGTGGGCGAGGTCGGCGAGATCACGCTGCACTCGCCCGGAAACTTCAAGGGCTACTGGAACAAGCCCGAGGCCAGCGCCAAGACGCTGAGGGACGGCTGGGTCTGGACCGGCGACATGGGCCGCCTGGACGCCGAGGGCTACCTGACCTTCATCGGCCGCACCAAGGAGATGATCAAGGTCAGCGGCTACAGCGTATTCCCCGAAGAGGTGGAAACCCTGCTCATCAAGCACCCCGCCGTGGCGCAAGCGGCGGTGCTGGGCGAGCCCGACCCCAGCAAGGGCGAGGTGGTCAAGGCCTTCATCGTGCGCCGACCCGGCGCCGCGCTGGACGCCGAGGCGCTGATCGCCTGGAGCCGCGACAACATGGCCCCCTACAAGGTGCCGCGCCACGTCAAATTCATTGACGCGCTGCCGGCCACCGGCGCCGGCAAAGTCCTGCGGCGCCTGCTGCGCGAGATCGACTGAAACTTTATGAAGCGTTTCTACCCAGATGCCGGCGTGGAATAAGCCTCACCAGCTATCAAAACAATAGTCACCCATGTTCACCAAGATCCTCATCGCCAACCGCGGCGAAATCGCCGTCCGGCTGGTCCGCGCGCTGGCCGACCTGGGCGTTGCCAGCGTGGCCGTGTATGCGCAGGACGACGCCGATGCACTGCACGTGCGCCTGGCCGATCACGCCGTGGCGCTGCCGCAGACCGGCCCCACCGCCTACCTGGACGGCGCGCGCCTGATCGACATCGCCCGCACGCAGGGTTGCCAGGCGGTGCACCCGGGCTACGGCTTTTTGAGCGAGCGCGCCGACTTTGCCCAGGCCTGCGCCGATGCGGGCCTGGTCTTCATCGGCCCCACGCCCGAGCAACTGGCCCTGTTTGGCGACAAGGCGCGCGCGCGCCAATTGGCCGCCGACTGCGGCGTGCCCCTGATGCCTGGCACCCAGCACGCCGTGACCCTGGCCGAGGCCGAAGCCTTTTTTGCCCAGCACGCCCAAGCCGGCATCGTCATCAAAGCCGTGGGCGGCGGCGGCGGGCGCGGCATGCGTGCCGTGCAGCGCGCCGAGGACCTGGCCGCCGCCTACCAGCGCTGCCAGGGCGAGGCGCTGGCCGCCTTTGGCCTGGCCGACGTGTACGTCGAGCGGCTGATGGCGCGGGCGCGCCACATCGAAATCCAGCTGCTGGGCGACGGCCAGGCCGTCATCGCCCTGGGCGAGCGCGAATGCACGCTGCAGCGGCGCTTTCAGAAACTGGTGGAAATCGCCCCCAGCCCCAGCCTGCCCGAGCCGCTGCGCCAACCACTCATCGCCAGCGCCCTGGCCATGGCGCGCGCCGTGGGCTACCAGAGCCTGGGCACCTTCGAGTTTTTGGTCGATGCCGACGGGGGTGCCGCCGCCGAGCTGCCCTACGTGTTCATCGAGGCCAACCCGCGCCTGCAGGTCGAGCACACCCTCACCGAGGCCGTGACTGGCCTGGACCTGGTGCAGGCCCAGGTGCGCGTGGCCGCCGGTGCGCGCCTGGCCGATCTGGGGCTGGACCCCGCTGCGCCGCCCGCGCCACGCGGCTTTGCGCTGCAGTGGCGCATCAACGCCGAAACCCTGGCCGCCGACGGCAGCGCGCGCCCCGCCAGCGGCCAGCTGACCCGGCTGGAGCTGCCCAGCGGCCCCGGCGTGCGGGTGGACGGCCACGCCTTTGCCGGCGCCACGCCCTCGCCGCATTACGACACCCTGCTGCTCAAGCTCATCGTGCACACGGCCGGTGGCGCCTTTGCCTACGCGCTGCGCCGCAGCCAGCGCGCCCTGGCCGAATGCCGCATCGACGGCCTGCCGACCAACCTGGCCTTGCTGCGCGCCCTGGCCGCGCACGAAGATTTTGCCCGCCAACAGGTGCACACACGCTGGTTCGAGCAGGCCCTGCCCGATCTGCTCAACACTGCAAAAACAATAGCTTCTCAGGAAGATTCCACGCCGGGGTCAGGCGTATTTCATGCCCAAAAGGCCATCCCGCCCGCACCCGAAGGCGCGGTGCTGGCGCCCATGCCAGCGCGCCTGGTGCAGTTTTGCGTTGCCGAGGGCGAAACGGTCGCCGCCGGGGCCGAACTGGCCGTGCTGGAAGCCATGAAGATGCAGCACGTGCTCAGCGCGCCGCAGGCCGGCGTGGTGCGCGCCCTGGGCGCGGCGCCCGGCGCCTACCTGACCGAGGGCGACGTGGTGCTGGTGCTCGACGCCGTGGCCGACGCCGGCCAGGGCGCCACCGCCCAGGCCGACGCGCACGACCCGGACCACATCCGCCCCGACCTGCAGCGCGTCATCGACCGTCACGCCCGCACGCTCGACGCCGCCCGCCCGGACGCCGTGGCCAAGCGCCACGCACGCGGTCAGCGCACCGCGCGCGAGAACATCACCGAGCTGTGCGACGAAGGCAGCTTCATCGAATACGGCGCGCTGGCGATTGCCGCGCAAACCGGTCGCCGCAGCCTGGAGGACCTGATCGCCAACACCCCGGCCGACGGCATGGTCACCGGCGTGGGCGGCGTCAACGGCCAGTTTTTTGGCGCCGAACGCGCCCGCACCGCCGTCATGGCCTACGACGCCACCGTGCTGGCCGGCACGCAAGGCATGCGCAACCACGCCAAGACCGACCGCCTGCTGGGCCTGGCGCTGAACCAGTCGCTGCCCGTGGTGCTGTTTGCCGAAGGCGGCGGCGGGCGCCCCGGCGACACCGACGCCAACGTCATCGCCGGGCTGGACATCGGCACCTTCGCCACCTACGCCGCGCTCTCGGGCCGAGTGCCGGTGCTGGGCGTGGTGGCCGGGCGCTGCTTTGCCGGCAACGCCGCGCTGCTGGGCTGCAGCGACGTCATCATCGCCACCGAAGGCAGCCACATCGGCATGGGTGGCCCCGCCATGATCGAAGGCGGCGGGCTGGGCGTGTTCACCCCCGAGCAAATCGGCCCGAGCCGCGTGCAGCACCCCAACGGCGTGATCGACGTGCTGGTGAAAGACGAGGCCCAGGCCGTCTCGGTGGCCCGCCACTACCTGAGCTTCTTCCAGGGCCGCGTGCCCGACTGGACAGCGCCGGACCAGCGCCTGCTGCGCGCCGTGGTGCCCGAAAACCGCCTGCGCGTGTACGACACCCGCGCCGCCATGGCCGGCCTGGTCGACCCCGGCAGCCTGCTGCCGCTGCGCACCGGCTTTGGCATCGGCATCCACACCGCGCTGGCGCGCATCGAAGGGCGACCCGTCGGCATCCTGGCCAACAACCCGCTGCACCTGGGCGGCGCCATCGACGCGCCGGCCGCCGACAAGGCCGCGCGCTTCATGCAACTGTGCCACGCGCACGGCCTGCCCATCGTCAGCCTGATCGACACGCCCGGCTTCATGGTCGGCCCCGACACCGAAGCCACGGCCCAGGTGCGCCACGTCAGCCGCCTGTTCGTCACCGCCGCCGCGCTGCGCGTGCCGCTGCTGGCCGTGGTGCTGCGCAAGGGCTACGGCCTGGGGGCCATGGGCATGGCGGCCGGTGGCTTTCACGCGCCGTTTTTCACCCTCGCCTGGCCGACCGGCGAATTTGGCGGCATGGGCCTGGAAGGCGCGGTGCGCCTGGGCTACCGCAAGGAGCTGGAGGCCCTGCCCGCCGGCCCCGAGCGCGACGCCCTGTTCGAGCGCCTGGTGGCCCAGCAGTACCGCCAGGGCGAGGCCATGAGCATGGCCACCGCGCTGGAGATCGACGCCGTCATCGACCCCGCCGACACCCGCGCCTGGTTGGTGCGCGGCCTGGCCTCGGCCAAGGTGCGGCCGCTGCCCGAAGGCGGCACGCGCTTCATCGACACCTGGTAGGGCCGGGCGCCGCGCGTAGGCGCCGGCCGACAGGTTTGTGCGCTTGCGCCGGATGGTGCGGCTGGGCCGCCGCGCGCATGCTGGGGGCGATGAGGCCGTGTCCAGGCCCGCAAGAAAGGTACGCCATGCCGACCCTCACCTTGAAATTCCGTTCCCCCCTTGCCGCCGCGCTGCTGGCGGCCGCGTGCACCGCGCTGGGGGCCCTCAGCCTGCCGGCGCCGGCGCGGGCCGAGGTGTCGGTCTCGGTGCAGATCGGCCCGCCGGCGCCGATCTGGGAGCCGGCGCCGATGGCGCGACCGGGCTACATCTGGGCGCCCGGCCACTACGTGTGGCGCGGCGGCCACCACGTCTGGACCCGGGGCTTCTGGGTGGCGCAGCGCCCCGGCTACCTGTACCAGCCGGCCGGCTGGGTGGCCGAGGGGCCGCGCTGGGTCTACCGTCCGGCGCGGTGGGACAACGACCGCGACCACCGCCGCCGGTACGACGGCCACGATCGCCATGACCGTTACGACCGCCACGACCGCAGGGACCGGCACGAGCACCGCGGGCGCCGGCACGACCGCGACCACGGCCGACACGAGCACCGGCGCTGAACGCGGCGGCGTCCCGGCTCAGGGCTTGGCCCGGAACGCCGCGCAATGGTCCCGCGCGGGGGCGGGCGGGGTCGGCCAGAGCTGATCACCGCGCGCCAGGCCGGCCTCGGAAAGTGCCGTTGATGCTTCAGTTTTTGTAGCTGCTCTGGATGTATTCGCGCCGGCCGACAGCACTTTTACCTTCAAATCGGCCGGCAGGTGCCAGGGCACGCCCAGTTGCCGGTGCACGTGGCCGTTGCCGGTGACGAGCAGCACCACGCGGCCGCTGTCGCGCGCCTTGGCCAGGGTTTGGGCCATGCTCAGGTCGCGCGCGATCTGCACCCGGGTCATGGGGCCGATCTGGCTTTCCGGCAGGGCGTTGCAGTGGCCCTCGCGGATGCGCGTGTGCTGTTCGGCCAGCGCGGCCGGCGGCAGGCGCGCTTCCAGCGATGCGTCGGCCATGGCGGCGCGGATGCCGGGCCTGGGCAGGTTGGCGCCCAGCACCGGTACGCCGGCGCGCACGGCGGCCATCACCACCGGGCCGTAGCTGGCCCAGGGCCAGGCGGCGTCCTGCCAGTCCAGCGCGGCGCGCACCTCGGCCTCGCTGGCCTGGCGCGGCAAGCCGGTGGTGGCGTGGCCCTGGGCGGCCATTTCCAGCGCCACGGCGGCCAACTCGCCGCGCGCGGCCAGCCAATCGACGACCTGGCGCTCCAGCTGCTGGTGCGCGGGGGCGTCGTGCTGCTCGCCCAGCAGCAGCAGGTCGGTGGGCAGCAGGGCGGCCAGGCGCGCCGATTCGGCGGGCTCCAGCGGGCGCGGCGGCGTGGCGCAGGCGGCCAGCAAGGTCAGGGCGGCCAGCAGGATGCCGGCACCGACCGGGCGGCGGGGGCGTGGCTCGGCCACGGGGCAATGGGGCGCGGACGCGGGACGGAGCGGCATCGCGCCATACTACGCGCCCATGTCCGCCCCGCCCGATTCCCACGCCGCCCCCGTCGCGCCGGCACCGGCGCCCGATTCGGTCGCGCGCCGCGCCGTGCGCGCCCTGGGCACACTGGCGCTGGCCTGGGGTGCGGCCCAGCTGTGCGTGAGGCTCGGCACGCCCATTCCGTGGATGATCGGCCCGCTGCTGGCCACGGCCTGCGCGTCCTTGCTCGGGCTGCCGACGCTGAGCCTGAACGCGCTGCGCAACGCCGGCCAGTGGACCATCGGCGCCGCGCTGGGCCTGTACTTCACGCCCGACGTGACGGCGCTGGTGCTGGGCCTGTGGTGGGCGGTGGCGCTGGGCATCCTGTGGGCGCTGGGCCTGGGCGCGGTGTTCGGCACCTGTCTGGCGCGGGTGCACGGCCCGCGTCTGGGGGCCATGACGCCGGCGCAGGCCCGCGCCACGGCCTGGTTCTCGGGCGCGGTGGGCGGGGCCTCGGAAATGACCTTGCTGGCCGAGCGTGCCGGCGCGCGCACCGAACTGGTGGCGGCGGCGCACAGCATGCGCATGGCGGTGGTGGTGCTGGTGGTGCCGTTTGCCATGCAGTGGGCCAAGCAGCACTGGCAGTTGCAGGCGCTGGACGCCACGCCGGCCACCGGCCGGGCGGCCGAATGGCCGGGCCTGCTCTGGCTGGCGCTGGCCACCGGCGCCGGCGCCTGGCTGATGCAGCGCACGGGCCGTGCCAACCCGTGGTTCATCGGCCCCCTGCTGGCGGCGATGGCCCTGACCATGGGCGGCGTGCACCTGTCGGCGGTGCCGACGGCCTTGAGCCAGGCGGCGCAACTGGCCATCGGCGTCAGCCTGGGGGTGCGCTTCTCGCGCGGCTTTCTGCGCGCCGCGCCGCGCTGGCTGGCGGCGGTGGCGCTGGGCACCTTGGCCATGATCGTGCTGTGCGCCGGCTTTGCCTGGGTGCTGGCCCAGGCCACGGGCTTGCATCCGGTCACGCTGATGCTGGCCACCTCGCCCGGCGGCATCACCGAAATGACGGTGACCGCCAAGGTGCTGCAGCTGGGTGTGCCGGTGGTGACGGCGTTCCAGGTCTGCCGGCTGGTGGCGGTGCTGCTGCTGGCCGAGCCGTTGTTTCGGCGCTGGGTGGCGCCGCGGGCGTGACCGTGGCCGGCGTCAGTGCAAGAACTTGCCGTCGCGCGTGACGATGGCCAATTCGACCAGGCTCATGCCCTGGTGGCGCGTGGCGCCGTAGCTGTTGCGCAGGCCCGAGAGGTTGAGGCTGCCGGCGCTTTCGATGGCGCCGATCAGCCCCTCGCGCGTGGGCTGCGGACCGGCCAGGCGCAGCGCCTCGACCAGGGCCTTGGCGCTCAGGTAGCCTTCCAGGCTGCCGTACGAGAAGGGCTTGCCGGGCAGGCGCCGGGCAAAGTCGTCCTGGTACTCGCGCGCGATCGGGGTGCGGCGCTCGAAGGGGCTGGGCAGCACCTGGGACATGACCATGCCGTGCGCCAGCTCGCCCAGGTGGCGCGCCAGCTCGGTGGAGCCCGAGTTGACGGCGCTGAAGGTGACGCGCAAACCCTGCGCGCGGGCCTGGCGGATGAGTTTTTCGTAGGCGCCGATGCTGCCGTGGTTCAGCACCAGCTGGGTCTGGCTTTGGGCCAGGGTCTGCGCCATGGCGGCGATTCGCGCGTCGCTGAGGTTGCTTTGGAAGGGCAGATCGGCGACGAACTCCATGCCCAAGGTGTGGCACAGGGCCTTGACGTTGCGCAGGTGCAACAGGCCGACCTCGGAATCGGTGCGCATGAAGCCGACGCGGCGCACGCCGGTGCCGCGCGCCATCTCCAGGATGGCGCGGAACTCGTCCTTGTGCTCTGCGCGCACCGGAAACACCATCGGCTGGAACGGCTCGCGCAGCGTGGGCGTGCCGGCCATGGGGCCGATGAAGGGCACTTTCAGCTCGCTGGCGGCCTGCAGCACGCCGCTGGAGGGGCCGCCTTCGATGCTGCCGAACAGCAGGAACACCTTGTCCTGCTGCACCAGGCGGCGCGCGTTGGCCTCGGCCTGGGCGCCGCTGTTGTCGTCGTCCAGCGTGCGCAGCGCGATCTGGCGGCCGTGCACGCCGCCCTCGGCGTTGGTTTTGTCAAGGTAGGCGCGCACCCCGTCCATGACGGCCGCGGCGTAGTCGTTGCGGCCACCTTGCAAGGCGATCGACTGGCCGATCAGCAACTGCCTGGGTTCAACCCCGTCGGTGGCCCCGGCCGAACAGGCGGCCCAGGTCAGCGCCGCCACCAAGGCGCAACGCCACAGCTTCTTGTGAATCATGCACGGCCTCCCCAAGCCACGGTGTGCAGCGGATTCTAGGGGGCAAACGGGCGCGCCAGCGGACGGCGGCCGGAAGGCGGTGGTTCAGTGCACCACGACCGGGTTCTGCGCCAGCTCGGCGTAGCCTTCGAGGGTGTCCTCGACCTCTTCCTGGGTGGGCGTGTTCTCCTGCCAGGCGGCGATGCGCTGCTGGAACAGCTCGGCCCACATGCCGTCGAGGTAGACCTCCTTGCCCGAGCGCTTGTCCACGATCTCAAACCCATGGCGCGCCAGCCTGTGGCCGCCCGTGGGCAGTTCGGCGCCCTGCGGTGCGTCCGGCAGCAGGTGGACCACGGCGAAGGTGTCGGAGTCGTAGAGCGTGTTCATCGTTGCGTGAGGCCTTTCAGGGCGGCTGGGCCGGCAAAAACTGCCTGCCGCCTGTATATAGGAACGCATGAGGGGGGTTCAAGGTGTACGCCATCTTCCCGTCCCCTTGTCGGCGTACAAGGTCACGGTTTGCCGCTTGCCGGGGCCGTCAGACCGCGCAACTGTTGGTCCTGCACGTCACCATTGGCCAGCGTCACGCGCAGGCGCGCCGGTAGGTGGCCGTGCGTGCGCGCCAGCCACAGCTCGATGCGCGTGTCGTATTCGTGCTGGGGCGGGCGCAGTAGGCGGGCGCTGGGCAGGGGCTGACCTTCCAGCTGCAGGGTGTCGTCGTCCAGCACCTCCCAGACCCAGGTCGGCGCCTCGCGCACGCCGGCGGTCTGCACGGCGATGCGGGTGCCGGGCGGGTAGCGCTCGGGCGCGGCGGCCAGCAGCGCGCCCAGCTGCAAGGCCACGCTCAGGCGGTCCTGGGCGCCCGGCGCCAGGGCCACGTCGGGGGTGTTGGCGCTGAAGCGGATGCGCCCGCCGTCCGGGTCGAAATGCGCGGCGCGTTCGCCGCGCGAGATCTCGGCGAAACGTTCGGGCACCAGGCCGCTGGCGTCGAGGTGGCCTTCGCTGCGCTGTTGGCGCGGGCCGACCGACCAGAGCGCCTGGTAGCGGCCAGCCTCGGGCCACCAGCGCAGCTCGGCCTCGGTGCTGGAAGGCTGCCCGCGCACCAGGGCGTTGACGGCGTAGCGCAGCGTGGCCGGGCCGGGCACTTGCACCGACACGGCGGGCGCCGGTGCGGCGATGCGGGTCGGGGCGGCAGGAGCGGGGATGGGTTGTACAGCGGCGCGGCCTGGGCTGGGCGCTGTCGCCGCCTTCGCCGGACGGGTGGGGGCCGGGTTTCGCGCTGGCGGCGGGTTGGCGGCAGGTTCGGTCGCCACCTGGGGCGTGGGCGTGGGCGGTGCCGGCGTGGCGACCGCGGCGGCGGGCAGGGCGCGCGTGAGCAGGGCCGGGGCGCCCGGGCGGTCTCGGTGCGGGGCGACACGGCGCGGCGCGCCGCTCAGGGCCGCC
>JAIUOM010000081.1 GCA_020161215.1 Pseudomonadota bacterium
GGCTGGAGCTGGTGCGCAGTTTGATGGGCCAGTAAGGCCAGACCAGGGGCTTGTTTTCCTGCTCGGGCGGCATGGGCATGACCTCGAACTGGGTCACGCTCTTGGCGCCGTGGCGGTTGCTGGTGCCCACGCAGTCGCTGCCGGTATCACCACCGCCGATGACGATGACGTGTTTGCCCTTGGCACTGATGGAGTCTTTCACCTTGTCGCCCGCGTTGGCGCGGTTCTGCTGCGGCAGCAGTTCCATGGCGAAGTGGATGCCGTCCAGGTCGCGGCCGGGCACGGGCAGGTCGCGCGACTGCTCGGCGCCGCCGGTGAGCAGCACGGCGTCGAACTGCTTGGCCAGCTGCTCGCCGGAGACGACTTCCTGCGCCAGGTTGGTGACCTTGGCGCCGGGGCCGTCCTTAGGGACTGCGCCCACCAGCACGCCGGTGCGCACGGTGACGCCCTCGGCCTGCATCTGGTCGACGCGGCGGTCGATGTGCGACTTGTCGAGCTTGAAGTCGGGGATGCCGTAGCGCAGCAGGCCACCCACGCGGTCGTTCTTCTCGAACAAGGTCACGTCGTGGCCCGCACGCGCCAATTGCTGCGCCGCCGCCATGCCGGCCGGGCCGGAACCAACCACGGCCACCTTCTTGCCGGTCTTGTGCTTGGGCTTGAGCGGCTTGACCCAGCCCTCGGCCCAGGCGCGGTCGATGATGGCGTGCTCGATCGACTTGATGCCGATCGGGTCGTCGTTGATGTTCAGCACGCAGGCGGCCTCGCACGGGGCGGGGCAGATGCGGCCGGTGAACTCGGGGAAGTTGTTGGTGGAGTCCAGCACGGCGAAGGCGTTCTTCCAGTCGCCGCGGAACACCAGGTCGTTGAAGTCCGGAATGATGTTGTTGACCGGGCAGCCGCTGTTGCAGAACGGCGTGCCGCAGTCCATGCAGCGCGCGCCCTGCTGCTTGGCCTGGGCGTCATCGAGGCCGATGACGAACTCCTTGTAGTGCTTGACGCGCTCGACCACCGGGGCGTAGCCCTCTTCCACGCGGTCGAACTCCAGAAAGCCGGTGACTTTACCCATGATGTCGATATCCTCTTACTTGGCCGCAGCCGCTTTCTTTTTTGTAGCAGCCGGCGATTTATCCGTGCCGACGTTGGCTGTTTTTCTGGCATGAATCTCGCCCAGCGCGCGCTTGTACTCGGTCGGGAAAACCTTGACGAATTTCTCGCGCGTGGCGGCCCAGTTGTCCAGCAGTTCGCGGGCGCGGCGGCTACCGGTCCAGCGCAGGTGGTCGTCCATCAGCTGCTTGAGCTGCTCCTCGTCGGTCAGGCCGCGGTGCCAGATGCCCACATCGCCAACGGCCTTCTGCTCGCTAGCGGGCAGCACTTTTTCGAGCGTGACCATCGACATGTTGCAGCGCTTGGCAAACTGGCCGTCCTCGTCGTAGACATAGGCCACGCCGCCGGACATGCCGGCCGCGAAGTTGCGGCCCGTCAGGCCCAGCACCACCACGGTGCCACCGGTCATGTATTCGCAACCGTGGTCGCCCGTGCCCTCGACCACCGCCGTGGCGCCCGACAGGCGCACGCCAAAGCGCTCGCCCGCCACGCCGGAGAAGTAGGCCTCGCCCGTGGTGGCTCCGTACATCACGGTGTTGCCGACGATGATGTTCTGGTGCGCGTTGCCGCGGAAGTCCAGGCTCGGACGGATGGCAATGCGGCCACCCGACAAGCCCTTGCCGGTGTAGTCGTTGGCGTCGCCGATCAGGTTGAGCGTGATGCCCTTGCACAGGAAGGCGCCAAAGCTCTGGCCGCCCGTGCCCTCCAGCTGGATGCGGATGGTGTCGTCGGGCAGGCCGTCGGGGTGCGCCTTGGTCACCGCGCCCGACAGCATGGCGCCGACGGTGCGGTTGACGTTGCGCGCCGTGTCCATGATCTTGACCGACTCGCCCTTGTCGATGGCCGGGCGGGCTTTTTCGATCAGGCGGTTGTCCAGCGCCTTGGCCAGGCCGTGGTCCTGCTTGTCGACATGAAAGCGCGGCACGTCGGCCGGCACCTGGGGCTGGGCAAACAGGCGCGAGAAATCGAGACCGCTGGCCTTCCAGTGCTCGATGCCCTTCTTCATGTCCAGCAGGTCGCTGCGGCCGATCAGCTCGTCGAACTTGCGGATGCCCAGTTGCGCCATGATCTGACGCACTTCCTCGGCGATGAAGAAGAAGAAGTTGACGACATGCTCGGGCTTGCCGGTGAATTTCTTGCGCAGCACCGGGTCTTGCGTGGCCACGCCCACCGGGCAGGTGTTGAGGTGGCACTTGCGCATCATGATGCAGCCTTCGACCACCAGCGGCGCGGTGGCAAAGCCGAACTCGTCGGCACCCAGCATGGCGCCAATGGCGACGTCGCGGCCGGTCTTCATCTGGCCGTCGGCCTGCACACGGATGCGGCCACGCAGGCGGTTCAGCACCAGGGTCTGCTGGGTCTCGGCCAGGCCGATCTCCCACGGGCTGCCGGCGTGCTTGATGGACGACCAGGGCGAGGCGCCCGTGCCGCCGTCGTGCCCGGCGATCACCACGTGGTCGCTCTTGCACTTGGCCACGCCCGCGGCGATGGTGCCCACGCCCACTTCGGACACCAGCTTGACGCTGATGTCGCTGTGCGGGGCCACGTTCTTCAGGTCGTGGATCAGCTGCGCCAAGTCCTCGATCGAGTAGATGTCGTGGTGCGGCGGGGGCGAGATCAGGCCCACGCCGGGCACGCTGTGGCGCAGCTTGCCGATGTAGTCCGACACCTTGCCGCCGGGCAGCTGGCCGCCCTCGCCCGGCTTGGCGCCCTGGGCCATCTTGATCTGGATCTGGTCGGCGGACGACAGGTACTCGGCCGTCACGCCAAAGCGGCCCGAGGCCACCTGCTTGATGCGCGAGCGCAGGCTGTCACCGGCCTCCAGCGGCAGGTCGACCTCGACGACGTCCTCGCCGATCACCGAGGCCAGGGTCTCGCCCTTCTTGATCGGGATGCCTTTCAGCTCGTTGCGGTAACGGCGCTCGTCCTCACCGCCTTCGCCGGTGTTGCTCTTGCCGCCGATGCGGTTCATGGCCACGGCCAGGGTGGCGTGCGCCTCGGTGCTGATGGAGCCCAGCGACATGGCGCCGGTGGCAAAGCGCTTGACGATGTCGGCGGCGGCCTCGACCTCTTCGACCGGAATGGCCTTGGCCGGGTCGACCTTGAACTCGAACAGACCGCGCAGCGTCATGTGGCGCTTGCTCTGGTCGTTGATGATCTGCGCGTATTCCTTGTAGGTGTTGAAGCTGTTGGCACGCGTGCTGTGCTGCAGCTTGGCGATGGCGTCGGGCGTCCACATGTGCTCTTCGCCACGGGTGCGCCAGGCGTATTCGCCGCCAGCGTCCAGCATGCCGGCCAGCACCGGGTCGTCACTGAAGGCGCCGCGGTGGCGGCGGAAGGCCTCTTCGGCGATCTCGAACACGCCGATGCCCTCGACCCGGCTGGCGGTGCCGGTGAAGTACTTGCCCACGGTGTCCGAGTTGATGCCGATGGCCTCGAACAGCTGCGCGCCGCAGTAGCTCATGTAGGTGCTCACGCCCATCTTGGACATGATCTTGGACAGGCCCTTGCCAATGGCCTTGACGTAGTTGTAGACGGCTTTTTCGCCGCTCAGCTCGCTCGGCAGGTCCTTGTGCATGGCGGTCAGGGTGTCCATGGCCAGCCAGGGGTGCACGGCCTCGGCGCCGTAGCCGGCCAGCACGGCAAAGTGGTGCACTTCGCGTGCGCTGCCGGTCTCGACCACCAGGCCGGCGCTGGTGCGCAGGCCTTCGCGGATCAGGTGCTGGTGCGTGCTGGACAGGGCCAGCAACGCCGGGATGGCGACGCGGTCAGGGGCCACGCCCTTGTCGCTGAGGATCAGGATGTTGTGGCCGCCCTTGATGGCGTCCACGGCTTGCGCGCACAGGCTGGCCAGGCGCGCCTCCACGCCCTCGGCACCCCAGGCGAGCGGGTAGGTGATGTCCAGCACGGCCGAGTTGAACTTGCCCTGCGTGTGGCGCTTGATGTCGCGCAGCTTGACCATGTCGGCCGCGTCCAGCACCGGCTGGCTGACCTCCAGGCGCATGGGCGGGTTGACCTGGTTGATGTCCAGCAGGTTGGGCTTGGGGCCGATGAAGCTGACCAGGCTCATGACGATGGCCTCGCGGATCGGGTCGATCGGCGGGTTGGTCACCTGGGCGAACAGCTGCTTGAAGTAGTTGTACAGCGGCTTGTTCTTGCTCGACAGCACCGCCAGCGGGCTGTCGTTGCCCATGGAGCCGATGCCCTCTTCGCCGTTGGCGGCCATCGGGCTGAGCAAAAACTTGATGTCTTCCTGCGTGTAGCCAAAGGCCTGCTGCAAGTCGAGCATGGCGGGCGCCGTGGTCTCGACGCCGGCCGACTGCGGCTCGGTGTCGGCGATGGGCAGCTCGGGCGAATCGGCGCCGGCCACGGGGCGCACCACGTCGTCCAGGCGGATGCGCAGGTCTTCGATCCAGCGCTTGTAGGGCTTGGCGTTGGCGAGGGTGGCTTTCAGCTCCTCGTCGTCGATCATGCGGCCCTGCTCCAGGTCGATCAGGAACATCTTGCCGGGCTGCAGGCGCCACTTCTTGACGATCTTGTGCTCCGGCACGGGCAGCACACCCGACTCGGAGCCCATGATCACGAAGTCGTTGTCGGTCACGCAGTAGCGGGCCGGGCGCAGGCCGTTGCGGTCCAGCGTGGCGCCGATCTGGCGGCCGTCGGTGAAGACGATGGAGGCGGGGCCGTCCCAGGGCTCGAGCATCGAGGCGTGGTACTCATAGAAGGCGCGGCGGCGCTCGTCCATGGTGGTGTGCTGCTCCCAGGGCTCGGGGATCATCATCATGGCCGCCTGCGCCAGCGGGTAGCCGGCCATCGTCAGCAGCTCGATGCAGTTGTCGAAGGTGGCGGTGTCGGACTGGTCGGGAAAGCTGATGGGGTACAGCTTTTTCAGGTCGGCGCCCAGCACGGGCGAGCTCATCACGCCCTCGCGCGCGCGCATCCAGTTGTAGTTGCCCTTGACGGTGTTGATCTCGCCGTTGTGCGCCACGTAGCGGTACGGGTGCGCCAGCGGCCACTCGGGGAAGGTGTTGGTGGAGAAGCGTTGGTGCACCAGACCCAGGGCCGAGACGCAGCGCTCATCGCGTAAATCGTCGTAGTAAGTGCCCACCTGATCGGCCAGCAGCAAGCCCTTGTAGATCACCGTGCGGCTGCTCATGCTGGGCACGTAGTACTCTTTGCTGTACTTGAGCTTGAGCGCCTGGATGTTGGCGCTGGCCGTCTTGCGGATGACGTAGAGCTTGCGCTCCAGCGCGTCCTGCACGATGACGTCGGCGCCGCGGCCGATGAAGACCTGGCGGATCACCGGCTCCTTGGCGCGCACCATCGGCGACATCGGCATGTCGCGGTTGACCGGCACATCGCGCCAGCCCAGCAGCACCTGGCCCTCGGCCTTGATGGCGCGCTCCAGCTCTTCCTCGCAGGCCAGGCGGCTGGCGTGCTCCTTGGGCAGAAAGACCATGCCCACGCCGTATTCACCGGGCGGGGGCAGTTCGACACCCTTGGAACCGTCCGGGGCCGTCCCGGCCCGGGCCATTTCCTCGCGGTACAGCGCGTCGGGCATCTGGATCAGGATGCCGGCACCGTCGCCCATCAGCTTGTCGGCGCCCACCGCGCCCCGATGATCCAGGTTTTCCAGGATCTTCAGCGCATTGGTGATGATGGCGTGGCTCTTCTCGCCCTTGATATGCGCCACGAAGCCGACGCCACAGGCGTCGTGCTCATTGGCCGGGTCGTACAGGCCATGCTGGCTGAGGTACTGCTGCTCGGTTGGCGTCTTCATGGCGCGCTCCATCATCGAAATAAACAAACACAGGGGCCGCAAGCATAGTGCAGTGCAACATGCTTGCCAAGCATTTTAAATTGGGGTCAGATCACAATTATTTTTTGTTCATCACATTTTGAAATTAATTAGGGACACATCAATTTGATAGCAATAAACCAAGATTACACGCCGGCATATTCAGTTTTTTTCTTCTGAAGCATCTGGCAAGGCCGGGCGGCCCACCCGCCCCGGACCGACGCGCCGGTGGGTCTGACGGGCCAGTTGGGCGATGAAACTCTCGCTGCCCAGCACCCAGCCAGACTGGGTGGATCGTCGCAGGGCTTCTTGTTGCGGCTGGCTGGTCCCCGCGCCGACCAGGCCGGCGTAGGCCTGCTCTCGCGCGAAAGGGGTGTTGCCCAGCGCCCAGTACAGCGCGTGCGGGGTGACCAGCGGATCCTGGCGCAAGCCCACGCAGTGGCCGTGGCTGGACCAGGGGTAGTCCGCCGCTTGCTGCACCATGCCCGCGCGCACCGGATTGAGGTCGATGTACACCATGCAGGCCAGCAGGTGGCGTTCGGCCTGGATCAGGGCGCTGCGGTAGCGCCCTTCCCACAGCGTGCCGCTGCGGCCGTGGCGGCGATTGAAGTGCCGCACGTAGCCGCGCCCGAGCGCCTGCATCATGAGCCCGATGCCGGTGTCCGACTCGGGCGTGAGCAGCAGATGCAGGTGGTTGTCCATCAGCACATAGCCGTGCACCGCCACGCCCTGGCCTCGGGCGTGCTCCCGCAACTCGTCCAGCAGGCGCTGGCGATCGACGTCGTCGACCACGATGGCCTGGCGGTTGTTGCCGCGGTGAATCACGTGATGCGGGTGGCCGGCGAGCGTGAGCCGGGGTTGACGGGCCATGGGTAAAAAAACAGCGTGCGGGAGATGCCCGGAATTGTGCGCCAGGCCGCCCACCCAGCCGCTTGCGGAGGCCCTGTGCGGGCATTCGAGGCCGTTCCTCATCCGAGGCAGGCTTTCCGATTTGGAAATCAACCACCCTTTTTTTGTATCGCCGCTTTACTGCCTTGAGCCGGGCTTGCTAGCAGTTGTGCAGCAGCCCGTGACGCCGTGCAGGGCAGTGGGCCGCCACCCCCACCCTTGGCGGCCACAAAACCGAAATAAATCCTTCATTTCAAGACCGGCAACCAAATGTTGAACTTGAAACTCAATAAAAAATACTTTGCTCCTTCTTGAAATTTCTCTTGAAATAAATTGAAAACACCTTCTTCAATTGAGTTGATAAAAAAAAAACCAAGGACTAGAAATTTCAGCCACCCTGCTCTCCACCTATTATTTATAAAAAAATCATGCGGCGCCTTCGCCACTCACCCAGTAATTTTTAATTTCATCCGCAAGAAACGTTATTCACGCGCTTCGTGATGACCGAATTGCCGAGGTTTTCTCTGATTTCTTCTTGAAAAAAATGAATCACTCATACACATCACTCAAGAAGTCGACCCGAGGGAAAGTGGTGTCGGCCGCGTTGCTCGGCGCCTCTTCGGCGGCTCTGGCGCAATCTGGCCCACCGCCCGCGCCGCCGACCACTCCCAGCGCACAGGCGATTCACACCGAACTGGAATCGGCGATGCGCACCATCCGCGAGCTGCAGGAGCGTGTCAACGCCCTGGAGCAGCAGCAGAAAGCCGCTGCCGCCCAGCAGGCCACGAGCACGCCGCCGCTCGCCGTGGCGCCGCTGCCGCCGACGGAACGGGCCACCTTCATTCCGGCGCAGACCCTGAAGGACAACGAAACGGCGGCCGTGCGTGTGGACAACGCCACGATCGACCCGGAGTTGAAAGGCTTCTTTCGCATTCCGGGCACCGACACCATCATGAAATTCGGCGGTTACGCCAAGCTGGACTTCATTTACGACACCAAGCCGATGGGCACCTACGATTATTTCATCACCTCGGCCCTGCCCACCTCCGGCTCCGATCGCCAGCGCGGCACGCAGTTCACCGCGCACGCCAAACAAACCCGCCTGAACATGGATATTCGACGCGATACCGAGGTCGGCAAGGCGCGCATGTTTGTCGAGGGCGATTTCTTTGGTGACGCCAGCTGGGCCTACAACTCGGGCAGTTACCAAATGCGCCTGCGCCATGCCTATGGCCAGCTCGGCAATATCGCCGCCGGTTATGGTTTCAGCGCCTTCATGGACAACGACGCGCTGCCCGACACGCTGGATTTTGAAGGACCGGGATCGGCGCCCTACCTGCTGACGGCGGGTGCCCGGTACACCTGGAAGATCAACAAGGCCTTCAGCCTCGGCGTGGCGGCCGAGCGGCCGAACGCCGAGGTCACCACCGGCGACAGCGGCTATGGCCGCAGCACCATGCCGGACCTGGTGGCCATTGGCCGCTACGAGACCGACGCCGGCCACCTGCAGACCTCGGCCCTGCTGCGCCGCCTGGCCTACCGCAGCGGCGGCTCGCGCGACAACGCCTGGGGCTATGGCCTGAACATGGCCGGCACCTACACCACCTTCGGCAAGGATTACCTGGCCGGCGGCGCCGTGTGGGGCAAGGGCATCTCGCGCTACGTCTCCGACATCTCCGGCCTGGGGCTGGACGCGGTGGCCAAGGCCAACGGCCAGCTCGACACGCTCACCGCCTACGGCGGCTACTTCGCCTACACGCATTACTGGAACCCCAAGCTGCGCTCCACGGGCGTGCTCAATTACCTGGGTATGGACCGCTCCAACGCCCTGGGCGGCGGCGCCTTCAAGAACAGCCAGTACTACTCGCTGAACGTCATCTGGAACCCCTGGGGTTCCCTCAACGTGGGCGCCGAAGTCCTGTACGGACGGCTGAAAACCCTGGACGGGCGCACCGCCAACGACACGCGGGTGCAGTTCAGCCTGCAGTACGACTTCGTGCGCTGAAGACCCACTTTTCCCGGCTTCCCCCTTTCATCCCACTCGACCCCATGGCAGGGGTCGCGCGGCCGAGCTTTGTCTGTTTGAAAAAAGGAGTGTCCCCATGCTGGAGAACAAATTCGTCCCGATCCGCATGCGCGTGCTGGTCATCGACGACGAGCTGAGCGCCGAAACCGCCGAAGGCCGCTCCGCGCGGGCGCTGGTGCGCGACATCGAAGCGCACAACCTGGAGGTGATCCAGGCCATCTCGGCCGACGACGGCATGGCCGTGTTCATGTCCGACGCCGCCATCCACGCGGTGATGCTCGACTGGACCCTGGGCGACGACGACGCCAAGACACACCAGAAGGCCACCGCCCTGCTGCGCTACATCCGCGGCCGCAACGACCAGGTGCCGATCTTCCTGATGGCCGAGCGCGGCGAGGCGACCTCGCTGCCCATCGAGGTGATGCAGATGACGGACGAGTACGTCTGGACGCTGGAAGACACCGGCGCCTTCGTCAGCGGCCGCGTTGAAGCCGCCGCGCGCCGCTACGTCGAGCAGGTGCTGCCACCGATGGCGCGGGCGCTCGGGCAGTTCGCGCGCACGCACGAGTATTCGTGGCACACGCCCGGCCACACCGGCGGCACGGCCTTCCTGAAGTCGCCCGTGGGGCGCCTGTTCTACGACTACTTCGGTGAAAACCTGTTGCGCTCGGATTTGTCCATCAGCGTGGGCGAGCTCGGCTCGCTGCTCGACCACAGCGGCCCCATCGGCGAATCCGAGAAGTACGCCGCCCAGGTGTTCGGCGCCAGCCGCAGCTACAGCGTGACCAACGGCACCTCGACCTCGAACCGGATCATCATGATGGCCGCCGTGACGCAGGGTCAGATCGCGCTGTGCGACCGCAACTGCCACAAATCGATCGAGCACGGCCTGCTGTTGACCGACGCCATCCCGCAGTACTGGGTGCCGCTGCGCAACCGGCTGGGCATCATCGGCCCGATTCACCCCGACCAGTTCAAGGCCACGGCCATCCGCAAGGGCATCGAGGCCAATCCCCTGGTCAAGGCCAAGACCGACCCGACCCCGGTGTACGGGGTGATCACCAACTCCACCTACGACGGCCTTTGCTACAACGCCAAGACGGTGGAAGCGGCACTGGATGCGTCGCTGGACCGCCTGCACTGGGACGAGGCCTGGTACGGCTACGCGCGCTTCAACCCCATCTACCGGGATCGGCACGCCATGCGCGGCGACCCGAAGGACCACGTGGGGCCGACGATCTTCGCCACCCATTCCACGCACAAGCTGCTGGCCGCGCTATCGCAGGCCTCGTACCTGCACGTGCGCGACGGGCGCAAGCCGATTCCACATGAGCGCTTCAACGAGTCGTTCATGATGCACGCCTCCACCTCGCCGCTGTACACCATCATCGCGTCGAACGACGTCAGCTCGGCCATGATGGACGGGCGCGGCGGCGTGACCCTGACCACCGAGTCGATCCAGGAAGCGGTCGCCTTCCGCCAGACCATCGGGCGCACCCAGGCCCGGTTCGCCAAGCAGGGCGACTGGTTCTTCAAGACCTGGAACGCGGATTTGGTCACGGTGCCCAGCGCCAAGCGGCGCGTGCCCTTCCACGAGGCCCCGGCGGATCTGCTGACCACCGATCCTTCGGTGTGGGTGATGCACCCGGGTGACCACTGGCACGGCTTCGACACCTTGCCCGACGACTACTGCATGCTCGATCCGATCAAGGTGTCGGTGGTCACGCCCGGCGTCAACGACGACGGCGGCCTGGGCAAGACCGGCGTGCCGGCCACGCTGCTCACCGCCTACCTCGACCAGCAGGGCATCCAGGTCGAGAAGACCACCGACTTCACCATCCTGTTCCTGTTCTCCATCGGCATCACCAAGGGCAAGTGGGGCACCTTGATGAATGCGCTGCTCGACTTCAAGCGCGATTACGACGCCGACATCCCCCTGGTCCGCGTGCTGCCGGCCCTGGTCGCGCGCGCCCCCGAGCGCTACGCCAAGCTGGGCCTGCGCGGGCTGGCCGACCAGATGTTCGAGCAGTTGAAGTCGTCGCGCCAGACCCAGGCCATGTCGAAGGCCTTCTCGACCCTGCCCACGCCGGTCATGACCCCCGCGGCGGCCTACCGCGAGCTGGTGCTGGGCCGGGTCGAGAGCGTGCCCCTGGGTCAACTGGCCGGTCGCACCCTGGCCACCAGCGTGGTGCCCTACCCGCCCGGCATCCCGATGCTGATGCCGGGCGAGCTGGCCGGGCCGGAGACCGGCCCCTACCTGACTTACCTGCGCGCGCTGCGTGACTGGGACCTGCGTTTCCCGGGCTTTGGCCACGACACGCACGGCATCGAGGTGCGCGAGGACGGCGAGCAGTACCTGCAGTGCATCCGCAAGCACTGAGCGTGGCCTCGCCCAACCGACGGCGCGGACGCCGGCCTCCGAGGCCCGCGTTCGCGGCAGAAAAGAACCCAGGAGCAGCCCATGCTTGACCCCCATTCAGAACCCTTTCGCTCGCGCGTGCTGATCGTCGACGACAGCTTCGCCGATCCGGGCACGGCGCGCGGCCGGTCCGTGCAACTGCTGGCCGACATGCTGCAGGCGCACAACGTCGACGTGGTGCGGGCCCTGTCCTACGACGACGCCTCGGCCGTGATCGGCGTGGACGCCTCGCTGCGCGCGCTGCTGCTGGACTGGAACCTGGGCGCCGACGGCAAGGCCTCGCACGCCGAGGCCACCCGGCTGCTGCACAAGATGGGCGAGCGCCACGCGCGCGCCCCCGTCTTCCTGCTGGCCGACCGCGAAAGCGTCAAACGCAGCATCACGCTCGAGGCGGCCGAGATGGTCGACGAGTTCGTCTGGCTGCTGGAGGACACGGCCGACTTCATCACCGGCCGCGTGCTGGCCGCGGTGCGCCGCTACCAGACGCAGTTGCTGCCCTCGTACGCGCAGGCGCTGGCCCAGTACGCGCAGCTGCGCGAGCATTCCTGGTCGGCCCCGGGCCACCAGGGCGGCATCGCCTTCACCAAGCTGCCGGCCGGCCGCGCCTTCTTCGACTTCATGGGCGAGAACCTGTTTCGCACCGACATGGGCATCGAGCGCGGGGCGCTGGGTTCGCTGCTCGACCACACCGGGCCGGTGGCCAGCGCCGAGAAGTACGCGGCCAAGGTGTTCGGCGCGCACCGCAGCTACTCGGGCATCGTCGGCACCTCGGGCAGCAACCGCAGCATCATGCAGGCCTGCATGAAGACCGACGACGTGATCGTGGTCGACCGCAACTGCCACAAGTCGATCGAGCAGGGCATGATGCTGACCGGCGCGCGCCCCGTGTACATGGTGCCCACGCGCAACCGCTACGGCATCATCGGGCCGATTCCGCCCTCGGAAATGGAGCCGGCCGCCTTGCGCGCCAAGATCGCCGCCAGCCCGCTCACCCAGGACGTGGCCGACGCCCAGCCGGTCTACGCGGTGCTCACCAACAGCACCTACGACGGGCTCTGCTACCGCTCGGTGCGCGTCGAGTCGCTGCTCGGCCAGTCGCTGGACCGCCTGCACCTGGACGAGGCCTGGTACGGCTACGCGCGCTTCAACCCGATGTACGCGAACCACTTCGCGATGCGTGGCGACCCCAAGGACCACGCCGGGCCGACCGTGTTCGCCACGCATTCCACGCACAAGATGCTGGCCGCGCTGTCGCAGGCCTCGTACATCCACGTGCGTGATGGCAAGAGCCCGATCGACCACCACCGCTTCAACCAGGCCTACATGATGCACACCTCCACGTCGCCGCTGTACGCGATCGTGGCCTCCAACGACATCGCCTCGGCCATGATGGACGGTGGTGGCGGCCCCTCGCTGACACAGGAGGTGATCGACGAAGCGGTGGACTTCCGCCAGGCGGTGGCGCGGCTGGCGCGCAGCTTCCGCGAGCAGGGCGAGTGGTTCTTCCAGCCCTGGAACATCGACCGCGTGCAGGAGCCCGCCAGCGGTGCCTCGTTCGACTTCGCCGACGCGCCGACCGAGCTGCTGACCCGCACGCAGGCGCCCTGGGTGTTGCGCCCCGGCCAGCAGTGGCACGGCTTCGACGACATCGCCGACGACTGGTGCATGCTGGACCCGATCAAGGTCAGCCTGCTGGCGCCCGGCATGGGGCCGGACGGGCAGCTGGAAGCCACCGGCGTGCCGGCGGCATTGGTCAACGCCTGGTTCAACCGCTTTGGCATGGTGCCCACGCGGGTGACCGACTTTCAGGTGATGTTCCTGTTCACCATCGGCGTGACCAAGGGCAAGTGGGCGACCTTGCTGACCAATCTGCTGGCCTTCAAACGCGCCTACGACGCCAACACGCCGATCGACGAGGCCCTGCCAGAGATCGCCGCGCTGTACCCGCGGCGCTACCAAAACCTGGGCATGCGCGAGCTGGGCGACGAGCTGTTCGCGTACCTGCGCAAGAACCGCCCCAACGAGGTGTTGAACGCCGCCTACGAAAGCCTGCCCGAGCCCAGGATGACGCCGCGCGCGGCGTACGAGCACCTGGTGGCCGGCGCCGTGGAGCTGGTGCCTTCGTCCGGGCTGGCGCACCGCGTGGCGGCCAACGCCGTCATGCCCTACCCGCCCGGCATTCCGATGCTGATGTCCGGTGAAAGCTTCGGCCCCGAGGACTCACCACAAATCAGCTACCTGAAGAGCATGGAAGAGCGCGAAAGCCACTTCCCCGGCTTCGCGGGCGTGATCGAGGGCGCCGAGCTCATCGACGGCGCCTACCACGTGCTCTGCCTGAAGCCCTAACGCCACCCGCCATCCATCGCAAGAGGAACACCATGGCCACCTCAGACACTACCCCGGCAAAGAAAATGAGTCTCATGCAGTTGACCATCCTGGTGGCGGTCAACATGATGGGTTCGGGCATCATCATGCTGCCCACCAACATGGCCCAGGTCGGCGCCATTTCCCTGCTGTCGTGGGGCGTGACGGCGCTCGGCTCGATGGCCATCGCCTACGGCTTCGCGCAGTGCGGCCTGTTCAACAACCGCCCCGGCGGCATGTCCGCCTACGCCGAGGACGCCTACGGCAAGCCCGGGTACTTCCTGGTCTTCCTGCTGTACTTCTTTTCGCTGGCCATCGGCAACGTGGCCATCGCCATCTCGGCCGTGGGCTACCTGGCCGGGTTCTTTCCCGATGTGTCGGCCACGCCCATCGCCACCTGCATGTCGGTGATCGTGCTGATCTGGCTGACCACCTTCGCCAACTTCGGCGGCCCGTCGATCACCGGCAAGATCGGCTCGGTGACGGTCTGGGGCGTGATCATCCCGGTGGCCGGCCTGTCGCTGATCGGCTGGTTCTGGTTCAGCGGCGCCACCTTCGGCGCGGCCTGGAACCCGAAGAACCTGAGCCTCTCCGAAGGCCTGGGTTCGTCGATCTCGCTGACCCTGTGGGCCTTCCTGGGCATGGAATCGGCGGCGCAGAACTCCGGCGCGGTCGAGGACCCGAAGAAGAACGTGCCGCTGGCCTGCATGTTCGGCACGCTGGGCGCGGCGGTGATCTACGTCGCCTCCACCACGGTGATCCAGGGCATCGTGCCGAACGCCGAGCTGGCCAAATCGACCGGCCCGTTCGCCCTGGCCTACGCCCAGATGTTCAACCCGACCATCGGCTCCATCATCATGGCGCTGGCCATCCTGGCCTGCGTGGGTTCGCTGCTGGGCTGGCAGTTCACCATCTCCCAGACCGCCAAGGCGGCGGCCGACGACCGGCTGTTTCCCAGGGTGTTCGGCAAGGTCAACCACCTGGACGCGCCGGTGGCCGGCATGGTCATCATGGCCGTCGTGCAGTCGCTGATGGCCCTGTCCACCATCTCACCCACCCTGTCCGAGCAGTTCAACGCGCTGGTGAATCTGGCCGTGGTGACCAACGTGGTGCCTTACGTGGTGTCGCTGTCGGCGCTGTTCGTCATGATGCGCGCCGAGAAGGTGGACGCCAAGGTCTACCAGCGCAACACCATCATCGTCACCTTCGCCATGCTGTATTCGGTGTACGCCATCTACGCCTCCGGCAAGGACGCGGTGCTGGGCGGCATGATCGTGCTGGCGCTGACCTACGTGATCTACGGCTACCTGGCGCCGCGCTTCCCGTCCCTGTCGCCCAAGGCGGCGGGCAACGGCCTGCGGCCCGCCAAGGGTGCCGCGGCGGCGACCGTGGCGCTGGCCGCCCTGGCCGTGACGCTGCTGGCCTTCCCCTCGTCCGACACGCGCGCCGAAACGCTGGACGGCATCCGCAACGCCGGGCGCATCAAGCTGGGCTACCACACCGACTCGCGCCCCTTCACCTTCCGGGACGAAGCCGGCAAGCCGGCTGGCTTTGGCATCGAGCTGTGCCACCAGGTCGTGGAGCAGGCCCGCAAGACCATGGGCATGCCGAACCTGGCGGCCGAGTACGTGCCGGTGGGGCGCGAAAACCAGCTGCGCGCCCTGACCACCGGCGAGATCGACGTGCTGTGCGAGCCGACCGTGCCGACCTTGACCACGCGCCGGCAGATTTCGTACTCGATCTCGGTCTTTGCCAGCGGCACGGCGGTGCTGCTGCGCCGCAACGCCTCGCAGCGCCTGAAGGACGTGCTGATGGGACGCGAGCTCGAGACCGGCCCGGTCTGGCGCTCCAACGCCGACCGCGTGCTGCAGCGGCGCCGGATCACGGTGGTGCCCGGCACGCGCGCCGAGGCCGCCGTCAAGGACACCATCTCCAAGCTGAACCTGGTGGTGCAGCTGGTGCCCTCGCAGGACTACGCGGCCGGCATCGACCGGGTGCTGACCGGGGCGGCCGACGTGTTCGTGGGCGACCGCGCCATCCTGATGGACGCCGTGCGCCGCGCCACCGTGGGCGACGACCTGGTGGTGCTGGACCGTCATTTCAGCCACGAGACGCTGGCCCTGGGCGTGCGCCGCGACGCCGAGGACTTGCGCCTGCTGGTCGACACGGCGCTGTCGCACTACTACCGGGCGCCGGATTTCCCCTCGGCCTTCGGACGCTGGTTCGGCGTGCCGTCCGAGGCGGTGCTGACCGTCTTCAAGACCGTCAGCCTGCCCGACTGAAGGCGCGCCGCTTGGGCCGGTGTCCACGTCCCGGTCCATGGGAAGCGGCTCCAGACGCCGTGCTTTTTTGGCGCGGACGCGGAGGGTGCGTGGCTTCGGCCTGGGCCTGACCACCACCCGAGGGCCCTGGGCGAAGCCTCGGGCCTGCCGCGCGCCGCGCCGCCACGCCTTGAAAGCCCTCGGTCGAGGGCTTTTTTATCCGGCGCCCGGCCGCCTATCCCGCCTTCACCTCGATGTGGTACAGGGCCCAGGGGCACTTGGCAAAGCGTTCGGTGACCGGCTTGGCGGCCATGTCCGGAAAGTTGTCGGCGTCGTACACCGCCCACAGCGGGCCCAGGCCGCCCAGGGCCATGGGGCGGTGGTCGATGTGGGTGGCGACGATGAAATGGCGCTGGTCGGCCTCGCCCAGGCCGAGCTCGACCGTGTAGCCGTCCACGGCGCGCAGCATCAGGACGGTTTGGGCGCTGGCCTGGGCGCCGGTGGCCTTGATCACCTCGGTCAGCAAGGGGCCGCGCAGGGTGTGCGGCTTGTTGTCGTACTCCAGGGTCGGGGTGATCGACACCGGGCGCAGTTTGTTCAGCGTGGCGAAGTCGAAGACATGCGCCTTGGTGAAACTGATGCCCTGCTTGGCCATCATCTGGTCCAGGGCGGGGTTGGACGGCCCGCGGTTGCCCTTGCCGATGGCGCCGCTCACCGTCAGCAGAACCGATCCGCCGATGCGCACCGGCGCGTTCTGCGCCTGCGCGCTGAGCAGGGTCGAGCCCAGTCCGACCGCGGTCGCCCCTGTCAGGGCGCCGCGCAGAAGTTCGCGTTTGTTCATGCCTTGGCCTCCGTCGCGCGGGTGGTGAAAGCAGTCACTGTAATGCGGCGGCGAGCGGCGTGCGCAAAGGCTCGGAATTGGACCGGTTTGGAACGGTCTATTAGCTATTTATTTGATAGCATATCATGAAGAGTTGACACCGACTGAAGGCAGAAAACACCTTCAAAACGGTCACTCAGCGCTGGCGCGCCCGTTCCGGGCCGGTGCGGCGCCCGCCCAGGGCGCGCAAGGCCCGCAGCTCCTCGATCACGCGGTGCGAGAAATCGGCGTAGACCCCACGCAGCAGGCGTTCGGCTTCCTCGCGGCGACCGGCTTGCGCCACCGCGACCACGTTGGAGGCCGAGTAGTGGAACATGCGGTGGTTCTCGCGCAGCGCGGTGAAGCCTGGGTAGCGGCCCAGCCGCCGCACGCCCGGGCCGTGGATCCACTTGCCCAGATCGCAGCGGTCGTCAAAGCAGATCACCTCGGCGCGCAGATCCTCGGCGGAGCGCCCCTCCAGGTAGGCCGTGAGGCGCAGCTTCCAGTTCTGGTGCGCCATCAGCGCGGCCTCGATGTCCAGCCGACTTTCGTTCAGCGCACCGGCGACGTCGCGTCGCATCTGGGCATCGGTGTCCGCGCCACCGAGCCATTTCTTGAACAAATCCAGCACCATCCCCGCCATTCCCTGTTGTACTTTTGTACTTTTGTTTTACCCGTCTCGGCGGGGCGCGAGTCTAAGGGGTGGGCATGGGCGCACCGCGCGGCGGCGGCGGTCGGTGGCGGAAAAGCACCCAAAGCGTGACGAAAATCACGCTTTGGTGGCCGCGCCGGCTATTTTTACTTGAGCGCCTTGTAGCGCATCCGGTGCGGCCGCGCGCCCTCTTCGCCCAGGCGCTTGACCTTGTCGGCCTCGTACTCCTGGTAGTTGCCGTCGAAGAAGGTCCACTGGCTGTCGCCCTCGGCGGCCAGGATGTGGGTGCAGATGCGGTCCAGGAACCAGCGGTCGTGGCTGATGACCATCACGCAGCCGGCGAACTCCAGCAGCGCATCTTCCAGCGCGCGCAGGGTTTCGACGTCGAGGTCGTTGGACGGCTCGTCCAGCAGCAGCACGTTGCCGCCCTGCATCAGCGTCTTGGCCAGGTGCAGGCGTCCGCGCTCACCGCCGGAGAGCATGCCGATTTTCTTTTGCTGGTCCTGGCCGTTGAAGTTGAAGCGCCCGCAGTAGGCGCGGCTGGGCATCTGGAACTTGCCGACGGTGATGATGTCGAGGCCACCAGAGATGTCTTCCCACACCGTTTTTTCATTGGCCAGGTCGTCGCGGCTCTGGTCCACAAAGGCCATCTGCACGGTTTTGCCGATGGTGACTTCGCCCGAATCGGGTTGCTCGACACCCGACACCAGCTTGAACAGCGTGGACTTGCCGGCGCCGTTGGGGCCGATGATGCCGACGATGGCGCCCGCGGGCACCTTGAAGCTCAGGTCGTCGATCAGCAGGCGGTCGCCAAAGCTCTTGGACACGCCCTTGAACTCGATGACTTCCGTGCCCAGGCGCTCGCCGACGGGGATGAAGATCTCCTGCGTCTCGTTGCGCTTTTGGTATTCGTAGTCGCTCAGCTCCTCAAAGCGGGCCAAGCGCGCCTTGGACTTGGCCTGGCGGCCCTTGGGGTTCTGGCGCGCCCACTCCAGCTCTTTCTTCATGGCCTTGGCGCGGGCGTCCTCGGTCTTTTGCTCGGATTTGAGGCGCGCTTCCTTTTGCTCCAACCAGTTGGAATAGTTGCCTTTCCAGGGGATGCCGTG
>JAIUOM010000082.1 GCA_020161215.1 Pseudomonadota bacterium
GACACCGGCAGCGGCGGCAGCGGCGGCAGCGGCAACGGCGGCAGCGGCGGCAGCGGCAGTAGCGGCAGCAGCGGCAGCGGCGACAGCGGCGGCATCTTCAACGGCGGCGGAGGCGGCGCCGCCTCCGCGGCCGGGATCTGGGTGGGCGGCGGCGGCGGCGGCAGCAGCAGCGGCGGCAACAGCGGCAGCGACGGTCGCTCGGCAGCGGCAGGCCTGTACAACGCGGCCGGGGCCGTGCTGCGCCTGCAAGGCCAGGTGCACTTGACCGACAACCTGGCCGCTGGCGGCGGCGGCGGCGGCAGCAACATCTTCAGCGGCAGCATCTTCAGCGGCGGCGCCGCCGTGGGCGGCCTGTGGGACGGGGGCCGCCTGATCGGCGCCCAGGCGCTGCAGTTCAGCGGCAACGCCGCCGGTGGTGGTGGTGCGGCCGGCGGCAGCATGGGTCTCGCCCAGTACGACCACTACCCCGGCCCGCTGCGCATCACCCACGTCAGCGCCAGCAACCCCGATGGGGCCTACGGCGTGGGCCAGACTCTCGACATCCAGGTGGTGTTCTCCGAGGCGGTGGTGGTCGACACCACGGGTGGGGTGCCGCAACTGCTCTTGGCTCTGGGCAGCGGCCGCTGGATCGACTACACAAGCGGCTCGGACAGCAACACCCTGGTGTTTCGGTACACCGTGCAAGCCGGCGACAGCAGCGCCGACCTGAACTACTATGCCCCCGGCGCGCTGACTCTGGGGTGGTCGGTCACCATCCAAACCCCCGGCGGCACCGACGCCCCCCTGGGCCTGCCCGACCCCATTGCCGCCGCCTCCCTGGCCGGCCTGAAGAACCTGGTCATCGACGGCCAGGCCCCCACCCTGACCGGCAGCAGCCCGGCCGACAACGCCACCGGCGTGTACGCCAACGCCAACCTGGAGCTCAGCTTCAGCAAGCCGGTGCTGGCCGGCACGGGCCACATTACCCTCAGCAACGGCGCCGGCGATACCCGCACCCTGGACGTGACCGATGCCAGCCAGGTCACCGTCAGCGGCAGCACCGTCACCCTCAACCCCACGGCCAACCTGCTGGCCGGCAGCAGCTACCACGTGCAGATCGACGCCGGCGCCCTGCACGACGCGATCGGCAACCCCTTCGCCGGCATCGCCGACAGCACCACGCTGAACTTCAGCACCACGAACGCGCTG
Organism: Pseudomonadota bacterium; assembly: GCA_020161215.1. GTDB lineage: Bacteria > Pseudomonadota > Gammaproteobacteria > Burkholderiales > Burkholderiaceae_C > Ottowia. Next base: position 1,189 of record JAIUOM010000082.1, read on the forward strand.
AACCCCAGCCTGGCACTCACCGACTACACCCTGGCCATCGGCCAGAGCGCCACGCTGACGATGTACTTCGACCAGCCCGTGAGCAACTTGAGCGCTGGCAACTTCGATCTGAACCAGGCCGAGGGCGCGCTCGGCAACTTCATCTCGTCCAATGGGGGCGCCATCTGGAGCGCCACCTTCACCCCCACGGCCGGCGTGCAAGACCCGAGCAACCTGATCCGCCTGAAGCTGGGCGGCGTCAGCGCCAGCACCGCCAACTTCCAGATCGACACCCTGGCGCCGACCCTCGCCAGCAGCAACCCGGCCGATGGCGCCAGCAGCTTCCAGGCCAACGCCAACCTGGTGCTCACCTTCAGCGAAGCGGTGCAGGCCGGCACCGGCCACCTGGTGCTCAGCGACGGCAGCGACACCCAGACGCTGGATGTCGGCGACCCCAGCCAGGTCACCGTCAGCGGCAGCACCGTCACCCTGAACCCCCCGACCGATCTGCTGGTGGGGCAGCACTACCACCTGCTGATCGATGCCGGCGCGCTGACCGACTCGGCCGGCAACCCCTTCGCCGGCATCGCCAGCCCGACGGCGCTGGACTTCGATGTGGTCGCGGCGCCGGTGCCTCCTCCGCCGCCCCCGCCGCCCCCGCCGCCGCCCAATCAGGCCCCCACGCTGCAAGGCGTGGCCCAGCTGGCCGACAGCACCTACGTGTACGTGCCCGCCGCCCTGTCGGCGCTGCAGGTCGCCGATGCCGAGGGCGATGCGCTGACGCTCAGCCTGAGTGCGCCAGGGGCCAGCTTCGTGGCCGGCACCGACGCCGACCTGGGCACGCCGGGCTTTCAGCTGATCGGCTCGGCCAGCCAGATCAACGCCGCGCTGCAGGCGCTTGGCCTGGTCTCGGACAGCGTCGGCGTGCTGAGCCTGAGCCTGGTGCTCAGCGACAGCCACGGCGCCAGCAGCAGCGCCACGCACAGCCTGAACGTGCTGACGCAGAGCGTGCCGCCCCCGCCAGCGCCGCCGCCGACACCGCCGGAGCCGCCCCTACCCCCGCCCCCGCCGGCCCCACCGTCCACGGCCGGGGGGTACGCCCTGCAGGCCGACGCCCTGGCCGGCCAGCCGGACCCGGATGCGGGCAGCGCCCAGATCGGCGCGCTGCATCTGTTGCCGGCCACCAGCGCCCTGCCCGAGTCCCTGCAGGCGCCGCTGGGGCTGCTGCAGGCCAGCGTGCGGCTGAGTGGCGGCAGCGGCCAGGAGAGCTTCAGCATCTACGTGGCCGGGGACTTGGCCGTGAACGGGCTGTGGGTGCAAGATGCCCAGGGCGGCTGGGTGAACCTGGCCAGTCCGCTGATGGGCGGTCAGGTGGTACGGCAAGAAGACGGGCGGCTGCGGCTGGACTTCCAGGTGAGCGACGGCGGGCCGTTCGATGCCGATGGCCAGGCCAACGGCCAGATCGAGCTGCTGGCGCTGGCCGGGCAGATGCCGCTGAGCCTGATCGGGCTGGCGCCCGATGGGCTGACGCCGCAGTCGGTGTTCTGAGGCAGGCTGGGAGCGGGTTCAGGCTCAAAACTTGCCTTGGTCGGCGCCCATCAATCCTGAGTAGCTATCAAAATTGAATACTTTGGCGGCGTTTGAAGTGCTGAAGCCACGCCGTCAGCGCTGCTCTACAGTGCGTACCAGCAGGTCGATGTGGCTGTCGGTGCTGGTGCTGATGCGGATGCGCACGGGCAGGTACTGCAGGCTGGGGGCGAACCAGATTTCGGCCATGATGGGGCCGCGCGGCTTGTCCAGCGGGCGCGGCTTGAGGTGCATGGCGCGCACCGGCCCCAATTCGGGCAGGTGCAGGGTTTCCTCGCCGACGACGTCGTAGGTCCAGGGGTCGACGCCGCCCGGGCGGGCCAGCACGAAATCGACACGGCCACCCGGCCGCAGCGGAATCTGGCCGGTGGCGAAGCGATGGCCCAGCTCGACGAACTGGCTGGCGGCGTCCTGCACGTCCTCCGGCCGCGGCAGGCGTTCGCCGCGCTGCAGGCGGATTTCGTCCTCGCCCATGCGCACGCCGCGCCGGCGCCCGCGCAAGTCTTCCTCGTAGACCTCGGGGCGCAGGCCGTTGGCGGTGATCTGGCCCTGGCTGCTGAAGGTCAGCGAGGCCAGCAGACCGGCGTTCATGGCGACGGTGATCTGGTAGCGGCTGCCCTCGCGCTGCCACAGCACCTGGCCGCTGCCGTGCAGCTCGCCCCGGTACCAGCCGCCCAGCTGGTAGCTCAGGCGCGTGTCGCCGGGCCAACTGGCCAGGTAGGCGGCCGCGGCGGCACTGGCGCTGCTGGCGGGCGAGGCGGCGGCCTCGGCGACGGAGGGGGCCGCGGTGGCGGGCGCACTGGCCGGGTCGGCGGCGGCGGTGGCGGACGGCGCGCTGGCCAGCGGGGGGGCGCTGGCCGGGGGCTCGGGTGCGCTGGGAGCGGCGGCGACGTCGGTCTGGCCGTCGGCGGGCGGCTCGGGCGACGTGGCGGCGGGCGCGGGAGCGCTGGCGGGTGCTTTTTTTGCTACTTTTTTTGGGGCTGCTGGGGCTGTGCGCACGGCCGCCGCGGGCCGATTCGGCTGGGCCACCGGCGCGGCAGCGGGCACCGGTTCGGGGGGGGCTGGGGTTTCGGGCGCCAGGGTGCGGGTGTACAGCGGCGGGGCCATCTGGCGCAGCAGGCTGGGCGGGCGCAGTAGGCGCGAGAAGACGGACAAGGTCAGCGTGTGCAGCAGCAGCACCAGCAGGACGATGAGCCACAAGGCGGTGCGCTGGGGCGCGGCACGGCGGGCAGCGGGCATGGGGCGTTCCCGGGTCACCGCGCGGGGCGCCGCATCGAAGGCCGCGCGCGGCCCCGGCGTGCCGCACGAGGCCGCATCACCGTTGGGGCCAGCCGGGCCGTTCGGGCCCCGGCAGCAGCCGCCAGGTGGTGGACTGGGCGGGCAGGCGCAGAGGCAGGCGCAGCAGGCGTTTGTCGCGCGCCACCAGGGCCACGATGCGGCGCGCCGGGCCGGCGTACAGGGGCAGCTCGTCCAGGCGCGTCAGGCGCCAGCCGGCCGGCGCGCCGCTGGGCGCGCGGCGGGTGGGTTCGATGCCCAGCCATTCGTCGCCGGCAGCCATGCCGGCTTCGGCCGCCGGGCCGCCGTCGAGCACCACCTTCAGGGTCACGCCTTGCGCATCTTCCTGCACGCGCAGGCCCAGGCGCTGCGCCCATTGCGAGGGTTCGTCCAGCACCTCGACACCGGCGCCTTGCAGCAGCGCCTTGAGTGGCAGCTCGGCGGTGCCGTGCACCCAGTCGGCCAGCTCGCGTTGGTAGGAACGGCCGCCGACCTCGGCCAGCACGGCGGCGAAGTCGGCCTCGTCCATCGGGCCGCCGGCGCAGCGCCGCCACAGCGCGCGCAGCACGTCGTCGAAGGTGCGGTCGGTTTCCTGGCGCAAGCTCAGGTCCAGGCACAGGGCGATCAGGGCACCCTTGCTGTAGTAGCTGATGGTGCTGTTGGGGGTGTTTTCGTCGGGCCGGTAGTAGCGCACCCAGGCGTCGAAGCTGGCCTGGGCCGCGGACTGCACCTGGCGCCCGGGGGCCTGCAGCACCTGGTTGACGTTGCGGGTGAGCAGCTTGAGGTAGGCGGCGGTATCGATCAGGCCGGCGCGCAGCAGCAGCAGGTCGTCGCAGTAGCTGGTGACGCCCTCGAAGAACCACAGCAGCTGGGTGTAGTTCTCGCGCCCGTAGTCGTAGCGGGCGAACTCGGCGGGCCTCAGGCGCTTGACGTTCCAGGCGTGGAAGTACTCGTGGCTGATCAGGCCGAGCAGGGTCAGGTAGCCCTCGCCGACGCGGGCCGCCTCGGCCGGCGCGCCCAGGCGCGGCAGCTCGCGCCGCGCGCACAGCAAGGCGGTGCTGGCGCGGTGCTCCAGGCCGCCGTAGCCGTCGTCCACGGCATTCAGCAAAAACAGGTAGTGCGTGAACGGCGGCGCCTTGCCGGCGTGCCAGAAGCGGATGACGGTGTCGCAGATGCGTTGGGTGTCGCGCATCAGGCGCTCGCCATCGAACGAGGGCGGCGCGCCGGCGACAACCAAGCGGTGCGTGGCGCCACCGGCCTGGAACTCGCCGCTCCAGAAGTCGCCCATCTCGACCGGGTGATCGACCAGCTCGTCGTAGTCGTCGGCCTGGTAGCGGCCAAAACGCCGGGCGTCGACCTGTACCGGGCGCAGCGCGGTGGCCAGGCGCCAGCCGGGGCGCTGGCGCGGCGCCGGCAGGCTGAGCTGGTGCGGGGCATCGGTGTGGCCCTCGGCGCGCAGCAGCAGGCTGGTGCCGTTGAAAAAGCCGCGCTGGGTGTCGAGCCAGGCGGTGCGCACCGAGTGGTCGAAGGCGTGAATTTCGTAGCGCAGCTGCAGCGGACGCGCCGGCTCGCACTCGATCTCCCAGCTGCATTTGTCGAGCTGGCGCACCGGGCAGGCGCGCCGGCCCTGGCGCGCGCGCAGGCCGCTCAGGTGGCGCGCGAACTCGCGCACCAGATAGCTGCCGGGAATCCACACCGGCAGGCTGACGCGCTGGCGCGCCGCCGGTTGGGCGATGTCCAGCTCGACGGCGTAGCGGTGCCCGCTCAGGCTGGCCACGCGCACCGTGGCGTGCACGGCTGGCGCGGCCGGCGCCGGCCGAGGGCGGCGGCGTTGCGGGGCCGGGGCGCGCGCGCTCACGGGAGGGGCCTGGGCGGCGTCACTGCGCCAGCAGTTTTTCAACCTGCTGGGCGTTGATGGCGCCGGGCACGCGCGTGCCATTGGCGAACACCAGGGTCGGGGTGCCGGTGATGCGGTGCTTGTGCGCCAGATCCAGGTTGGCGGTGATGGCGTCGGTGTTGCACTCGGCCGCCTTGGGCAGGCTGTCTTTTTGCATCCAGTCGTTCCAGGCCTTGGCGCGGTCCTTGGCGCACCAGATGTTGCGGGCCTTCTCGACCGAGTCGGCGCCCAGGATCGGGATCAGGAACAGGTGCACGGTGACGTCGGTGACGCCCTGCATGTCTTTCTCGAAGCGCTTGCAGTAGCCACAGTTGGGGTCTTCGAACACCGCCATCTTGCGCTTGCCGTTGCCGCGCACCAGGGTGAAGGCGTTCTTCAAAGGCAGGTCGGCGAAGGCGATAGCGGTGAGCTTCTCGATGCGCTCCTCGGTCAGGTTCTTGCGCGCGCGGGTGTCGAGCAGCTGGCCCTGGATGAGGAAGTTGCCCTCGGCGTCGGTGTACAGCACCTCGTTGCCCAGGCGCACCTCGTACAGGCCGGGCATGGGGGTTTTGTTGACTTCGTCGATCTGCTTGAGCGCGGGCACGCGCTCGCCCAGGTTTTTGCGGATGGCCGCCTCCTGGGCCCACCCCAAGGACGGCAGCGCGAGGGCCAGAACGGCCAGGGCGGCGCGCCAGCGGCGCGGGGCAAGGAGAGCAGGAGCAGTCATCGGGTGCGGTAAAAAAGTGAATCGGGGTGCAGCCTTAGGGGCGGCGCGGGGTCATTCGGTTCCCATGGCCAGCCGGGCCACGCGGGATTTGATCGGGCCGCTGGCGTCGAACAGCGCCATGCCCCAGTTGCGCAGGCTGGCGGCGGCCGGTTCGGGGCGGCCAAACAGCTGCTGCAGGCCGTCGGTGGCCAGGCTCATGCGCAGCCAGTCGCCCTTGCGGGCGCGTTCGTAGCGGCGCAGCAATTTCAGGTCGGCCGGGGTGCGCCAGGCCTCGCGCGCGCCCAGCACGCGCGCCAGCTCGGCGACGTCGCCCAGGCCCACGTTCAGGCCTTGGCCGGCCAGCGGGTGCATGGCGTGCGCGGCGTCGCCGGCCAGGGCAAAGCTCTGGCCTGGCCGGCCCGGCATGCGCCCGACCCAGTGCGTGGCGGCGGCGCGCATCAGCGGCCAACTGGCGCGCGGGCTGATGAGTTGCAGCGCGCCCAGCTGGCCCTGGCTGGCGGCGAACAACTGGCCCGCGAAGCCGGCCTCGTCCAGCGCCAGCAGCTCGGCCACGCGCTCGCGCCGCACCGACCAGACCACCGCCACCTGGTGGCCCTGGGGGCCATCGAGCGGCAGCAGGGCGAGGATCTCGCCTTCGGGCGTGAACCACTGGCGCGCCACCTGGCCGTGCGGGCGTTCGCAATCCAGGCGCGTGGCGATGGCGTGCTGGGGGTAGTGGGTGACCTCGAATTCCACCCCCAGCTCGGCGCGGGTGCGGCTGGCGCGCCCTTCGCACACCACCGTGAGCGGCGCCGCCACGGGCGCGGTCAGCACGTCGATGCCGCCCTGGTAGCGCACGGCCTCGGCCAGCTGGTGCTCCAGCGCCGGCACGTCGACGATCCAGTTCAGCGCCGGCACGCCTTGCGCCTGGGCGCGAAACTGCACGCTGGCGTCGCGGTCGCCCCACACCTGCATGGCCAGCACCGGGGTGGCGGCGCGCGCGTCGGGCCAGCAGCGCAGTTGTTGCAGCATGCCTTGGGCGGCCGGGTTGAGGGCGTAGGCGCGCACGTCGGGCGCGGGCGCGCCGCCTTCGGCTGGGGCGGGCGGGGCCACCAGCGCCACGTGCAGGCGCTGGCGCGCCAGCAGCAAGGCCAGCGACCGCCCGACGATGCCGGCGCCGCGGATGCAGATGTCGGGGGAAACGGCCATGGGCGCATTCTAGAAGCCCGGGGGGTGGGCGCCCTACACTGGGGTGATCCTTTCAGCCGATGCCGCCACCCATGTCCGACGCCTCCCCCGATGTCCGCGCCACGCTGGCGCGCCTGTTCGTCCACCCGGTCAAGTCCTGCGCCGGGGTGGAGCTGCGCGAGGCCCGGCTGATGGACACCGGGCTGGACCTGGACCGCGCCTGGATGGTGGTGGACGCCCAGGGGCGCTTCGTCTCCCAGCGCGAGCTACCGCGCATGGCCCTGGTGCGCCCGCGTATCAAGGTGCTGGAAGTGGTGCTGCGCGCGCCCGGCATGCTGGCGCTGCACCTGGGCGTGAACGAGGTCGAGAAGCCGGCCCGTGCCCAGGTGTGGGGCGACACGGTGGACTGCTGGGACATGGGCGAGATCGCCGGCCAGTGGTTCAGCGACTTCCTGGGCCAGCCGGGCCTGCGCCTGGTGCGCTTTGATCCAGAGGTGCGGCGCCTGGCCTCGCGCCAGTGGGCGGGCGAGGTCGAGGCGCCGATCGAGTTTGCCGACGGCTTTCCGCTGCTGGTCGCCAGCACCGCCTCGTTGGACGAGCTGAACACCCGCCTGCGAGCCGCCGGGCACGCTGCGGTCGGCATGGAGCGCTTTCGGCCCAACCTGGTGCTGGACGGGCTGCAGGCGCAGGACGAAGACCGCCTGGCCGAGATCACCCTGCACAGCGCCGAGGGCGAGGTGGTGCTGCGCCCCGTCAAGCCCTGCCCGCGCTGCCCCATCCCCAACGTCGATCCGGCCACCGGCGAGCCCAGCCCCGAGGTGCTGGACACGCTGGCCGGCTACCGCGCCAACCCGCTGCTGGACGGCGCCATCACCTTCGGCATGAACGCGGTGATCGTGCGCGGCGCCGGCCACACGCTGCGCGTGGGGGATGCCGTGGCCGGCCCGTGGCGTTTTGACTGACGGCCAGATGTTATTAAATTGATAGCATATGGGTCAATTTCCACGCCGGCATAGGGCTGTTTTGACTGAAAAATCTCCGTCGGCGGCAGAACCGGTCAGCCGGTAAAATCACCGCTTTACCGAACCTCCGAGAACATCTGCCATGAGCCTGCAATGCGGCATCGTGGGCCTGCCCAACGTGGGCAAGTCCACGCTCTTCAACGCCCTGACCAAAGCCGGCATCGCCGCCGAAAACTACCCGTTTTGCACCATCGAGCCCAACACCGGCGTGGTCGAGGTGCCCGATCCGCGCCTGGCCCAGTTGGCCGAGATCGTGAAACCCGAGCGCGTGCTGCCCGCGATTGTCGAATTCGTCGACATCGCCGGCCTGGTGGCCGGTGCCAGTCAGGGCGAGGGCCTGGGCAACCAATTTTTGGCCCACATCCGCGAAACCGACGCCATCGTCAATGTGGTGCGCTGCTTTGAAGACCCGAACGTCATCCACGTCGCCGGCAAGGTCGATCCCATCTCCGACATCGAGGTGATCCAGACCGAGCTGTGCCTGGCCGATTTGGGCACCGTCGAAAAAGCCGTGCAGCGCTACGGCAAGGCCGCCAAGAGCGGCAACGACAAGGAGGCCACCGCCATGCTCAAGGTGCTGGGCCCGGTGCAGGCCGCGCTCGACGAAGGCAAGGCGGTGCGCACCCTGGCCTTGAGCAAGGAAGAGCAGGCCCTGATCAAGCCGCTGTGCCTGATCACCGCCAAGCCCGCCATGTTTGTCGGCAACGTCAGCGAAGACGGGTTTGAGAACAACCCCTTGCTCGACCGCCTGACCGAGTACGCCACCCGCCAGAACGCCCCCGTGGTCGCCATCTGCGCCAAGCTGGAAGCCGAAATGGCCGACATGGCGGACGAAGACAAGGAGCTGTTCCTGGCCGAAATGGGCCAGGAAGAGCCCGGGTTGAACCGCCTGATCCGCGCCGCCTTCAAGCTGCTGGGCCTGCAGACCTACTTCACCGCCGGCGTGAAGGAAGTGCGCGCCTGGACCATCCACGTTGGCGACACCGCCCCGCAGGCGGCCGGCGTGATCCACGGCGACTTCGAGCGCGGTTTCATCCGCGCCCAGACCATCGCGTTCGGCGACTACATCCAGTTCAAGGGCGAAAGCGGCGCCAAGGAGGCCGGCAAGATGCGCGCCGAAGGCAAGGAGTACGTGGTGCACGATGGCGACGTGATGAACTTTTTGTTCAACGTCTGACGCCTGAGCCGGCCGCGCTCAGCCCGGCCGCTGGAACTTTCCACGCGCCTGATCCACCCGCTGGCGCACCACGCAGTCGCCCGCGTGGTCGTTGACCAGGCCCATGGCCTGCATGAAGGCGTAGACGGTGGTGGGACCGACAAACTTCCAACCGCGCTTTTTCAAGTCCTTGGACAGCGCCACGGAGGTCGCGGTGGTGGCCACCGGCTCGGTCGAAGCCTCGGCGGCGGGCGCCTCCCAGCGCCAGAAGTAGGCCGCCAGCGAGCCGGTCTCTTGCGCCAGGGCCTGGGCGCGCGCGGCGTTGTGGATCGTCGCCTCGATCTTGCCGCGGTGCCGCACGATGCCTTCGTCCTGCAGCAGACGCTCGACGTCCCGGGGGCCGAAGCGGGCAACCTGGTGAAAGTCAAAGCCGGCGAAGGCGGCGCGAAAGTGCTCGCGCTTGGCCAGGATGGTGCGCCAGGAGAGGCCCGACTGAAAACCCTCCAGGCAAATCTTCTCGAACAGCCGGACGTCGTCGCGCACCGGAAAGCCCCACTCGTCGTCGTGGTAGGCCATGTACTCGGGGGTGGCGGCGCACCAGCGGCAGCGCCACTGGCCGTCGGGGCAGAGAAGGGCGGTGTTCATGCCCCAAGTGTCGCTCAGCGCGCCCCGCCAGGCGAGGCGAGGCCGGTCAATCCGCGACGATGCCCAGGTCCTTGACGATGGGGTCCCAGCGCTCGTACTCGCGGCGGATGTGGGCGTCGAACTTCTGCGGTGACGACTCGACGACGTTGAACCCGGCCTGTTTCATGTGGGCCTGGAAGTCCTTGGCGTGCACGGCTTTTTGCAGCGCGTCGGTCCAGCGCCGCATGGCGGCGTCGGGGATGCCGGCAGGCACCACCATGCCGATCCACGACGACACGTCCAGGCCGTCGTAGCCCTGCTCCTTGGTCGAAGGGACGTTCGGCAGTGCCTTGGAGCGCTCGTTGCCCATCACCGCCAGGGCCTTCAGGCGTCCGCTTTCGATGAACTTGAGCACCAGCGGCTGGCTGACGAAGATGCTTTGCACGTGGCCGGCCAGCAGGTCGTTGATGGCCGGGCCGCCGCCCTTGTAGGGAATGTGGTTCATGCGGATGCCGGCGGTGCGAGAGAACAGCTCGGCCGCCAACTGATTCGAGCTGCCGGCTCCGGCGGAGGCGTAGCTTACCGACCCCGGCTTGGCCTTGGACAGCGCGACCAGCTCCTTCAAGTTGTTGGCCGGCAGCGACGGGTGGGCCACCAGCACCAGCGGCATGGACACGATCTGCCCCACGGCCTTGAGGTCCTTGAAGGTGTCGAAGTCGAGCGACTTGTAGATCAGCGGGTTGATGGCGTGGGTGTCGAACACGATCAGGGCGGTGTGGCCGTCGGCCGGTCCGCGCGCCACCATGGCGGTGCCGATGCTGCCGCCGGCGCCGCCCCGGTTTTCCACGATCACGTTCTGGCCGAGGAGCTTCTGCAGCTCGGCCGCCAGCGGCCGCGCCACGCCGTCGGTGCTGCCACCGGCCGGAAATGGGGTGACCAGCTTGACGGTGTGGTCTGGAAAGGTTTGCGCCGCCAGCGGCAGGCCGGTCAGGGAGGCGGCCAGGCCGCAGGCAAGGGCGAGCAGGCGCGCATGGGCGCGGCGACGGGTAGAGCAGGTCATGGTGAGGACTCCGGGTTCGGTGGGGTATGGGGATGGGGTGCCGACGCGCCGCTTCAGGCCACGTCGGCGCCCTCGAAGGCGCGTTGCAGCAGCTCGCGCAGGGCGGCGCGCTCGATGGGGCGCGGATTCGGGTAGGGAGCCGAGGCCGCCAGCTCGGCCGCGCGGTTCAGCGCCTGGGCCGGCAGGCCGATGTCGCGCAGGGTGGCGGGTAGGGACAGGCGCGCATTCAAGCCTTGCAGCGCCCGGGGCGCCGCCAGACCGGGCGCGTCGGCCAGCCCCAAGGCCTGGCCCAGCGCCGCCATGGCTTGCGGCGCGGCGCTGGCGTTGTAGGCCAGGGTGTGCGGCAACATCACCGTGTGCAGCTCGGCGTGCGGCAGGTTGAAGGCGCCGCCCAGCGTGTGGCAGATCTTGTGGTGCAGGCCCATTTGCACCTGGCCCAGCACGCTGCCGCACAGCCAGGCGCCGTACAGCGCGTCGGAGCGAGCCTCGGCATCGTTCGGCGTGGCGTGCAGGCGCGGCAGGGCCCGCGCGATGGCGCGGATGCCCTCTTGCGCCGTCACGCGGTGCAAGGGGCTGGCGTCCTGGGCGTACAAGCCCTCGGCGGCGTGGGCCACGGCGTTCATGCCGCTCGCCATCGACACCGTCACCGGCAGATCGCGGCTCAGCTCGGGGTCGTAGACCACCACGCGCGGCATCACGCGCCAGTCGCGGCCGGTCTTTTTCTGCCCGCCCTCGGTCAGGCCGTACAGCGGCGTCATTTCGGAGCCGGCGTAGGTGGTCGGCAAGGCCACGCTGGGCAGGCCGGATTCGAGCGCGATGGCCTTGGCCAGGCCGATGGTGGAGCCGCCGCCGGCGGCGACGCAGACGTCGGCACCCAGGCGCCGGGCCGTGTCGGCCGCCACGCGCGCGGCCTCGACGGGCACGTGCATCACGGCGCCGGCGTGCACGCCCACGCCGCGGGAGCCCAGCAGTGCGGCCACTTCATGGCCCAGCGCGGCGTGGCCGGGCGTGGTCAGCACCAGGGCGCGGCCCAGCCCCAAGGCGTCGAGCTCGCGCGGCAGGTGGCGCCGCGCGCCGGCGCCGAACACCACGCGCGCCGGGCGGGTTTCGTGAACAAAGTCGAGTGCACTCATGGCGGTTCTCCGGGCCTGCTCAAGCGTGCTGGGTCATGGCGCCGTCGACCAGATCCCAGATGAAGCGGTCGGAGGGGTCGCGCTGTTCCTCGGCGATGTGCGCGATCAGCCCGGCGGCGCGGCTCAGCACGGCAAAGCCGCGCATCAGCTGGGGCGGCACGCCGATGTCGCCCAGCACGGCGGCCACCGCGCCGGTGGCGTTGATGGTGATGTGGCGGCCCGCCACCGCATCCACGGCCGTCGCCAGCAGCGCCAGGGCGTCGGCGTAGGGGCCGTGGGTGCCGGTTTCGCGCGCCAGCGCCAGCAGCTTGACGGCGCGGGGATCGTCCGGGCGGTGCAGGTGGTGGCCGAAGCCGGGCATCGGGGCGCGGCGTGCGCGGTGCTCGTCGGCGATGCGCCGGGCCTCGGCGGGGCCGTCCGCGGCCGCCACGATGCGCGCCAGCAGCTCGGCCGCCGGCTCCATGGTGCCGACGAAGCGGCTGGCCACCGCCAGCAGGCCGGCGGCCACGCCGGCCTGAAGGTTTTCCGGCGAGCTGGAATAGACCATGCGGGCGGCGATCACGCTGGGGGTCATGCCGTGCTCCATCAAGGTCACCAGCACCGCGTCCACCATGCGGCGCTGCGCCGGCGTGGGCTGGCGGCCGAAGGTCTGCTTCATGAACACGTCGACGAAGCTGGCCTGGCCCATCAGGTCCTCGACCAGGTTGTCGTCGCCGAAATAGACCGCGTCGGTGGTGTAGCGGCACAGGCGGGTGGCCGGCGCCGGACGGGGGGTCGGGGTCTTGGCGCTCATGCCAGCACCTCCTTCACAATGGCCGCGCGCACGGCGGGTTTGGACACCTTGGCGACGGCGCTGCGCGGCAGCGCGTCGAAGAAATGCACGGCCTTGGGCGTTTTCACCGGGCCCAGCTGCTCCCGCACCCAGGCCAGCAACTCGTCCGCGCCGGCTTGCGCGCCGGGGCGCAGTTGCACGGCGGCGTGCACGGCCTCGCCCCATTTCTCGTCGGGCACGCCCAGCACGGCGCATTCGGCCACCGCCGGGTGCGCCGAGAGCACCACCTCGACGTCGCTGGGGTAGACATTGAAGCCGCCGGTGATGATCACGTCGCGCAGGCGGTCGCGCAGGTACAGGTAGCCGTCGGCGTCCAGCTCGCCGCCGTCGCCGGTGCGCAGCCAGCCGTCCACCAGGGTCTGGGTGGTTTCGGTGTCGGCCTTCAGGTAGCCGCTCATCAGCAGGTCGCCGCGCACGGCGATCTCGCCCTGCTCTCCGGGCGGCAGCGGCCGGCCCTGCGGGTCCAGCACGGCGATCTGCGTCAGCAGCGAGGCCCGGCCGACCGAACCCAGCCGGCGGCCCTGCATGTCTTGCGGCGGCAAAAAGGTGACGATCTGCGGCGCCTCGGTCTGCCCGTAGCTGGTGCACAGAACCGGGCCGAACACGGCTTGCGCCTGGCGGATCTGCTCCGGCCGCATCGGCGCGCCGCCGTACACCACGAAGCGCAGCGACGACAGATCGCGCGGCCGCGCCGTCTGCTCGTCGGCCAGGGCCATGACCAGGGTCGGCGGGGCGAAGAAGATGGTGGCGCGGTGCGCCTGGGCGGCGTCCAGCAACTGCGCCGGCTTGGCCGGGTAGTCGGGAAACACCAGCGCGCCGCCCGCGCCCAGCAAGGGCAGCATGTAGGTGCCGGTGCCGTGCGTGATCGGCGCGGCCACCAGGTAGCGGTCTTGCGGGCCCAGGCCGTAGGCCTGGATTTGCGTGGCGATGTTGGTGTTCCAGGCGCGCAGGGGCTGCAGCACACCCTTCGGAAAGCCGGTGGTGCCGCCGGTGAACTTGATCGCCTGGGCGCGCTCCAGCGGGATGCCGCCCGTGCCGTTCGGCCCCATCGGCAGCGCCACGTCGCCGGTGGCGGGTTGGCGCAGGGCGTCCAGCGGTTCGATGCGGGCGCCGACGCCGGCCAGCCGCTCGGCCATTGGCACATCGACCAGCACCAGCGAGGGCTCGACAAAGGCGATCAGGCGCTGCAGTTCGGGGTCGCCGTTGCGCGGGTTCAGCGGCACCCAGACCTTGCCGGCGGCCAGGATGGCCAGCAGCGCCACCAGGTGGTCCACGGTGTTGGCGGCGCCCAGGCAGACGGCGCTGCCGGGGCGCGGGTCCAGCGTCAGCAGGGTCGCGGCGCGCTGCTGTACGGTGTCGGCCAGTTGGCGGAAGCTCTGCTCGCCGTCCGCGCCAATCAAGGCCGGACGTTGCGGAAAGCGCTCGGCGGCGCGCCAGAAGAAGTCAATGGGGTACATGCGGTGCCTCGTGATGGAATATATTGAATATTCGAACATTTAGAGTATTTGTGCATCAGGGTTTACCCTTTATCAGGGTTTGCGTCAAAATTCAAACATTCGACGCAAGTGCTCCGCATGCCCACCTCGACCTACGACATCGACGCCGCCATTCCGGCGCCCGAACGCGCCCGCCACATCGATCTGGCGCGCGAACTGGCGCAGCGCATCGCCGCCGGCGACCCGCCCGTCGGGGCGCTGCTGCCGACCGAGACCGAGCTGTGCCACAGCACGGGCCTGAGCCGCTACGCGGTGCGCCAGGCCTTGCACAAGCTGACCGGGCTGGGCCTGATCGAGCGGCAGGCCGGTGTCGGCACCCGGGTGCTGGCCAGCCAGCCGCCGACGCGCTACGTGCAGGCCATGGACGGGTTGTCGGACCTGACGCGCTACGCCGAGGGCACCAGCTTCACCGCCACGGTGCGCGAACGGCTGACGGCGGACGCGCGCCAGGCCGCCCTGCTGCGCAGCGCGCCGGGCGCCAAATGGCTGCACCTGAGCGGGCTGCGCACCAGCGCCGGCGCGCTGCCCGAGCCGATCGCGTTGGTCGACATTTACGTCGCCGACGAGGTCAGTCGCCTGTCCAAGCTGCCCAAGGTGGGCCAGGTGTTCGGCGTGCCGGTGTACCAGCTGATCGAGGCGCAGTACGGCCTGCGCGTGACCCGCGTCGACCAGGAGATTCAGGGCGTGTGCATCGACGGCGAGGCCGCCGCCGCCCTGCGCGTGGAGCCCGGCACGCCAGGCCTGCGCATCATCCGCACCTACCTGCAGGGCGAGCGCGCCATCGAAGTCACCACCGGCCTGCACCCGGCCAGCCGTTTCAGCTACACGATGAGCTTTCGGCAGTCGGCGTGAGCCGGTGCCTGGCCCGCGCCTTGGCGCTACGATTTCGCGCATGAATGCTCCGCTTGCCCTGATCGACGTGCGCGGCTGGGTCGGCGAGCGCGGCGGGCTGCTGCTGTGGGGCCCGCTCGATCTGGTGCTGCACCCCGCCGAGGTGGTCCATGTGCAAGGCCCGAACGGCTGCGGCAAGACCACCTTGCTGCGCATGTTGGCCGGCCTGCGCGAACCGGCGCTGGGCGGGCCGGGCCGTTTGTGCGACGACTTCTGGTGGCTGGGCCACGCCGGCGCCCTGGCCGAGGAGCTGGACGCGCTGCTCAACCTGCGCCTGCTGCTGGGCGTGGCCGGCGTGCCCGGGCTGGCCCCGCGCGCGCTGGCGGATTGCCTGGCCGCGCGCGGGGTGCCCCCGGACCGCGCCGCGCGCCTGCTGTCGGCCGGCCAGCGGCGCAAGCTGGCGCTGGCCCCGCTGGCCCTGGTGCCGCGGCCCTTGTGGCTGCTGGACGAACCCTTCGACGGGCTCGATCGGGCCGCCTGCGCCGCCCTGGCCGCGCTGGCCGCCGACCATGTGGCGCGCGGTGGCGCCATCGTGTTGACCAGCCACCAACCGCTGCCGAGCGGCTTCCCTGAGGCCAAAAACCTGCTTCTGTCGGCGCCCAATCATCCTGAGCAGCTATCCATAAAGGAGCACGCATGAGCGTCCCCCTGCTGCGCGCCGTGTTCCTGCGCGAATGGGCCAAGGCCGCGCGCCAGCCGGCCGACCTGCTGCGGCACGCGCTGTTCTTCGTGCTGGTCAGCAGCCTGTTTCCGCTCGCGCTGAAGCCCGACGCCCGGGCGCTGGCGCTGCTGGCGCCCGGCGTGCTGTGGGTGGGCGCGCTGCTGGCGGTGCTGCTGGCCAGCGCCAGCATGTTCCAGGACGATCTGCGCAGCGGCTGGATCGATCAGTGGCTGCTGGCCAGCCGCGCCACGGGCGTGCCGCTGGCGCTGCTGGTGGCCGCGCGCCTGCTGGCGCAGTGGCTGCTGACGGCGCTGCCGGTGCTGCTGGCAGCGCCGCTGGTGGCGCTGCAGTACGGCCTGGCGCCCGGCGCGCTGGCGGTGCTGATGGTCTCGCTGGCGCTGGGTACGGCGGTGCTGGTGCTGGTGGCGGGCGTGGCGGCGGCGCTGGCCGGCGGGCTGCGCCAGGCGGCGCTGCTGGTGCTGCTGATCGTGCTGCCGCTGGCCGCGCCGATCGTGATCTTTGGCGCGCAGGCGGTGCACGCGGCCATGCGCGGGCAGCCGGCCGGGGCCGATCTGGCCCTGCTGGGCGCGCTGCTGGCGGTCCTGGCCCTGGTCTGCCCGCCGCTGGCGGCGCAGGGGCTGAAGGCGGCGGTGGAGGCGTGACGCGGTCGGCCGCGGTTTCTTGACGCGCGTCAAAACACGAGCTAGATCAAGGTTCGCCCGGCGGCGAATGGCTACAGTTTTCTCCATGGCCGCCGAATCCCTGTTGTTTCACCACGCCGCCCCCAAGCGCCTGTACGCGCTGGCCGGGCGCTGGGCGCGGCCCTGCCTGTGGGCGGCGCTGATCTTGCTGCTGCCGGGCCTGTGGCTGGCCCTGGTCGCCACCCCGGCCGACGCGGTGCAGGGCGAGGGCTACCGCATTCTGTACGTGCACGTGCCGGCGGCCTGGATGTCGATGTGGATCTACGCCGTGATGGCGTTCTGGAGCTTCGTCGGCCTGGTCTGGCGCACCCGCGCCTCGCACCTGATGGCGCACGCGCTGGCGCCCACCGGCGCGCTGTTCGCCGCGCTGTCGCTGGCCACCGGCGCGCTGTGGGGCAAGCCCATGTGGGGCACCTGGTGGGTGTGGGACGCGCGCCTGACCACCTCGCTGCTGCTGCTGTTCATCTACCTGGGCTACCTGGCGTTGCTGCGCGCGCACGAGGGCCGCGCCAGCGCCGACCGGCCCTGCGCCGTGCTGGGCCTGCTGGGGGCGCTGAACCTGCCGGTGATCTATTTTTCGGTGCACTGGTGGAACACCTTGCACCAGGGCGCCAGCCTGGCGCCCGGCAAACTCAGCCTGCCCGGCGCCACCCTGGCCGGCCTGCTGCTGATGACCGGCGCGGCCTGGTTGTGGACCTTTGCCACGGCCTTGCTGCGCGTGCGCCTGCTGATCGCCGGGCGCGAGGCGCACACGCGCTGGCTGCACCAGCTGCGCGCCGCCGACACCGCGCCCGCCCCCGGTCTGGAGGCCGCCCATGCTTGACGCCCTGCAACCCTGGTGGCCCGACTGGGCGTCTTTCCTGGCCATGGGCCGGCACGGCGCCTACGTGTGGTCGGCCTTCGGGCTGTGCGCGCTGGCGCTGGCCCTGGAAGGTGGGTCGCTGGCGCGCCAGGCGCGGCGCCAGCGCGCGCCGGAAGCCGAGCGCCCATGAGCGCCGCCCTGCCCGCCGCTGGCGCGCCGCGCCG
>JAIUOM010000083.1 GCA_020161215.1 Pseudomonadota bacterium
GCGGCGCGCCGCTCAGGGCCGCCAGGTGCAGCAGCAGCACCGCCGCCACCCACCCCCATGGGGGGCCGTGGCGGTGCGCGGGCTGGGCGGTCACGACGGCGCTCCGTGCACGGTGTCGGTTGGCGCGGAAGGCTGCCCTACAATGGCTCGCGCCGATCCCATCGCCCGGCGGCCGCCGACCCGGGCGGCACGCGGTCCTGGCGACGGGGCGATCGACTCGGCCTTTGCTCCCATGAAACTGGCAACCTACAAGGACGGCTCGCGCGACGGGCAATTGGTGGTGGTCTCGCGCGACCTGACCACGGCCCATTATGCGACCGGTGTCGCCAACCGGCTGCAGCAGGCGCTGGACGACTGGAACTTCATCGCGCCCCAACTGCAGGATCTGTACGAGACGCTGAACGGCGGCAAGGCGCGCCACGCTTTCCCGTTCGAGCCGGCGCAGTGCATGGCGCCGCTGCCGCGCGCCTACCAGTGGGCCGACGGCTCGGCCTACCTGAACCATGTGGAACTGGTGCGCGCCGCCGGCAAAAGCGATGTGCCCGAGAGCTTTTACACCGACCCGCTGATGTACCAGGGCGGCAGCGACGATTTTCTCGGCCCCTGCGACGACATCGTGGTGGCCGACGAGGCCTTCGGCATCGATTTCGAGGCCGAGGTGGCGGTGATCACCGGCGACGTGCCGATGGCCGCCTCGCCCGAGCAGGGCCTGGAGGCGATTCGCCTGGTGATGCTGGTCAACGACGTCAGCCTGCGTCATCTGATCCCGGATGAGATAGACAAGCGCTTCGGCTTCTTCCAGGGCAAGCCCTCGACCGCCTTCAGCCCGGTGGCGGCCACGCCCGACGAACTGGGTGAGGCCTGGCGCCAGGGCCGCGTGCACCTGACGCTGCACACCAGCTGGAACGGCCGCAAGGTGGGCTTGTGCGAGGCCGGCCCCGACATGCGCTTTCACTTCGGCCAGCTCATCGCCCACGCCGCGCGCACGCGGCGCCTGCGCGCCGGCGCCATCATCGGCAGCGGCACGGTGAGCAACCCCGGCATCGACAAGGACGGCCGCCGCGAGTGGCCCAAGGGCTACAGCTGCATCGCCGAGAAGCGCGCCATGGAGCAGATCCAGAACGGCGCGGCCAGCACCGGGTACATGGCGTTCGGCGACACTGTGCGCATCGAGATGAAGGGGCGCGACGGAGAATCGGTGTTTGGTGCCATCGACCAGACCGTGCGCCCGCACCAAATCTGACCCTGTAGTTCGCCCGGGTAAAAGCGGATTTTCAACAAGGAGAAGGAGACCTCATGCAACGACGTCAACTCATGGCCTTCGCGGCCGCAGGCCTGGCCGCCCCCTGGGTCCGTGCCCAGAGTGGCTGGCCGAACCAGTCCATCCGCTGGATCGTGCCCTACCCGGCCGGCGGCGGCACCGACGTGCTGGCGCGCAGCATCTCCGAGGCCATGCGCCCGCTGGTCGGCCAACCCTTCGTGATCGACAACCGCCCCGGCGCCGCCACCAACATCGGCGCCGATCTGGTGGCCAAGTCCCGGCCCGACGGTTACACCGTCATGTCGGCCGACAACGCCGTGCTGGCCTTCAACGAATTCCTGTTCAGCAAGCTGCCCTACCACCCCGAGAAGGACTTCACCTACATCGGTGCCTTCGGCCGCTTTCCGCTGGCCCTGGTGGTCAATCCGCAGTTTCCGGCCAAGACGCTCAAGGAATTGCTGGACTACGCGCGCGCCAACCCGGGCAAGCTCAACTACGCCTCGCCCGGCAACGGCTCGCCGCACCACCTGGCGATGGAATTGTTCAAGGAGCGCACCCGCACCTTCATCACCCACATTCCCTACCGCGGCGCGGCGCCGGCACTGCAGGACGTGATGGCCGGTCAGGTGCCCTGCATGTTCCTGGATCTGCCGGCCGGCCTGCCGGCCATCACCACCGGCAAGGTGCGCGCGCTGGCCATCGGATCGGCCAAGCGCGTGGCGCAATTGCCCGATTTGCCGACGCTGGCCGAATCCGGCGTGAAGGAGAGCGAGGTCTACGCCTTCCAGGGCATGCTGGGTCCGGCCGGCCTGCCGGCCGACGTGGTGGCCAAGCTGAACGACGCCATCAACAAGGCGCTGCAGTCGCCCGACGTGGTCAAGCGCATGCACGACTACGGCATGGAGGCGCAGCCCGGCACGCCGCAGCAGTTCCTGGCCATGGCGCGCGCCGAAAGCCGCCGCTGGGGCGCCGTGATCCGCGCCGCCGGCGTCAAGCTGGACTGAGCCCCGCCACCCGCCTGGCCGCCCCTTTCTGATTGGAGATACTTGCCCATGAGCGCCCCCGCCATCGACTACAGCCGCTACCAGACCCTGCACATCACCCGCCGCGGCAAGGACGGCGCGGTGATCGACCTGCAGATGAAGGCCACCAACGGCAAGCTGCCCACCGCCGGGCACGAGGGGCACTGGGAGCTGTCCGAAATTTGGCGCGACATCGACAAGGACGACAGCGTGCGCTGCGCCGTGCTGCGCGGCGACGGCATGGGCTTCTCGGGCGGTGGCGATCTGGCCCTGGTGCAGGACATGGCCAGCGACTTCGCCGTGCGCACCCGCGTGTGGAAAGAGGCGCGCGACCTGGTCTACAACGTCATCAACTGCGACAAGCCCATCGTCAGCGCCATGCACGGCCCGGCCGTGGGCGCCGGGCTGGTGGCGGGTTTGCTGGCCGACGTGTCGATTGCCGCCAAGACCGCCAAGATCGTCGACGGCCACACCCGCCTGGGCGTGGCCGCCGGCGACCATGCCGCCATCTGCTGGCCGCTCTTGTGCGGCATGGCCAAGGCCAAGTACTACCTGATGCTGTGCGAGGCCGTGACGGGCGAAGAGGCCGAGCGTATCGGCCTGGTGTCGCTGGCGGTGGACGACGACCAGCTGCTGGACAAAGCCTACGAGGTGGCCGACAAACTGGCCGCCGGCAGCCCCACCGCCATCCGCTGGACCAAGTACTCGCTCAACAACTGGTACCGCCAGGCCGGGCCCAGCTTCGACACCTCGCTGGCGCTGGAATTCATGGGTTTTGGTGGACCCGATGTGCACGAAGGTGTGGCCTCGTTGCGCGAGCGCCGAACACCAAAATATTGATAGCTACACTATTGATCGCTGTTCGCGGCACATCCACTAGCGCCAGCGGCCGATTTGGTTCACAAATTGGCGCATAACGCCAACCAAAGGCCGCGGAGCAGGCCATGCGAGGAGCCGCTGCGCACGGCCGCTCCGAAGCGGCCGGCTCGCCCCCCAGTTGGGGGAAGCGCCG
This sequence comes from Pseudomonadota bacterium, assembly GCA_020161215.1. GTDB lineage: Bacteria > Pseudomonadota > Gammaproteobacteria > Burkholderiales > Burkholderiaceae_C > Ottowia. The sequence goes on from JAIUOM010000083.1 coordinate 3,296, forward strand.
CAGGCGCATCGGGGGGCGTCATTTTTTCATTCGTTTCATCATCAGCTCAGTATTGGTCTTGCGATCGGCGTTCACCTTCTGCACGCTCGGCCGCTCGCCCATGCGCTTGAGGTAGTCCTTGATGGGCAGGTCGGCAAACAGGTCACGCCCGTAGATGATCTTGGCCGCGCCGCTGGCCACCGGCAGGTGGATCACGGCCGCACAGTCGGCCAGGGTGAATTCGTTGCCGGCGATGAAGGGGGTGTCAAAACGCGCCAGCTGGGCGAAGCCGGCGATGTGCTTGACCAGCTGCTTTTCGACCTTCTCCTTGGCGCTGTCGCTGACCTTGCCGCCGAAGAAGGCCTCGCCGTACAGGTTGCGCGCCACCAACTCCAGGTGCAGCTCCAGGTAGCGCACCAGCTCGCGCACCTTGGCGGCGGCGTAGGCGTCCTTGGGCAGCAGGGGCTTGTCGGGGTAGCGGTCTTCCAGGTACTCCAGGATGATGGTCGACTCGCTGATCGGTCCTTCGTCGGTGATGGCGTAGGGCACCTTGCCCAGCGGGCTGGCCGACTTGTCGGTCTCGCCCAGCCAGGCCAGCACCTCCTCGAAGGGCACGTCCTTTTCAAGCAACGCGAGCTTGACTTTGTTGTTGTAGTTGCTGCCGGCAAAGCCGCAGAGTTTGAGCATGAAAGGGTCTCCTCGTGGATTGGGCCGCCAGCGTAACCCGGGTCGGCACGCCGGGCAGTCGCCGGCCGGACCGTGGGGGATAATCGCGCGCCATGCCCCCGCGCCACCTGCACCGCGTTCTCGCCCGCCTCGTGCTGGCGTGGTTCGCGTTGGCGTTGGGCGTGGCGGCGGCCTCGCCGCTGGTGCAGCCGCGCGGCGGGCAGTTGGTGTGCAGCGCCAGTGGCGCCGTCAAGTTCCTGCTGGACGATGGCGAGGGCTGGAGCGAAGCGGCCACGCCGCACCAGCTGGATTGCGCCCTGTGCCTGCTGGCCGGCGCACCCCCGCCCACGCCGGTGGCTGGCCCTGGCCCCGAGCGCGCCGCCGTGCAGGCGCCGGTGTGGCCGTTCCGCGTGGCGCCCGCCGTGCGCCACGCCCGCGCGCCGCTGCCCGCGCGCGGGCCCCCTGTCTTTTCCTGACCGATTTCCGCCGACGCTCGCCGCCGCACCGGTCCGTGCGGCGCGGTGTCCCGTCTTTTCGATCGTTGACAGGAGCACCCCGTGTTCATTCGTTCCCGCCCGGCCCGGTTGGCCCTGGCCGCCTGCGCCGCCGCTTGGGCCGGCGCCGCGCAAGCCCACATCACCCTGGAGCAGCCGCGCGCCGAAGCCGGCAGTACTTACAAGGCCGTCTTTCGCGTCGGCCACGGCTGCGATGGCGCGGCCACCCACACCCTGATCGTGCACCTGCCTCCTGGCGTGCAGGAGGCCAGGCCCAGTCCCAAGGCGGGCTGGACGGTGGAGCGGCGTATCGGGTCACTGGCCCAGGCCGGCACGTCGCACGGCAAGACCGTGACCGAGGGCGTGCGCCAGATCGTCTGGCGGGGCGGCCCGCTCGATGACGCGCATTACGATGAGTTCGTGCTGCGCGCCAAGCTGCCCGAGCAGGTGGGGCCGCTGTGGTTCCGCGTCGAGCAGCGCTGCGAAGGCGGCGCCACCACCGACTGGGCCGAGGTGCCCGCCAGCGGCACCAGCACCCGCGGGCTGAAGGCTCCGGCGGCGTTGCTCGAGGTCGTGCCCCCCCGCGCACGCGGGGCATGCGCACTGAAAAGGGCCACCTCTGGCCGCCGCCGACCGCTCGGCGGAGGCTGCGATTTCTCTCACTTTCCCATTCCTCAAGGAGCTTTGTCATGACTTTTCAACACACTTGGGTCGCCGCCCTGCTGGCCGTGTCCAGCGCCGCCTGGGCGCAGGACGTCAGCGTGGCCGACCCGTGGGTGCGCGCCACCGTGCCGCAACAACGGGCCACCGGGGCCTTCATGCGGCTCACCGCCGAGCGCGATGTGCGCCTGGTCTCGATCAGCTCGCCGGTGGCCGGCGTGGTGGAGATCCACGAGATGGCCATGGACGGTGACGTGATGAAAATGCGCGCGCTGCCCGGCGGCCTGCCGCTGAAGGCCGGCACGCCGGTCGAACTCAAGCCTGGCGGCTACCACGTCATGCTGCTGGATCTGAAGCAGGCCGTGAAGGCCGGTGACCAGGTGCCGCTGACGCTGACCCTGCAAGGCGCCGACGGGCAAACCAGCACCCAGCAACTCAACGCGCCGGTGCGCGCGCTGGGCGCGGGCCAGCCCGCCGCGGCCGGGGGGCATGGCGCGCACAAGCACTGAGGGGGCTTGTCCGCGCCGGATCGACTTCAGGTAAGCTGGCGCCATCCGACAACGAGCGGCCCGAGGAGACACCATGAACGACTCCGCAGCATTTCCGTTTGCCAAGCTGGTGCCCGGTTTTGACTTTCTGCAGAAACTCACCAGCGGAGGCGCCGGCCAGGGGCCGATGGGGGGCCTGGGCAGCTGGATCGCGCCCACCGTCAGCGTCGAGGAGCTCGACAAGCGCATCACCGAGCTGAAGGCGGTGCTGTTCTGGCTGGAACAAAACGCCACCGCGTTGAAGGCCACCGTCCAGGCGCTGGAGGTGCAGAAAATGACCCTGGCCACGCTCAAGGGCATGAACCTGAGCATGGCCGAGGTCACCAAGGCCTTCAGCCTGCCGACCGGCGAAGCCGCCAGCGCCGCGGCGCCGGCCGACGCGGCGGCCGGTCAATGGCCCTTTGGGGCTTCGCCCGCGGCCGCTCCCACGGTGATGCCAGAGCCGGTGCCACCGCCGGCCCCGCCAGCGCCGGAGCCACCGCGCAAGAGCGCCCCGCGCGCCAAACCCGCACGCCAGGCCGCCGCCGGGGCGGCGCCCGCGCCGGCCGGCGGCGTGGCCGATCCCATGCAGTGGTGGGGCGCGCTGACCCAGCAATTCCAGCACATCGCCGCCAGCGCGCTGCGCGAAGCGGCCCGCGCCACCCCACCCACCGGCCTGGACACACCGTCCGGCGCCGAGGCCGCCGCCGAGTCGGCGCCGGCACCGGCCGGCGCACGCAAGAAAGCCGGGCGCCAGCCGGCCGCCAAGGCCGCGCGCAAACCGGCCCGCAAGCCGGCGGCCCGCCCGCCGGCCGCGCGCAAAGCCCCGGCCGCCAAGGCCGCGCCAGCCGCCGAGCCAGAGGGCGCGGCGGCCAAGTCGCCGGGCGGCTGGCCGCTGCCGCCACCGTTCAAGTTTGGCCGCTGAGCAGGCCCCGGCGGGGGCCGGCGCCAGCCTGTTTCCGAGCGCCCACGCCACCCATCCGCAATGGCGCATGGCCTGTGGCCTGGTGCTGGCGCAGTTGCGCGCGCGCATGGCCCTGCCCGACCACGCCAGCGCCCCGACGCTGGGCCTGCTGTACATCACCGACCACTACGCGCCGCACGCCGCCGCCATCCTCGACCTGCTGGCGACCGAGTTGCCCGAGGTCAGCGATTGGGTCGGCACCGTCGGCGTGGGGGTGTGCGCCAGCCAAGCCGAGTACATCGACGAGCCGGCGCTCAGCGTGATGCTGTGCGATCTGCCGACGCCGCAGTTTCGGGTTTTTTCCGGCGTCGCGCCGCTGGGCGACGGGCGCGGTTTCGACGCCCACGCGGTGCTGGTCCACGCCGACGCGCAAACCCCCGAGGTGGCCGAGCTGATCGCCGAGCTGTCCGGCCGCACCACGGGCGGCCAGCTGTTCGGCGGCCTGGTGGCGAGCCGGGCCGAGACGGTGCAGTTCGCCCTGTCCGGCCACGGCAACCTGCCCGGCCAGGGCCATGCCGGCGGGGTGTTCTCGGGCGGCTTGTCGGGGGTGGCGTTCGGGCCGGGCGTGCCGATGATCTCGCGCCTGACCCAGGGCTGCCGGCCGGTGGCGCCGGTGCATGAGGTGACCGAGGCCGACGGCAATCTGTTGCTGGCGCTGGACGGCCAGCCCGCGCTCGACGTGATGCTGCACGACCTGGGCCTGACGCTGGACGAGCCGCGCCAGGCGCTGGAGGTGGTGCGCCACACGCTGGTCGGCCTGGGCCCGGTGGGCCGGCCGGCCGGGCCCAGCACCGGCCACTTCGATGCCGACGTGCGGGTGCGCCACATCATCGGCGTCGATCCGCGGCGGCGCGGCGTGGCCATCGCCGAGCGCCCGGTGGTGGGCCAGCGCGCCAGTTTCTGTCGGCGCGACGCCCAGGCGGCCCGCGCCGACCTGATCCGCGTCTGCGCCGAGATCCGCGAGGCCCTGGAGCCGCGGGAGATGCCGGTCGCGCTGGCCGCGGCCCTGGCCACGCCGGCCGATGGGCTGGGCGCGGCGCCGGCACGGCGTATCCGGGGTGCGATTTACGTCAGCTGCGCCGGCCGGGGCGGCCCGCACTTCGGCGCGCCGGGCGCCGAGCTGGATCTGGTGCGCCATGCCCTGGGCGAAGTGCCCCTGGTCGGTTTCTTCGCCGGCGGGGAGATCGCCAGACGCCATGTCCACGCCTACTCCGGAGTGCTGACGGTGTTCACCGACGGGCCGCTGGAAAATTGAGCGAAATCTGCCTTTGGTCGGCGTCGGAATTGCCTGGCCAGCTATCAAAACAGTAGTTAAGAGGGGTCGATTCGCAGCTTGTGCATGGGCGCGCGGGCAAACGGCTCCAGCTCGTCGCACAGGCGCTGCAGCAAGTCCAGGAGCTGGTGCTGCTCTTGTGGCGCCAAGGGCGAAACGAGTTGCGCGTAGGCCTCGCTGGCGCACTGCCGGGCCTGTTCCAGCAGCGCCCGGCCGGCCTCGGTCAGGCGCAGCGCCATGCGCCGGCCGTCGTGCGGATGTGGGGTGCGGCTCAGCAGCCCGCGCCCTTCCAGGCCCCGCACCACGTGCAGGATGGTCACCTTGTCGTAGCCCATGCCCTTGGCCAGCCTGGCCTGATCGATGTCCTGGATGTGCGAAAGCACTTTCAGCACGCCAAACTGCGGCGGCGTCAGGGCCAGCGCCCGGCAGTGCTGCTCGAACAGCGCCACCGACAGCTGATGCGCGCGGCGCAGCAGGAAACCAGGACGTTGGTACAGCGCATCCAGCGCCGATTCCGGGGCGGTCGACAGGTTCCGGGTATCCACCGATAGCTCCCTAACTTTGTAACAGCCTAGCATAGACTGCTTGGTTTGCGTGCTAACCATAAGCACAAATAATTGAAGTATTCCTATGGATATTGCCATCATTGGCGCCGGCATAGGGGGCCTGGCGGCGGCGGCCAGTCTGGCGCGGCAGGGGCACCGGGTGCGGGTCTACGAGCAGGCCGCGGAACTCGGCGAGGTGGGCGCCGCCGTGCAGATGAGCGCCAACGCGGTCAAGGTGCTGTACGCGCTGGGCCTGAAGCCGACGCTGGAAGCCCGGGGCGTCAAGCCGCTGGCCTTCGAGTTTCGGCGCTTCGACGACGGCGAGTTGCTGCACACCGTGCCGCTCGGCCCGGCCCACGAGGCGGCGCACGGCCACCCCTACTACCAGATCCACCGCGTCGATCTGCACAACGCCCTGGCCGACGCGCTGCGCGCGCTGGACCCCGACGCCCTGCAACTGGGCCGGCGCGCCGTGGCCGTGGACGAGGCCCCCGAACACGCCCGGGTGCGCTTTGCCGACGGCGCCGAGGTCCACACCCCGCTGGTGATCGGCGCCGACGGCATCAAGTCGGTGGTGCGCCGCCACGTGGTGGACGAGGCCCCGCCCGTCTTCACCGGCCAGGTGGCCTGGCGGCTGAGCGTGGCCACCGAGCGCCTGCCGGCCGGCTTGCGGCCGCCGCTGGCTTCCACCATCTGGTGCGGGCCGCGCAACCACGCCGTGATGTACTACATGCGCGCCGGCGCGCTGCTCAACTTTGTCGGTTGCGTCGAGCGGCCGTGGGAAGAGGAATCCTGGACCGCGCGCCAGCCCTGGGCCGAACTGGACCAGGACTACGCCGGCTGGCACCCCATGGTGCGCGCCGTCATCGAGCACGCCGACCGCGACCAGTGCTACCGCTGGGCGCTGAACAACCGCCAGCCGGTGATGCGCTGGAGCACGCCGCGCGTGGCCCTGCTGGGCGACGCCGTGCACCCCACCTTGCCCTACATGGCCCAGGGCGCCGCCATGGCCATCGAGGACGCCGCCGTGCTGGCGCGCGCGCTGGCGCTGGACGCGCCGCTGCACGAGGCCTTGCGCAGCTACGAGCGGCACCGCGCGCCGCGCGCCGCGCGGGTGGTGCGGGAGTCGAACGAGATGGCCGAGCTCTACCACATCGCCGATGCCGCCGAGATGCGCCGCGCGTTCCACGACCGGGACATCGCCGCCTCGCGCAACGGCTGGCTCTACCCCTACGATCCACTGACCGCGCCGCTGCTCTGATAGGCTGGCGCCCGTCACTGGCCGCGCCCGCCGTCCCCATTTCCAAGGAGAACCCATGCCCAGCACCCCCTGGTTCAAGCAATGGCTGACCGCCGGCCTGTGCGCGCTCAGCCTCGGCGCCTCGGCGGCCGGCTGGCCGCACGGCCCGGTGACCCTGGTCGTGCCCTACACGCCCGGCACCGGCATCGACCTGATCGCGCGCCAACTGTCGGCGCAACTGCCGGCGCTGCTGGAGCAGCCGGTGATCGTCGAGAACCTGCCCGGGGCCAGCGGCAACATCGGCAGCGAGAAAGTGGCCCGCGCCAAACCCGATGGGCAGACCTTGCTGGTGCAGGTCAACACCCTGGTGATGAACAAGAGCTTGTACAAACGCCTGGCCTACGACCCGGTGAACGACTTCACCCCGGTGGCGCTGACCTCCTGGGGCACCCTGCTGCTGGTCGCCAACCCGAACGTGCAAAAAGCCGCCAGCGTGGCCGACGTGGTGGCCGCCGCCAAGGCCCGGCCGGGCCAGCTGAACTACGCCACGCCCGGCGTCGGCACGCCGCACCACCTGGCCATGGCGCTGCTCGCCCAGCGCGGCGGCATCGAGCTGCTGCACGTGCCGTACAAGGGCACGGCCGGCGCCGTCACCGACCTGCTGGGTGGGCGCGTGGACTTCATGTTCCTGCCGGTGCACGTGGCGCTGCAGCACATCAAGGAAGGCAAGCTGCGCGCCATCGCCACCGGCAGCGCCAAGCGCCTGCCCCAGCTGCCCGACGTGCCAACCCTGACCGAGACCGGCTTGATGGCCGACAACATCGACATGTGGTACGGCGTGCTGGCCCCCAAGGGCACGCCGCCCGAGGTCGTCGAGCGCCTGAACCAGGTCGTCGGCCAGGCCTTGAAGACGCCAGCGGTGGAGAAGGCTTTTGAAACCCAGGGCATGGTGCCGGCCAGCGCCAGCCCAGCCGAGTTTGGCGCCCTGGTGGCCAAGGACGCCCAACGCTGGGCCGAGGTGGTCAAAAAGAGCCACATCACGGCGGACTGAACCCGCCGCGACCGGTCGATCCCCGCTTCAGCGCCCTGCGAAGCGTGCCGGCCGGCGTTCGACGAAGGAGCGCAGGCCCTCGGCGGCGTCCTCCGAGCCGGACAGGCGCTGCTGCGTGGCGGTGAAATCCTGCGCCGCGGCCTGCGGACCTTGCTCCACACCCTTCAGCACGTTCAGCCGGGTGGCCACCACGGCCAGTGGCGCCTGGGCCGCGATTTGCTCCGCAATTCGTAGCGCTTCAGGCAATGTTTGCGCTGGCTGAACCACTTTTTGAACGAAATTCAGGCGCAGCGCCTCGGCGGCACCGAAGACATCGCCGGTGAGCAGGTGCAGCAGCGCGTTGCCCATGCCGGCGCGCTCGGCCATGCGCAGCGTGGCGCCACCGGTGGCCATGATGCCGCGCGCCACCTCCAGCTGCGAAAAGCGGCAGTCCTCCGCCGCCACCACGATGTCGGCGGCCAGCATCAGCTCGATGCCCAGGGTGTAGGTGATGCCGCGCACCGCCACCACCATCGGCTTGGCGCGGCGGCGGTAGCCGTCGTGGCCCAGGTTCAGCGGATCGACCAGGCCGGCCGGCACCAGCCGCTGGCCGCTGCGCATGAAGGGGGCGATGGTCGGCAGATCGAGCCCGGCGGTGAAATGCTCGCCGGCCGCGTGCAGCACGCCGACGCGCAGCGCCGGGTCGTCGTCGAGGCGGGTGTAGGCCTCGGCCAGCTCGCGGTACATGCGCGGCGTGAAGCCGTTGCGCTTGGCCGGGCGGTCGATCTGGATCAGCAGCAGGGCGCCGCGCGTCTCGCAGCGGATGCGGCCTTCGGGTGGGGTGGGGGTGTCGTCGGGGTTCATGGGGCCATCGTAGCGGCGCGCCCGGACGCCGTGGGTCACCCGTGGCGCAGCGCCAGGGTTTGGGCGCGCCACAGCAGCGCCACGCCCAGCACGCCGACCACCAGCAGCAGCGCCAGGCCCAGGCGGTAGCCCCACGCGGGCGACCACAGCAGGCCCAGCGCCAGGGGCGCGGCGGCGCGCGCCAGCGCCAGCGGCAGGCCCAGGGCGCCGTTCAGCGCGCCGACGTGGGCGGCGCTGACGTACTGGGCCATGGCCGTGCCCTTGACGATGGTCAGCATGCCGTTGCCAACGCCGAACAGCAGCACGAACAGCAGCGCGCCTGCCAGCTGGCCCTGGCCCAGCAACAGGGCCAGCACGCCCAGCGGCACCAGGGCCGGGGTCCAGCGGTTGGTGGCGTGCACGTCCAGCCGGCGCTCGCCCACGAACAGCAGCACGCGGCCGAACACCTGCAGCGCGCCAATGCTGGCCGGCAGGGCGATGCTCCAGCCGTCGGGCAGGCCGCGCTCGCGCAGCAGGCTGACCAGGTGCGGCGTGAGCGCGGCGGTGATGGCCATCAGCAGCACGGTGAAGGCGCCCAGGCGCCAGTACACCGGCCCGCGCAGCAGGGCGCGCAGCGTCTGGCGCTCGGCGGCGCGCGCCTGGGGGTCGGCGTGCGGCGCAAGGCCGGGCGGCGCGCCGCGCAGCAGCCAGGCGTGCAGCGGCGCGCACAGCAGCAGGTGCAGCGCCGCCAGCGCCCACGAGGCGCCGCGCCAGCCCAGTGCGCGCACCAGCCCATCGGTGAGCGGGATGAACACCGTGCTGGCCAGCCCGCCCAGGAAAGTGAGGGTGATGATGGCGCGCCGGAAATCGTGCGGAAAACGCCGCGTGACGACCGCGAACACCGGCGTGTACAAGGTGCCGGCCAGGCCCAGGCCGAGCAGCGTCCAGGTGGCGTAGAAGGCGGCCTGCGAGGTGGCCAGGCCCTGCGCCAGCAGGCCGGCGGCCAGCAGCAGCGAGCCGCCGGTCATGACGCGGCGCTCGTGCCCCTGGTCGATCCAGCGGCCGACGGCGAAGGTGGCCAGCCCCTCGGCCAGCAGCGCCAGGCTGAAGGCCAGCGAGACCTGGGCCCGCGAAAGGCCCAGGCTGGCTTCCACCGGGGCCATGAACACCGCGAAGCCGTAGAACACGCTGCCCCAGCTGATGAGCTGCAGCAGCGACAGGGTCAACACCAGGGCGCGGGCCGACGGGGGCGAGGTGAGGGCGGTGGCGGGCGGCACGAAGAAACAGACCCAACAAGGCGTCAGTCGGCGTGGATCAATCCTGAGTAGCTATCAAAACAGGAGTTCATCGGCGCTGCCGCGCGAAGGCCTGGAACTCCCAGCTGCGCATGCCCAGCAGCAGGGTGTAGCCGTGCAGCTCGCTGGGCTTGAGCTTCTGGTCGGCCTGGTGCTGCTGGGCGAAATCCTGCGCCACGCGCTGCAGGCGTTCCAGGAACGAGGGCGCCAGCGCCCGGCTGATGCTGCCGTGCACCAGCAGCAGGCCTTCGGCCGGGCCGTCGAAGCCGCCGCTGAAGTAGTCCAGCACCACGTGCTCGCGGAAATACTGCATCACCGGCCCGTGCGGGCGCCAGCGGAAAGTCTTGGCCAGCTTCAGGCGGTAGCGGTTCAGCGGCTTCAGCTCGATGATGCCGATGCGGTCGAGCTGGGCCAGGTACTTGACGACCTCGGCCTCGCTCAGGCGGTAGCTGCTGGTCATCTGCTCCAGCGTCCATTGGCTGAGTACGTTGATGGCCACCAGCAGCAGCTTTTCGTCGGCCACCACGGCGCGCTCCTGATCCACCGTCAGCTCGCGCACCAGCGGCTGGGCGTCGGCCACGCGCCGGGCCAGCTCGGCAAAGTCGAGCTTCAGCGCGCGGCAGATGGCGTCGACGCGCGACAGCGGCATGTCGCCCTTGGCCAGCATGCGCTTGACACTGGATTCGGCCATGTCCAGCTCCCGCGCCAGATCGGCGTAGGTCATCTGGGCGGCTTTCAGCTCTTTCTTGACGGCGGTGATCAGGTCGGCGGTGGTGCTCATGGGCGGTATTAAAGCATCGCCGGAAGATACCTGGCGTGCCATTTGTTTGTTCTGGTGGCAAATTTGGCTACGCGGAGTGGCCCGGGCGCCGACAGTGGGCACACCCACCACCCACCGCCTTCGGGCCGACACCTCATGCGCATGCACAGCCCATTGCTCCGACCCCTTGCCTCGAACGCGCCCGCCACGTGGCGCCTGGCGCGCGCCGAAACCGGGCTGCTGCTGGCCGTGGCGCTGTTCGCCCTGCTGGCCTGGCTGCTGCCGGCCCAGGGCCTGCCCGCCGGCTACCACGACTTCGCCGACCAGCGCGCCTGGGGCCACCTGCCGCACGCCCTCAACGTGCTCAGCAATCTGCCGTTTGCGCTGATGGGCGCCTGGGGCCTGCTGGCCGTGCGGCGCGTGCCGGTGGCGCGCATCGGCGCCACGCGGCGCGCCCTGGCCGGCCTGTTCTTCGCCGGGCTGGTGCTGACGGCGCTGTGTTCGGCCGGCTACCACTGGCACCCGGACGACGCCGGCCTGTGCCTGGACCGCCTGGGCATGGGCCTGGCCTTTGCCGGCCTGCTTGGGTTGGCCGCGGCCGACCGCGTCGCCGCCCGTGCCGGCGTGGCGCTGGCCGCTGGCGTGGCCCTGGCGGCGCCGTGGGCGGCCCTGCTCGCCTGGCAGGCCGGCAACATGACCCCTTGGGCCGTGCTGCAGGTCGGCGGGCTGTGGCTGCTGGCCGCGCTGGCCTGGCGCCGGCCGGTGCCGCGGGCGCTGGGCTTTTCGCTGCTGGGCGTGATCGCGCTGTACGCGCTGGCCAAGGGGCTGGAGCTGGCCGACGCGCCGGTGTGGGCGCTGACCCAGGGCCTGATTTCGGGCCACGGCGCCAAGCACCTGGTGGCGGCGTTGGCCGCCTGGCCCGTGGTGCGCGCGCTGCACCGCGTGGCCGAGGCCGGGCCGGCCGGTGCCGACGCCCGCACAATGCACGACTAAATCACCCTAAAAAATGCCTGCCGCGAGGAGTTTTCCTTCATGAGTCACGACCCGGGCGCTTTGACCGCTGCCTCGTCCTTGCCCGCCACGCCGCCGCCGGCCGCGCCGAACCAGTTCGCCTTGCTGCGCCAGCGCCGGTTCGCGCCGTTTTTCTGGACCCAGTTCGCCGGCGCGGCCAACGACAACCTGTTCAAGTTCGCCTTCACGGTGATGGTCACCTACCAGCTCAGCGTGAGCTGGCTGCCACCGGCCATGGCCGGGCTGGTGATCGGGGCGCTGTTCATCCTGCCGTTTCTGCTGTTTTCGGCCACCTGCGGGCAGATGGCCGACAAGTACGACAAGCGCGCCCTGATCCTGTGGGTCAAGTGGCTGGAAATCGGCATCATGGGGCTGGCCGCGGCGGGTTTTTATGCGCAGAACGTGCCGATCCTGCTGGTCTGCACGTTTCTGATGGGCCTGCACTCCACCATCTTCGGCCCGGTGAAGTTCGCCTACCTGCCGTTTCACCTGAGCGAGCGCGAGCTGACGGGCGGCAACGGCATGGTCGAGATGGGCACCTTCGTGGCCATCCTGCTGGGCAACGTGGTCGGCGGGCTGATGATCGCCGTGCCCGAGGCCGGCGCGCGGCAGGTGGCGCTGGCCTGCGTGGCGCTGGCCGTCGTCGGGCGCCTTTGCGCGCAGCGCATCCCGCCCACCCCGGCCACCGACCCGAGCCTGCGCATCAACTGGAACCCGGTCAGCGAGACCTGGCGCAACCTGAAGCTGGCGCACCAGCAATTGGCGGTGTTCCGCTCGCTGCTGGGCATTTCCTGGATGTGGTTCGTCGGCGCGGTGTTCCTGAGCAACTTTCCGGCCTTCGCCAAGGAAGTGCTGCACGGCAACGAGCAGGTGGCCTCGATGCTGCTGGTGGTGTTCTCGGTCGGCGTGGGCGTGGGCTCCTTGCTGTGCGAACGCCTGTCGCACCGCCACGTCGAAATCGGCCTGGTGCCGCTGGGCGCCATCGGCATGACGGTGTTCGCCATCGATCTGTATTTCGCCACCCACGCGCTGCCGCCGCACGCCGGCTACACGCTGTCGGGCTTTCTGGCCCAGCCCGCGCATTGGCGCCTGATCGTCGATCTGGCCCTGCTCAGCCTGTGCGCGGGCCTGTACAGCGTGCCCATGTACGCGCTGATCCAGATGCGCTCGCAGCCCACGCACCGCGCGCGCATCATTGCCGCCAACAACATCATGAACTCGATCTTCATGATCGCCAGCAGCGTCATCGCCGGCCTGATGCTGAAGGCCGGCATGAGCATTCCGCAGATCTTCCTGGCGCTGGGCTTGGCCAACGCGGTGGTGGCCTGCTACATCTTCCTGCTGGTGCCCGAATACCTGCTGCGCTTCATCGCCTGGATACTGTCGCGCCTGGTGTACCGCTACAAGATCACCGGCGACGAGGCCATTCCGGCCGAAGGCCCGGCAGTGCTGGTGGCCAACCACGTGAGCTTTGTCGACGCCGTGCTGCTGATGGCCGCCAGCCCGCGCCCCATCCGCTTCATCATGGACCACCAGATATTCAAGGTGCCGGTGCTGGGCGCGGTGTTCCGGCTCGCCAAGTGCATCCCGATCGCGCCGCAGAAGGACGACCCCGAAACCTACGAACGCGCCTTTGCCGAGGCCGCCAAGGTGCTGCGCGAAGGGGATCTGCTGGGCATCTTCCCCGAGGGCGGGATCACCCGCGACGGCCAGTTGCAGCCGTTCAGGGGCGGCCTGATGAAGATCCTGGCGCAGGCCGAGGCCGATGGCCTGCGGGTGCCGGTGGTGCCCATGGCCTTGACCAACCTGTGGGGGTCGTACTTCAGCCGCATCGAACGCCAAGGCGCCATGACCCACCCGTTCCGGCGCGGCCTGTTCAGCCGTGTCGGCCTGAACGTGGGGCAACCGGTGGCGGCGACGCAGGTCACCATGGATGGCTTGCGCGAGCGGGTGGCGGCCTTGCTGGGCCCTCGGCCCTGATCAGCAAGGGGCTCCGGCTACCCAAAGTAGCACGCCACGCTGCCAAACTCCCCATAGTCCGCCACCACCGTGTCGCCCGCCGTCACGTCGATGGGGCGGATGAAGGAGCCGGCCAGCACCACTTCGCCAGCGGCCAGTGACACGCCGTGGCGGTGCAGGCGGTTGGCCAGCCAGGCGATGCCGTGCGCCGGGTGGTTCAGCACGCCGGCGGCCAGGCCGGTTTCCTCCACATCGCCGTTCTTGCTGACGATGGCGCCGATGCGGCGCATGTCCAGCTCCAGCAAATTCGGCTTGAAGGGGCGCCCGCCCAACACGATGGCGGCGTTGGCGGCGTTGTCGGAGATGGTGTCGAGCACGGTGCGGGTGCGGCCGGTCTCGGGGTCGGTGCGCTGGATGCGCGCGTCCAGGATTTCCAGCGCCGGCACCACGTAGGCGGTGGCGTCGAGCACGTCGAACAGCGTGCAGTCGGGGCCGGCAAGCGGACGCGCTAGCACGAAGGCCAGTTCGGCTTCCACCCGCAGCTGCAGGAAGCGCGCGGCGGGAATGATCCCGCCGTCGCGGTAGAACATGTCGTCCAGCAGCACACCGAAGTCGGGTTCGTCGATGCGCACCGCGCGCTGCATGGCCTTGGAGGTCAGGCCAATCTTGTGGCCCTTGACCACGCGCCCGGCCTGCCGCTTCAAGTCCATCCAGGCGGCCTGGATGGCGTAGGCGTCGTCCATGGTCATGCCGGGGTGGGCAATGGAGAACTGGCGGCAGGCCACGCGCGTGCGCTCGGCCTGCTCCAGCTGTTCGGCGGCGGCGGCGAGGGCCTGGGGGCTCAGCGTGGTGCTCATGGCTGTTCGGCCTCCACCACGTTGCGCAGCACGCCGACACCGCTGACTTCCACCTCCACCACATCACCCGGCTGCAGAAAGCGCGGCGGATCGAAGCGGATGCCAGCGCCAATCGGCGTGCCGGTGGCGATGATGTCGCCCGGCTGCAGCGGCGCGAAGGTGGACAGGTAGTGCACCAGGTAGGCGAAGTCGAACATCAGGTGGTCGGTGCTGTCGTCCTGCCGGGTCTCGCCGTTGACGCGGGTCTGCACGCGCAGGGTGCCCAGGCCCTCGGGGTACTCGTCAGCGGTGGCCAGCCAGGGGCCGATGGCGCCGGAGTGGTACCAGTTCTTGCCCTGCGTGACGTTGAACTTGGCGTGGTGCACCCAGTCGCGGATGGTGCCTTCGTTCATGCAGGTCAGGCCGGCGACGTGCGCCAGCGCGTGCTCGCGCGGAATGCGCCGCCCAGCCTTGCCGATGACCAGGGCGATCTCGCCTTCGTAGTCGAGCTGTCCGGACTCATGCGGCTGCAGCAGCGCGTGCCCGTGGCCGACGAAGGAGTCGGGCACGCGCATGAAGATGCTCGGGTACTTGGGCAGGTTGCTGCCGTCCTTGTACTCGGCGTTGCGGTGCGCGTAGTTGACGCCGATGCAGAAGATGCGCGGCGGCCGGCGCACCGGCAGATCAAGCTGTACGTCGGCCAGGCGATGGTCGGGTGCGGCGTCCGCGCAGGCCGTGCGGGCACGCGACAGCGCGGCCGGGCCGGCCTGCAGCAGCTCCAGCACGCCGGGCAGATCGGGCAGGCGTCGGCCCAGGTCGATGACGCCCTGGCCGTCGGCGCTGAGGGCGCCCCAGGCCTCGCGGCCCTGATGAGAAAAACTGAGCAGTTTCATGCCGTGGCCTCCACCGTGGCGTCAAAGCCGAAGAACTCGGCGGGGTTGTCCACCAGCACGCGGCGCAGGGTGGTGTCGTCGGGCGCGACGCGG
>JAIUOM010000084.1 GCA_020161215.1 Pseudomonadota bacterium
CGCCAGCGAGCGCGGGTCGCGCTCGTAGGGCTTGCCGTCGCCCGGCTCCAGCACGTCGCAGGTCAGCACCAGGGTGGACTCTTCGTAGAAGGGATCGACGTGGGCGGTGCCCGGATCGGGCATCAGCAGCATGTCGGAGGCTTCAATGCCTTTCCAGCCGGCGATGGAAGAGCCGTCGAAGGCGTGGCCGTCGCTGAACTTGTCCTCGTCGAAATGCGACACGGGCACGGTCACGTGCTGCTCCTTGCCACGGGTGTCGGTGAAGCGGAAATCAACGAACTTGCACTCGTTTTCCTTCACGAGCTTCATCACGTCGGCGACGGTCTTGGCCATCAGGGTTCTCCTAGGGGGGATGGTTGGAAAGAATCGGTACGCAGTCTGATGCACGATCCATGCCAGCATCCGGGCAGGCAGCCAGGCGGGACAGACGGCGCGCCCCTCGATTGTGCCTGGGTTTTCAGGCCACTCCGGGCCGAATGAGCACCAAAAAAGTGCAGTCTAGTGGCACTATATTGGTGCGAACTTCAAGGACGCACCAACTCGGGGCCGTAACGCAGTTCGAAGGGCGCCAGCCAGGTGCGCAAGTCGGCGTAGGCCGGCTCCACGGCGTCCGGCCGGCCCTTGACGCCCAGGTCGATGTGGCGCCCGTACTCTGGGTGGTCCACGCTGGGCAGGCTGAACACCTTCACCCCGGGGTGCGCGGCTTCGACCCGCTCCATGACGGGGGTGAGCGTGGCCTCCAGCCCGCCGAACACGATCACCGAACGCTCGCGCCAGCTGTCGCGCTGGAACCAGGCGCTGTAGTGGCTGTCCAGCACCCAGGCCATCATGGGCCAGGCCATGACCGGAAAGCCCGGTAAAAAATAAATGACGCCCCCACGCTCCCCCACGTGTGGGTCGCTGCCCCCCGAGGGGGCCGGACCCGCCTTGGGGCCGCCCGGCGGCGGGTGGTTCGCGCCCTCACGCGCTGCCGAGCAGTAAAAGCCAGGAA
Source organism: Pseudomonadota bacterium (assembly GCA_020161215.1). GTDB lineage: Bacteria > Pseudomonadota > Gammaproteobacteria > Burkholderiales > Burkholderiaceae_C > Ottowia. The sequence continues at coordinate 992 of JAIUOM010000084.1, forward strand.
TGCGGTTGTACGGATTGGGAATGATCTGCGCGCCCTCGGGGAACACGCCCATGTTCAGGCGGTGCAGGTTGTCGGGGCGGTCCGGCTCGTAGGGCCGGCCTTGCTCGGCGGCCACGTCGCGGGTGCGTGCCTCGATCAGGGCCTTGGCCTCGGGGTGCAGCAGCAGCGGTCGGCCCAGCGCGGCGGCCGCGCACTGGCGCGTGTGGTCGTCGGGCGTGGCGCCGATGCCGCCGCAGGAGACGACCACGTCGCCGCTGGCGAAGGCACGGCGCAGCACGGCGGTGATGCGCTCGGGCTCGTCGCCCACGTACTCGGCCCAGGCCAGGCGCAGGCCGCGTTCGCCCAGCAGCTCGACCCACTTGGGCAGGTGCTTGTCGGCGCGCCGGCCGGAGAGGATTTCGTCGCCGATGACGATCAGGCCGAAGGCCGGGGCGGTGTCGGAGCTCATGCGCGGGGTCGCTCCTGGGGCGTGGCCGCCAGGGGCGCCGGTGGCAGCAGGGGCGGCTCGGCCGGTGGCGGGACGGCGGGTGGCGGCGCCTCGGCCTCGCGCTCGGCCTGCAGCGCGGCCAGGCAGAAATGCGCGAACCACAGGCCGGAGAAGGCGAACACCCAGGTGTAGATCCAAATCGCCAACGGCACCAGCAGCCAGAACAGCGCCGCGAACAGCAGGCCCGAGGCCCACACCACGGCCGGCGCCGTGCCGAGGTAGCCGGTGATCACGCCCATGGCCAGCAGCGTGCCGCGGTGCCGGCGCATCAGCGCGCGCCGCTCCTCGGCGCTGGCGTGGTCGGCCAGCACGTCGTAGCTGGTCACGCGGTAGCTCAGCCAGCCGAAGATCAGCGGCGGCAGCACCAGGATCAAGGGCGGCACCAGCCACAGCGGCATCGACAGCAGCAGCGCGCCAAACGCCAGCACCGTGGTGCCCAGCGAGAAGCCCGCGGCGCCCAGCCAGCCGGCCACCCCACCGCCGCGCCGCTGCAGGCCAGGAAAGCGCCGCCCCGCCACCAGGCGCAGCATGGCCGGCGTCATCAGCAAGGCCACCAGCAGCAGCGCGCCGATGGTGATCAGCGGCGTGACCAGGGCCACCACCAGCAGGGGCGCCAGCACGGCGCGCACGTCGGCGGCCATGGTCGGGTCGAGCCAGCCGAGCGACCAGTTGAGCCAGCCGGCGTCGCCCACCCAGCCGCGCGCCCAGGCCAGGATGGCCTCGCCCAGGCTGAAACCGGTGCCCAGCACCAACAGCAGCATCACGGCCAGCGGGGCCAGTGACAACAACAGCACACGCGGACGAAAGCTGTCGCTCAGGGCCCGCCAAAAGGCATCGAACATGCGGTTCATGGCGCGCAAGGATACCGGATAACGGCCACGCCAGGGCGCACGGAAACTCCTGTTTTTGTAGCTGCCCTGGATGGACAGGAGCCCCGTGGAGCCCGATTCGTTCAGTTTTTCGGCGCCCGCACGGTCACAGCGCCCGCCCCCAGACCTGCCCGACCAGGGCGTGGCCAAAGCTGTGGTGCGGCTCCTCCTCGCGCAGCGTGAAGCCGGCGCGCTCGTAGAGGCGGCGCGCGTCCACCAGCACGCTGTTGGTCCACAGCAGCATCTGGCGGTAGCCGACCTGGCGCGCGAAGCCCAGGCATTCGTCGATCAGGCGCCCGCCCAGGCCCTGCCCGCGCGCGCTGGCCTCGACGTAGAGCATGCGCAGCTTGGCGGTGGCGTCGTCCTGGTGCACCACGAACACCGAGCCGACCACCGCCCCGCCCTGCTCGGCGATCCAGCAGCGCTCACGCGCCGGGTCGAACTCGCGGATGAAGCGCGCGATGATCTCGGAGACCAGGGCCTCGAACTCGTTGTTCCAACCGTATTCGCGCGCGTACAGCAGGCTCTGGCGGTGCACCACCCAGCTCAGGTCGCCGACCCGGGGCTCGCGCAGCACCAGATCGGCACGGGCATGGGGCGCGGGAGTGGTCATGGCGGCGGCCGAGGGCAAGGGGTGAAGACGCGGATGGTAACCGGGCGCGCCAGAAAGCCCACGGGAACTATCGAAATGAGAGCAAACCTGGCAATACACGCACCGGCATCCGGCCAAATACCCTCACAAACCGCCAAGCTCAGCGACGCCCCAACAGCCGCCCAACCCCCAGCCACTGCTGGGCCCAGAAGCCGCGCCCGTAGTCGCGCCCCTGGCGCACCTGGTCGTCGATACCGGTGGCCGCGTAGCCGCCGCCCCAGCTGACGCTGCGAAACAGCATGTCCCACCACGGAAACAAGATGCCGTAGTTGGCGCCGTAAGGGGCCCCCACGCTCCCCGCTGCGCGTGGTTCGCTGCCCCCCGAGGGGGCTGCCTCGCCTTGGGACGGCCCGGCGGCGAAGCTTGCCCCCACGCTCCCCGCTGCGCGTGGTTCGCTGCCCCCCGAGGGGGCGGCTTCGCCTTGGGACGGCACGGCGGCGAAGCTTGCCCCCACGCTCCCCGCCGCGCGTGGTTCGCTGCCCCCCGAGGGGGCAGCTTCGCCTTGGGGCGGCACGGCATCGGCAGGTTCATGGCTGAGCGCGATGGCATGGTGGTGCCGGTGAAAGCGCGGGCTGACCAGCAGGCGCTCGGCCCAGCGCGGCCAGGGCCAGCGCAGGTTGGCGTGCTGCAGGCTTTCCATCAGCTGCGACAAGGCCACCAGGGCCACGAACTGCGTCGGTGCCACGCCGATCAGCAGCGCCGCGCCGACAAACACCAGGTCGGTGATGACCGAATCCAGCAGGTGGTTGCGGTTGTCTGTCCACATGGTCATCTGGCGCTGGCTGTGGTGCACGGCGTGCAGTTGCCACCACCAGTGGGCGTGGTGCTGCCAACGGTGCACCCAGTAGCCGATCAGATCGAACACCACCAGGTAGATGACGAAGCTGACGGCGGCCTGGTCGGTCACGCCGGGCCAGAGCTGGTCGATGTGCAAGGTGGGCAGGCCGTGCACGCGCAGCCAGCCGAAGCCCTCAATGGCCCAGCCTTCGAAGCTGAAGAACATCAGCAGCTTGAAGAGGCCCAGGCGATGCAGCAGGGTGTAGAGCACGTCGACCCGGACGGCCCGGCGGTCGGTGACGGGCTCGACGGGCGACAGGCGCTGCAGCGGGCCGATGACCAGCAGCATGACGGCGATCTGCAGCAGGCCCACCAGCAGCCAGCCGGCGGCGGTAAACCCTTCTTCCATCAGGTTGCCGGCGCCCAGCCAGAAGGCCAGCGGGCCGATGAGGGTCTCGAACAACCCCTGCTGGGCGCGCTCGAACAGCTCGATCAGGGTGTCCATGCGATCAACCCGTCAGCCGCCGTGCGCGGCGATCCAGGGCGCGTGGCCGGGGTGCTGGCGCAGGGTGCGAAAGCAAAAGCCGCGCGCCTTCAGCCCGGTGATGAGCGGCTCCAGCACGGCCGGCGCCCAGGGGTCCTGGCGCGACCAGATGCCCAGGTGCGCCACCAGAACGTCGCCGGAACGGATGTTGGCCAGGGCCTTTTTCAGCAGCGCATCGTTCGGGTACTGGGCGCTGGGCAGTTCGTCGCCCAGGAAACCCGCCGGCGCCCAGCCCACGTGCTGGTAGCCGCAGCGCTCGGCCGCCGCCAGCAGCGCGGGCGAGGTCTTGCCGCCCGGGGCGCGAAACAGCGGCAGCGGCTTCTTGCCGCTGATCTCGGCCAGCCGGTCGCGCGCCGCGCCCAGCTCCTCGCAGTACTGCCCGGCCGACCAGACCAGGGTCTGCCCGGCGCGCGGCCCGGCCGAGGGCCGGATGCGAAAGCGCGGCGCCCCGCCCGGCGCGGCCGGGGCCAGGTCGCCACGCCAGTAGGCGTGCTGGTAGGTGTGCGAGGCCAACTCGTGCCCCTCGGCGGCACGCGCCTTCCACCACGGCGCCCAGTGCGCGCCCAGGCTGCCGTCGCCCTCCTGGGTGCGCTCGTGGGCGGCGAAAAAGGTCACCTTCACGTCCTGGCGCCGCAACACCTCGGCGATCAGTGGCGCCACGCCCATGTGGCCGGTATCGAACGTCAGGTAGACCGGGGCGCAGCCCTCGGCCGTCTTTTCTGGGCTTTTTTGCGTCCAGGCCGGCGTGCAGATTGCCACGCCAGCTATCAAAAGCGAAGCGAACCGGAAGCGCATGGCGGCGGTGACGGGTTTACAGACGCGGCGCGTGGTCCAGCGTCCACACGCCGTGCGGCGACTTGCCGACCTTGACCTGGCGCACCACCTTGCGCTGGGCCACGTCGATCAGGGTCAGCTTACCGGCCCAGCGCGAGCCGACCATGATCAGCGCCCCGTCGGCCGAGATGTCCATGCAGTCCGGCCCGGCCGGGGCCGGGAAGGTATCGACCGCCGTGAAGCGGGTGTAGTCGATCTTGCTGATGGTGTTGGCCACGCGGTTGCTGACGAACACATGGCGCTTGTCGCCGGCGGCGCGAAAGGCGTGCGCGCCCTTGCCGGTGGGGATTTTCTGCACCAGCTGCGGCGCCTTGCCGTCGGCCACGTCGTAGACCTCCACCCCGTCACCACCGGTCAGCCCAACCAGCAGGTGGCGGTTGTCGGGCGTGCCGAACACGTCGGCCGGCAACGGCCCGGTCTTGACGCGGTGCAGCAAGGTTTGCGTGGCCAGGTCGATCATCACCAGCTCGTCGCTGTCCTGCATGCTGGACCAGACGGTGCTGCTGCGCGTGTCGATCCACAGGTGGCTGGGCGTCTTGCCGGTGGGAATGCGCTTGACCAGCTTGGGATCGCGCCCGTCCCAGCTGTAGATGTCGATGTGGTTGAGGCGGTTGGCGGCCGTCACGAACCATTTCATGTCGGGCGAAAAGCGCAGGTGGTAGGGGTCGCGGATGTCGCGCACCACGCGCTGCACCTCGGCCGTGCGCGGGTCGATGAAGGTCAGCGAATCGCTGGCCGCGTTGGCCACGATGACCGATTTCTCGTCCGGCGTCAGGTACAGGTGGTGCGGCTCCTTGCCGGTGGGGATGCGCTTGGTTTCGGTCCAGTCGGCCGGATCGATCACGCTGACGTCGCCGTCGAGCGAGTTGAGCACGAACACCGGCGCGCCCTTGCGGGACGCGGTGGGCGCGGCGCCCTGCTGCGCCCCGCTGGGCGCCGACGACAAGCCCAGCGCGCCACCGGCTGCCGCCAGGGCCAGAAAACGCCGCCGGTCGATGGCACGCGCGTGGCCCAGGCCCGCCAAGGCCGCCCGGACGCCAGAAATACGAGGAATGGGGTTCACGTGAGGCCCGCTGGAGACAAGGCCGAATTTTAGCCGGCGGGGGTCGGCGCCCGGCGCCGGTGCGGCGTGATCCACGTCAAGAGGGTTAGGATTTGAGCCATGTCCGACACCACCCTTGCCCTTGGTCCGGTTCAGCTGGAGCTGCGCCATCTGCCCGCCCCCGCCGACGCCCCGCCCGACCGGTCGCCGCTGGTGTTCCTGCACGAAGGCCTGGGCTCGGTGGCGATGTGGCGCGACTGGCCGGCCACGCTGTGCACGGCCACGGGCCGGGCCGGCTGGGTGATCTCGCGCCAGGGCTATGGGCGCTCCAGCCCGATCCAGGACGTGCGCGGCCCGGCGCGCACCCTGCCCGACGGCCAGCGCGCCGGGCGGCTCTCACCCGACTACATGCACCATGAGGCGCTGCAGGTGCTGCCCCGGGTGCTGGCACGGATCGAGGTGCATGCGCCGGTGCTGATCGGCCATTCGGACGGCGCCACCATCGCCCTGATCCACGCCGCGCACCACCACGTGGCGGCCTGCGTGGTGCTGGCGCCGCACGTGATGGTCGAGGATATTTCGGTGCGCTCCATCGCCGAGGCGCGCCAGGCCTACCTGACCCAGGGCCTGCGCGAGCGCCTGGCGCGCTACCACGACGACGTGGATGGGGCGTTTTGGCAGTGGAACGACGTGTGGCTGAGCCCGGAATTTCGCGCCTTCGACATCCGCGCCGAGGTGCGCGGCATCCGCGATCCGCTGCTGGCCATTCAGGGCCTGCAGGATCCCTACGGCACGCTGGCCCAGGTCGACGACCTGGCGGCGGCCGTGCCCGCGGCGCGGCTGCTCAAGCTGGCCGGCTGCGGGCATGTGCCGTACAAGGAGCAGCCGGAGGCGGTCAACGCCGCCATCGCCGATTTTCTTGCGCCGGTGCGCTGACGCAGGCACATCACAGCATTTCCTCCGGCGCCACCGGCCCCAGCACGCCCAGCACCAGACGCAGCCCGGCGCTGGCGTCGGGTTCGCTGTCCGCGTCCTCGAAGCCGGCGCCGGGTGGTGCGTGCCAGTGCAATTGCCCCTCGGCGTTCAGCGCCAGCCGCCAGGCGCTGCCGGCGATGGCCCGCTCGATCACCTCGGTGGCGCGCTGTGACAGCCGCCGGCTGCGGACCACCACGGTGACCTCGGTGTTCAGCTGGTCCGAGCGCGGATCGAGGTTCATCGAGCCGACGCTGAGCAGGCGCCCGTCGAAGATCAACAACTTGGCGTGCAGGCTGGCACGCGAGGGCCCGCGACCGGAGCCAAACACCGTGCGGTCGAGCTGCACCCCCTGCAGCGCCCGCATCTCGTGCAATTCCACGCCCAATCGCAGCAACTGCTCGCGGTAGCGGGCGTAGCCCACATGGGCCAGCGGCGCGTCGTTGGAGGCCAGCGAATTGGTCAGCACCCGCACGCGCACCCCGCGCCGGCGCATGTCGGCGAACACCTGCATCATGCGCGCCCCAGGCACGAAGTACGGCGTGACGATGAGGACTTCGCCGCGCGCCGCCTGCATCATCACCAGCATGTTGTCGACCACCGAGTCCTCGGCGAAGCTGTCGTTCAGCTCGGGCACCAGCTTGAACGGCTTGTCGGACAACAGGTGCGCGTTGGCCCAGGTCAGCGGCAGCGTGGCCAATTCGGCCGGCGGTGGCATGCGCACGGTTTTTTCAGACGGCGCCGCGTTGCCCGGCTCCGTCGTATTGCCAACGGCCGGCGCGGCATCGGCGGGCGTGGGTGCGAGCAGTTGGTCGTGCAGCCTGCGCAACTCGGTCTCGCCCACCAGGGCCGGCACGGGGTAGGCCAGCGGGTTGTTCCAATAGCGGTCGAAACTGGCCGACATGTCGCGCACCACCGCGCCGCTGGCCAGCACATCCATGTCGATGAAGTTGCTGCCCTCGGCGGCGCCAAAGTAGGCATCGCCCAGGTTGCGCCCCCCGGTGATGCCCCAGGCGTTGTCGGCGATGAACAGCTTGTTGTGCATGCGGTGCTGCAGGCGCCTAAAGTCACGCAGCCCAGCCAGGGTGCGCAGCGCCCCGGCACCGCGTGCGCCGCCAGGCAGTGGGTTGAACAACCGCATCTCGACGTTCGGCACCCGCGCCATGCCCAGCACCACACTGTCGCGCCCGCCGGAATTAAAGTCGTCGAGCAGGAGGCGCACGCGCACGCCGCGCGCCGCGGCCAGACGCAGCTCGCGCAGCAGCTCGGCCGTGCCGGGGTCGGCGTGGATGGCGTAGTACTGCACATCCAGCGTCCGGCGTGCGCCCTGCGCCAGCGCCAGCCGTGCGGAGAAGGCCAGATCGGCCGAATCGATCAGCGCAAAACCGGACTCCGAGGCGCGCGCGCCCGCGGGTCGGCGCCGCGCGGCCAATTGCCCCAACGGCGTCTCGCCCGGCGCCGCCAGCGCGCGCGATTCCGGACGCCGCACGTCCTGGGGCAGGCTGCCGCAGCCCGCGCACAGCAGGACCAGCAGCAGGCACGCCAGCCACCAGGCGGGGACCCCAAACGCCCGGACGAGGGGGGCGCCAGGGGACACACGGACATCGGACACGACAGGCTCCAAGGGGTGAAAGGCCTATCGATGCTAGGGGCGCCGCTCGTCCGGGCGGTGTCGGACGACGGCGCTTGATGCTGTGATCCACGAAAAAACCGCCCGCAGGCGGTTTTTTTTTTGAGTTGGGCGAAGCCGACTCGGCGTCAGCCCGCGGTCAGGTCGTTGACCGAGGCGTCGGGGCCGTGGTTCATGCAGGACTGGATGCCGGCGTCGCGCGTGGCTTCGCTGGAATACATCTGGCTCTGGCCGATCACCTGGCCGTTGGTGGCCTTGAGGGTGAAGTACGGCGAGCCGTCCTTGCCCGTCAGCTTGGCGTAGCGCGCGGCATCGCCAGAGTTCTTCTTGACCGATTCAATACCATTGACCGCGCTGGCCTTGGCTTCGTACATCTCGCTGGTCAGGATCACCTGGCCGTTGCTGGCGAGCAGCGAGAAATGAAATTTATCGTTCTTGGATTTCTTGAGTTCGAACTTACCGGCCATGAAAACTCCTTTTAGACGCCAAAGCACGGTTGGCTGGCCGGCATTGTGGCCCGGGTGGGCCGTCTTTTCAACCGCCCGGGCCCGGGGTGTGCACAAGCGCACACCGGCGTGGCGGCCTGGCTTCAGCTTTGCATCAAGCGCTTGGACTTGACGATCGACATCAGCATGCCCAGCGCCAAGCCCAGCGTGACCATGGCCGTGCCGCCGTAGCTGACAAAGGGCAGCGGCACGCCCACCACCGGCAGGATGCCGCTGACCATGCCCATGTTGACGAAGGCGTAGGCGAAGAAAATGGTGGTCAGGGCGGCGGCCAGCAGGCGCGAGAACAGGGTCGGCGCCTCGGCGGCGATGCTCAGCCCGCGCAGCACCAAGAAGATGAAACCGGCAATCAGCGCCAGGTTGCCGACCAGGCCAAACTCTTCCGAATAGGCGGCAAAAATGAAGTCGGTGGTGCGCTCGGGGATGAATTCCAGGTGCGTCTGCGTGCCCTGCATGAAGCCCTTGCCCCACAAGCCGCCGGAGCCGATGGCGATCATCCCTTGCAGAATGTGAAAACCCTTGCCCAACGGGTCGCGCGTGGGGTCGAGCAAGGTGCAGATGCGCTGGCGCTGGTACTCGTGCAACACCACCCAGTCCACGCCGTCGGCGCACAGTTCTGCCTCGTAGGTGACGATCAACACCACCACCACCGCGCCGATCAGCACCGGCGGCAGCACCAGCTTCCAGGGCAGGCCGGCGAAAAAGATCACCGCCAGCCCGGCCGCCAGCACCAGCAGGGCCGTGCCCAGATCGGGCTGCTTCATGATCAGGCCCACCGGCACCGCCAGCAGCACGAAGGCCATCGCGAAGTCGAACGGGCGGATCTGCCCCTCGCGGCGCTGGAACCACCAGGCCAGCATCAGCGGCGTGGCGATCTTGAGCAGCTCGCTGGGCTGGATCACCACGCCGATGTTGATCCAGCGCGTGGCGCCCTTCTTGGTGATGCCGAACAGCGCCACCGCCACCAGCAGGGCCACGCCCAGTGTGTACAGGGGCACGGCCAGGCTCATCAGCCGCTGCGGCGGAATTTGCGCCACCACGAACAGCACGCCCAGTGCGATGCCCATGTTGCGGCCATGATCGACGAAGCGCGTGCCATGGTCGAAACCGGACGAGTACATGGCCAGCAGCCCGGCGCAGGCCAACAGCAACACGGCCAGCAGGAGCAGCAGGTCAAAGCCGCGCAGCAGCGGCCAGACGCGCTGCCACAACGGGGGTTTTTCAAAAACAACGGCCATGGGGGCGGATTATCCCGCGCCCAACGGCGCAGGCCAGTAGCATCCCCGCATGACCGCCCTCACCCACCTGCTGTACCTGCACGGCTTCCGTTCCTCTCCACAGTCGGCCAAGGCGCGCCTGCTGGCCGCCCACCTGGCCGAGCACCACCCGGGCCTGAGCTGGTGGTGCCCGCAGCTGCCGCCCTCCCCGCGTGCGGCGATGGCGCTGCTCGAGCAAGGCATTGCCGCCTGGCCACGCCAGACCCTGGGGGTCATGGGTTCGTCCCTGGGCGGCTTCTACGCCACCTGGCTGGGCCAGCGCCTGGGCTGCCGCACGGTGGTGTTGAACCCGGCGGTGGATCCGGCGCGCGATCTGGCCGCGCACATCGGCGAGCAAACCGCCTGGCACGACCCGGCCGCGCATTTCTTCTTCCGAGCCGAGTACATCGACGAATTGCGCGCCCTGGCCGCCGGCCCGCTGCGCCAGCCCGAGCATTTCCTGGCCGTCATCGCCAAGGGAGACGAGCTGCTGGATTGGCGCGAGATGGCGGCGCGCTACGCCGGCGCACGCCTCCGGCTGTTGGAAGGCAGCGACCACGGCTTGAGCGATTTCGCCGACCACCTGCCAGAGGTCCTCGACTTTTTGCAGTTGCGCTGATCACCCCAGCGTCATGACCATGTCGTAGACCGCTTTCTCGAAGTGGTAGGCAGGATCCTCGCCTCCGGAAGCACCTAGGCGGAAAGCCGGCGGCCCGCCCGCCCTCACGGCCTGCTTCTCGACGTCGGTCAGAAGCCGATAACAGTCGTCGGGCGTGGCGAATTCGGCCGCGCAAGCCTGATCTTGGCGCTGCTCAATCTGCTCCAGCATTTTCAGCGTGGCCATCGCCTTGGCCTGCTGTACCCGCTCTGGCGATGCATTCAGATCCAAGGTGCCTATGTCGCCATGGAATACCACGAAGGCATTCGGGCCAGCGTCGTGAATCTTCTGCGTGTCCTGGTCCGACGTCTTCTGGTAGCCAGAATTGCCCGCGACAACCCCAGCGCCCACGCCCACGACCTTCCCCGCGGCCCAATTCATGGCCCTGCCTAGTCTTCCTGGATGGTCAGGAGGACCGTGCAGCACGGTGTAGGCTTCGCCCTTCTCGTCAAAAGTCAGCACAGCGGTCTGCGCCCGGGCCTGATCCAGCGCCTGACCTTGCAGCCCCCGCGTGATCACTTCGGTGGGCATGTTGCTGCCCACGCCACCGTCGACAAAGGTTCGCACCCCCTTGCCGTCGCCGGGGTCGTAGTCCACGGACCTGAAATACACCGGAATGCTCATGGAAATCCGTCCCGCGACAGCCACCGGCATGTTGGGGGTCGACTCGGCGCTGAAGTAGGTTTCCTCGTTGTTGGTTTTGTCCCACCCGGTGAGCGTCAGCTCCTTGAACTGCACGGGATCGAGCATGTGCAGCAGTTTCAGATCGCCGAATGTGATCATTTGGCCCGTGTGCTCGCCCTCGTAGTTCTGGTTCCGTAATGCCGCCAAGCGGTCTATGGCAACGTCGCCGGTGCCGGGGGTTTGCGCGTTCAACCGCGCTTGCATGTCCACCAGCCGGGCTTGAAACGCCGCGTCGTTCATATGCTCGTTGAGGTACGTCTCTATGGGACCGGCCGAGGCGCGATCCAATACAACCAACGCTTGGCCGGCCGTGTGAAGACCCACGCGCCAGTCGACCTTGACCGTGGGATAGCGCGTTTCGTAGTCTTGCGCCTTGCCTTTCAAATCACCCATGTTCACGCTGGTGGCGAACGTCTGAAACTGCTCGGCACTCCGGCCGCAGGCCAGTCCTATCGCCGTCAACGCACCGGCCGAGCTTCCGACGATGTGCTGAAGTCCCTTGAACATGCCGGCCCGTTCCATTTCCACCAAGGCCTCGGGGTTGCCGATCCCCTTGGCGCCGCCGCCGCGAAGCACCATGTTCTCGATCTGCGGCGCCGCGCGGATGACGTTGAACGCCGCCAACCCACCCCGGTTGTCGTAGCGGGGTATCGGCTGCGGGCGGATATCTCGGGGGCCGCCACCGTCGGCCTGACGTGCGTACAGCGCATACGTCTGAAGCTCCACCAAGGCTTGCTGCGCCTTCTGGTTGGCCTGGGCCACCGCCTCCCTCACCAACTTGTCGCTGACACGGCCATCGCCGCGCGTCAAGCCATCGCGCACGACCGGGTCAAAGCTGTTGTCCAGAATTTCTCGAAACAGCTCCTGCGCCCGTGCCTGAAAGCCCGCCCGGCTGTGCTCGGGCACACCACTGCCGGCTCGGCCCACGGCGTCCTTGAAATAAGCCTCAAACGTCAGCGCCGCGTTGGTCGCTTTCTGCGTGCTCTGCGTCGGGGTGATGACTATTCCCTTGAGCTTGCCCATGAGGCCGGCATGTGCACTCTGTTCGACCTGGTTGTGCCACTGGCTTTTCGTATTGACAGCCACACCCACTGCGCCATTCGCCATCATGCTTCTCCTGGGCTGGACGCGGTCAGCGCGTACGTCAAACGGCCGCTTTCGAAACTGAGCGTGCGGATCAGCGCCCGCACCCGTCTGGCCTGGTCCACCAGCCAGGTCAACCAGGCGCCCATGGCCAGCCCTTGCAACTGGTTCATGGCCTGGCGCGCGTGCACCACGACGAAGTCGCGGCTGTCCAGCCCGATGGCGAAAGGCTGCCCGCTGCGCACGGTCTGGTTGAGTAGCAGCAAAGTGTCGACGACCGCGGTGCGCGGCGCCCCCGCCAGCTTGGCAGCGTCGTAACACCACACGTCGATGGCCACGTCCGTGCCATTGGGGTGCAGGCTCACGGTCACGGGCAGGTCGTCGTCGAACACCAGGTCGAACGAGCGTTGCGAGGTGGCTTGCACGTCTGGGCCAAGACAGGCCGCCAGACGTTGAAACTCGGGGTGGTCAAACTGCGGCATGGCGTGCCCTTCCTTTCAAACCCGCAACAGGTTGGTCGCCAGATCTGGTACGGCTGCGACGGCGGCCGAGCTGTGGCCTGGCCGACCAGAAGCCCCCCGCGTCAGCAGGCGCTCCAGGCAGCGTTCGAGCGCCTGCGCGTCCACGGGCACGGCAACTTCCGCGCTGAGGCACTCGTGGCCCTCGGCATCCAGGCCGCCGGTGAAACCATCCGTCCAGCGGCTGTCCGCCGTGAGCCGCAGCAAGGCCTCGTGCGCGCTGGCCTGCTCCGCTTCGGTGCGGCTCAGGGGCTGTCGCACGGCCGTGACCACCAAGCGCCCGCTGGCCGTCGGCCGCATGACGCTGATCCACAGGTTTTCATCCAGTGGGATATGGATTTCCTGGTCTTCCGGCAACTTCGGCGCATCCTCGGCAATCGCCGAAACGATCTCTGACAACGGGTTCATGGGCATCTCCTGGTCTTTCCCAACGGCGACACCCCCTAAGTAACATCACGCCGCAACAAGTTCCACCGCCGCCCCACGCCGGGCCGCCGCCCGACGGCGCACGCATGGGACAATGACGACCATGTTCGTATTGTTTGAAGATGCCGGGAAATTCCTGGCCGGCCGGGTGTTGTCCGAAGCAGAGGCCTCGGCCCAGGTGGAGCTGGACTCGGGCAAGCGCGTCAAGGTCAAATCGGCCCACCAGTTGCTGCGGTTTGAAAAACCCACGCCCGCCGAGCTGCTGGCCCAGGCCCAGACCCTGGCGGCCGAGGTGGACCTGGCCCTGGCCTGGGAATTCGCCTCCGAGGACGAGTTCGGTTTTGCCGCGCTGGCGGCGGACTACTTCGGCGGCAGCCCCAGCCCGGCCGAGCAGGCCGCCATGCTGATGGCGCTGCACGAGGCGCCACACTACTTCCGCCGTGCCGGCAAGGGGCAGTTCCGCAAGGCGCCGGCCGACATCGTGGCGCAGGCGCTGGCCGCCATCGAGAAGAAAAAACAGATCGCCGCGCAGATCAGCGCCTGGGCCGACGAACTGGCCGCCAGCCGCACGCCGGAGCCGATCCGCGAGCAGTTGTACAAAATTCTGTTCAAACCCGACAAGAACGCGCCCGAGTACAAGGCGGTGGTGGAAGCCAGTCGCGCCACCCAACTGGCGCCGCTGGCCCTGCTGCAGCGCGCCGGGGCCATCGAATCGGCCTACCAGTTCCACTGGCAGCGTTTTCTGTTCGAGAATTTCCCCAAGGGTACGGGTTTTCCCGTGCTGCAAGCCCCCGCCATCACCGAGGAGCTGCCGCTGGCCGAGGTGCAGGCCTTTTCCATCGACGACTCCTCCACCACCGAAATCGACGACGCGCTGTCGCTGCGCGGGCTGGGCTCCGGCACGGTGGTGCTGGGCATCCACATCGCCGCGCCGGGCCTGGCGCTGGCGCCGGGCGACACCCTGGACGAGGTGGCGCGCCAGCGCCTGTCCACCGTCTACATGCCCGGCTACAAGATCACCATGCTGCCCGACGAGGTGGTGCAAACCTACACCCTGAGCGAGGGGCGCGACGTGCCGGCGGTGTCGCTGTACGTGCAGATCGACGAGGCGACCCTGGAGCCGGTGGGCAGCGAAACCCGGCTGGAGCGCGTGCCGATCGTCGCCAACCTGCGCCATGACCAGCTCGACAGCCTGGTCACCCCGCAATGGCTGCGCGCCACCGATTCTGATCAAAACGACGGTTTGCCGGCGCCAATCCATCGTGAGCAGCTCTCATTTTTATACCGCCTGGCCGAACGCCTGAAAGCCCAGCGCGAGCTGGTGCGCGGCAAGCCGGAAACCTTTAACCGCCCGGACTACAACTTCCGCCTGATCGGCAACGACGGCGGGGTGCCCAGCGGCGAGGAACAGGTGGTGATCACCCAGCGCCAGCGCGGCGCGCCGCTGGATCTGATGGTCTCCGAGGCCATGATCCTGGCCAACAGCACCTGGGGCCAGTGGCTGGCCAGCCTGGGCGTGCCGGCCATCTACCGCAGCCAGGCCAGCATGGCGCCCGGGGTGAAGGTGCGCATGGGCACCAAGGCCCTGCCCCACGCCGGCCTCGGCGTGCCCAGCTACGCCTGGAGCACCTCGCCGCTGCGTCGCTACGTCGACCTGGTCAACCAGTGGCAGATCATCGCCTGCGCGCGGCACGGCCGCGCCGCCGCGCTGGCCGCGCCGTTCAAGCCCAAGGACGCGCAGCTGTTCGCCATCATCAGCGCTTTCGACGCCGCCGCCTCGGCCTACAACGCCCAGCAGGCCAGCATGGAACGCTTCTGGACCCTGCACCTGCTGCGGCAGCAAGGCATCACCGAGCTGACGGCCAGCCTGCTCAAACCCCAGACCGGCGGCGCCTGGCTGGTGCGCGCCGACGAGTTGCCCCTGGTCTTCACCACGCTGGGCGCGCAAGGCCTGCTGCGCGGCACCCGGGTGCGGGTGAAGCTGGGCGAGATCGACGACATCGGGCTGGACGTGCACGGCACGGTCACCGAGGTGCTGGACGGCGACTTCCTGGGCGATGAGCCGACCGACGAGGACGACGACGCCACCGCCGGGCCGCTGGCCATCGCCGTGGATGTCGCCGATTCGGCCGCGGCCGGCGCGGATAATCCGGCACCGTGACCGCCACGCGCTCGCTCAAGTCCCTGTCCACGCTGCAATGGGCGTTGGGGCTGTCGGTGTTGGTGCACGCCGGGCTGCTCACGGTGCGCTTCGTCGACCCGGAGGGCTTCAAGCGCGTGTTCCAGGACACCACCCTGGACGTGGTGCTGGTCAACGCCAAATCCGACGAAAAGCCCGAGAAAGCCCAGGCCCTGGCCCAGCACAGCCTGGCCGGCGGTGGCGAGGCGGCCGACAAGCGCCTGGTGTCCACCCCGCTGGCGCCCAGCCTGCGCGAGGCCGTCGGCGAGTCGGCCGTCGAGCAGAACCAGCGCCACATCGACGCCATGCTGCGGCAGCAAGAGCTGCTGCTGGCCCAGGTGCGCCAGCAGCTGGCGTCCCTGCCGCGCATCGACCCCAGCCGCGTGGCCGAGGACCCCGAGGCCCAGGCCCAGGAAACCCGCCGCCAGCAGCTGTCCAAATTGCTGGCGGCGATTGAAAAGCGCGTCGACGAGGAAAACTCGCGCCCGCGCAAGCGCTTTCTCAGCCCCGCCACCCTGGGCACCACCTACGCCCAGTACTACGACGACATGCGGCGCAAGATCGAGGAACGCGGCACGCACAATTTTCCCGAGGCCGGCGGCAAGAAGCTGTACGGCGAGCTGCTGATGGCCCTGCACATCAACCACGACGGCCGCATCCTCGACGCGCGCGTGGTGCAGGGCTCGGGCAGCCGGGTGCTCGACCGCCTGGCCGAGGCCATCGCCCACGCCGCGGCGCCGTTCGGCAATTTCACCGCCGCCATGCGCAAGGACACCGACCAGTTCGACGTCACCGCCCGCTTCAAGTTCACGCGCGAGATGACGCTGGAAACCACCCTGCAGACCGACGCGCTGAGCAGCGCCGTCAAGGAGTTGCGCTGAATGCGTCTGCTCGGGCGCTGGCTGCTGCTGGCCGTGGGAGCGCTGCTGGTGCTGCAGCTGTTTTTCATCGGCCGGGTGGCGCTGGCGGCCTGGCTCGACCCCGGCTCGACCAGCCTGCAGCGCTCCGAGATGTGGCGCCTGGCCAGCGACGGGCGGCTGCGCTGGCGCCAGCAGTGGCGCGACTACGCCCAGATTTCCGAGCACCTCAAGCGCGCCGTCATCACCGCCGAGGACGACAGCTTTCTCTACCACGACGGGGTCGATTGGAACGCCATCGAGAAAGCCTGGGAGCGCAACACCCAGGCCGAGGAAGCCGCCGCCCAGCGCGCGGCGCAGAACCGGCCGGTGCGGCCGGTGAAGATCCGGGGCGGCTCCACCATCACCCAGCAGCTGGCCAAGAACCTGCTGCTGTCGGGCGAGCGCACGCTGCTGCGCAAGGGCCAGGAGCTGGTGCTGAGCTACGCGCTGGAAGCCCTGCTCAGCAAGCAGCGCATCCTGGAGATCTACCTGAACAGCGTCGAATGGGGCGAGGGCCTGTTCGGCGCGCAGGCCGCGGCGCGGCACTACTTCCGCAAGGACGCTAGCCGGCTGGGCCCGGAAGAGGCCGCCCGACTGGCGGTGATGCTGCCGGCGCCAAAGCGCTTCGAGAAGCGGCCGGGCTCGGCCTACCTGAGCGGGCGCGCCGCCACCATCCTGGCCCGCATGGGGGCGGTGGCTTTGCCCTGAGCGGCCGAGGCCGGCGCAACCCGCCTCCTAGAATGAAACGATGAGTGCGTCGGCCACCGAAGTGATTGCCAGCGCCGCCGCCCGGCTGGTGGTGGACGAGGGCATGGAATACGCCCAGGCCAAGCGCAAGGCCGTCCGCCAGCTGGGGCTGCCGCGCGGCCGGGCCGAACTGCCCAGCAACGAGCAGGTGGAGGACGAGGTGCGCAGCCACCTGGCGCTGTTCTGCGCCGACACCCAGCCGGGCGAGTTGCGCGCGCTGCGCGAGGTGGCGGAAGAAGGCGAGGCCGATGCCGAGGCCGAAGGGCCGCCGAAGAACTTCAATTTGTGGCGCGACAATTTTTGCGCCCTGTGGCAGCAGATAAACGGCGGCGGAAGCTGGGATACAAACCCGTGGGTATGGGTTGTTGAGTTCAAGCGTCTGCAAGGGATCAATCCGTGAACCCCTTTGACCGTATTTGCTCCCTATCCGCGCACGGCCTGATTCCGCCGGCCAGCTACCTGAACAACGGTGCGCAGGGAAAAATTCTCATGTGGAGAGCACTGGCCTCCGGCGAGACCTTTCACAAACACAGCGCAGCCGCTCGCTTCGGTTGGCACCGCTCGTCATCCGATCGTGCCATCAACGAACTGCATAGCGCTGGCC
>JAIUOM010000085.1 GCA_020161215.1 Pseudomonadota bacterium
CTGTCACCGCCTCCACCTCCGCCGTCTGAACCGCCGCCGCCGCCGCCACCACCGCAGCCACCGCCGCCGACACCGCCGCCGCCGCCGCCGCCTCCGCCGCCGCCACCGCCCGCCCAACCGCCGCCGCCGCCAGCACCGCCAGCATCGGCAGTACCAGCACCGCCACCAGCACCACCACCGTTGCTGCCGTTTTCGCCGGTTGGGCTGCCGCCTCCCCCGGTTCCCTGTATCGGGCCGAGGGCGCCAGCGGCGCTACCGCCATCGCCGCCCGACCCCAGCAACTCGTTACCTCCATTCGTACTCGCCGGCACTCGCGCGCCGCCGCCGCCGCCGCCACCACCGCCGTAATAGGGCGAGCTCGACCCATTCGTAGCACCGCCGCCGCCGCCGGTGGCGAAGTTGTGCGTGAGGGTCACGTTGTGCAATGTCAGCTGCCCGGCATTGCTGATGCCCGCGCCCAGCGAGTCGGAAGCGTCGGGTGTGGTGCCCCCATCGCCCCCGTTTCCCGCAATCAAGCCGTGCTGAATGGTCAGCCCCTCCAGCGTGACGGTGCTGCCGCTGGTCACCTCCAGCACCCGGCCCATGAGCTGGCCGTCCAGGGTCACGTCGGCCATGCCGTCGTCGTCCCAGTCGCCGTCCAGGGTGATGCTCTTGTCGATGCGCAACAGGGTGGGCTGGTCGGGGTCGATGGGGTCGATGCGCTCGGTCAGCAGCACGCGCGTGATGCCCGTGTCAAAGGTGATGGTGTCGCCCGCGGCGGCCTGGGCCAGCGCTTCGCGCAGCGAGGTCACGCCATCGCCCGCATCGACCACGTCGGCGGCGGTGGTGACGGTGATGACCGCCAGGCGCGGCGCCTGCGCCCACTGCGTGTCGCTGCCCAGGGCCTGGGCTTCAATGGCTCCGCTGGCCACTTCCAGCCGCCCATCGCCCTGGGCGCCGCCGGTGTCGTTGTTGCTGGCGGCCACGTCGGCGCCGGTGAGCTGGGCCAACTGCGCCACGAAGGCCTGGCCTGGCTGGCCTTCACCCAGGTTGCAGGCGTACAGCAGCAAGTCGCCCGAGCCGGTGAGCGACTGGCCGATGCTGGCCAACTGGCCTTGGTGGCTTGGCAGATTGGTGCTGGTGAGCAAACTCTGGCCCAGCCACAGCTGACCACTGCTGCCGTGCGAGACGATGTGGATGGCGCTCAAGTTGCCCGCGTAGTCGGCCAAGGCACTCTGCACCTGGGCCAGGCCGTCCTGCCCGGGGTCGATGCGCAGCACCTGCACGTCGGCGGACAGGTGGCTGAGGACGCTGGGCAGCTCGCCCACGCGGGCATCGACGAAGACCAGTTGGGTGATGGCAATGGCCATGGCGTGAAACTCCTTGGCACGGGTTTTGGTTGCGGACAGGGCCGTCGCGCACGATCCAATGCCCTAGGGATTAAGTAACCAAAACCCTGAAATCGATCCATCCCTTGGGGGTAGATTGAGGGAAATCCCTAGGTGAAAAGCCGTAAGCGGCCGTATCGGTGCCGTGGAGACGTTGCGGCAGTCCTTCTGCCCTGGGGGAGCTGTTTGCTTCGGTTTTAAGAGCTGTTCAGGCTTGATGGGTGCCGGCTGACAGCTGTTTTTTAGGGATGCGGATGAAGTCAAGCGCCAGGAACCCGAGCGGCTGGCGGTTTTTGTCTCATGGGGCTCCGGGGTCGCGTGGGACGGGGCGGCCCGGAGCGTGCGGATGCGCCGGCCGGGCCTTGGCCGAACGCCTGGAGATCAGCCGGCGGCCGGGGGCGCGGGGGCGTCGTCGGCGCTGAAGCTGTCGCGGAAGGTGAACCAGAGCGAGGCGTAGAACATGGCCGCGATCATCAGGCTGAGGGGCAGCATGCCGCTCATGGCCAGGCCCATGCGCCCGACCAGGGCGGCCAGCAGCAGCAGGGCCAGCGAGCAGACGGTGGTCAGGGCAATCCAGGCCAAGCCGTAGATCAGGTAGGCGGGGGTGTTGCGCAGCACAGCCACGGCGCTGAAGAACAGGCTTTTGCCGACCGGCACCTGGTGCCAGTGCACCAGGGCCGGGGCGTGCCAGAACAGCACCGCCACCGGCGTGTAGAGCAGGCCGGCCAGCATGAGTTGCTGCATGGAGGCGCGCGCGGCGGCCTGCATTTCGGGGTCGGCCATCATTTCGGGGGTGACGCGGCCGCCGTGCTTGGCGACGAAGCGGGCCATCTGTCCGTCGTCGGCCCAGGTGCTGATGGCGATGATGAGCAGCAGGGCCAGCGCGTACAGCCCGCCCAGCACCAGCATGGCGCGGGTCTGGCTGGGCGATCGCCGTAGGGCGACGACCAGGACGGCGGGCATGGGAAAGCGCCCTTCCACGGCCTGCTGGGTGGCGGCCATCAGGCCCACGGTGACGGCGGGGATCAGGGCCAGGGCCAGGGCGTCGCCGACCACGGGCAGCAGGGCGGCGACGGCGGTGGCGGCCAGGAACATGAAGAACAACCCGGCAAAGGCCAGCGGCTGGCGCAGGAACACGCGCATGCCTTCGCGCACCCACTGGGCGCCGGTGCGGGCGGGGACGATGTTCAGCTTCATGGCAGCAGCGGCGCGGCGATGCGCTGGCGCAGCACGCGCTCGAAATGGCCGGGGTCGTGCGGGGTGAGCATGCTGGCTTCGCGCGGCAGGTGCCAGTCCCACAGGCGCGACAGCCAAAAGCGCAGGGCGCCGGCGCGCAGCAGGGCGGGCAGCAGGCGGCGTTCGGCGTCGGTGAGGGGGCGCACCGACTGGTAGGCGCTCAGCAGGGCCTGGCCGCGGGCGTCGTCGGCGCGGCCGCTGGGCAGGTCGATGGCCCAGTCGTTCAGGGCCACGGCCAGGTCGAACAGCCAGCTGTCGATGCCGGCGAAGTACCAGTCGAAGAAGCCGCTCAGCACGGGTTGCTCGACACTGCCCTCGAACATGACGTTGTCGCGGAACAGGTCGGCGTGCACCGGCCCGCGCGGCAGGGCGGCGTAGGCCGAGCTGGCGGCGACGTGGTTCTGGTAGGCCAGCTCGGTGCGCATCAAGGCGGCCTGCTCGGCGCCGAGCTGCGGCAGCACCACGGGAGCGGTGTCGTTCCACCAGGACAGGCCGCGCAGGTTGGGTTGGTGGCGGTTGTAGTCGCGCGCGGCCAGGTGGGCGCGCGCCAGCATCTGGCCGACAGCGGCGCAGTGGGCGGGGCCGGGCGCCAGTTCGCTGCGCCCGCGCAGGCGGTTGACCACGGCGGCGGGCTTGCCACACAAGGTGTGCAGGATGTCGTCCTCGCCGGGGCCGCGGCGCACGCCGGCGCGCTTGGCTTGTGGCTCGGGCACGGGCACGCCGTGCTCGGCCAGGTGCTTCATCAGGTGCAGGTAAAAGGGTAGCTGGGCGTGCGACAGGCGCTCGAACACCGTCAGCACCCATTCGCCCTGATCGGTGGTGGCGAAGTAGTTGGTGTTTTCGATGCCGCCCTCGATGCCGCGCAGCGCGCTGAGGGGGCCCAGGCCCAGCGCCTGCATCAGGCCGCGTGCCTGCTCGTCCGTGATTTGGGTGTAAACCGCCATGGGGGACAAAGGCCGCCGGCCGCGCCGGCGACGGAATCAGAATTGAATGACGTTCCAGACGCGGCGGCCGGCGCCGCCGGGGCCGGCCTCGCGCGGGCCGGTCTCGGGGCGTGCGCCGTCGGCCGGCTGCACCTGGTAGGGCGGCACTTCGGCGGCCGGCTGCACGGTGATGCTGCGGGTTTCGCCGCCGGTGCGCAGCTCGTCCACGCGGGCGCCGGCGTCTTCGGTGCGCAGGTGTTCGATGCGCTGGTTGAAGCGACTGGGCGGGGTTTCGTCCCGCGCCAGGGGTGCCGTGGGGGTGGCCGGCGCCGGCGCGGGGCTGGGCTGGGCCAGGGCGGTCAGCGCCGTGAAGGCGCCGCCGGCCAGCAGCAGTCCCGAAATGAGGCGATGTGCACGCATGACGGCATTTTAGGGGTGCGGCGCGGCAGAGGGGTGTCGGCCAACTTCGCCAGTGCGGTTCAGGCGTGGCGCGGGCCTGCCGGGCCGGGCCGCGCGCGGGTGCCGTGCACAATGCCGGGCATGACCAACGCCGCTGCCGCCACCCCTCCCGCCGACCGTGATCTGCTGCTGCTGGTCGACGGCTCCAGCTACCTGTACCGGGCCTTCCACGCCATGCCGGACTTGCGCGCCGACCCGACCGATCCGGCCAGCCAGCCGACGGGGGCGATCCGCGGCATGGTGAACATGCTGACGGCGCTGCGCAAGGATTTTCCCGGCGCGCGCTACGCGGCCTGCGTGTTCGACGCCTCGGGGCCCACGTTTCGCGACGCGATCTACCCCGAGTACAAGGCCAACCGCTCACCGATGCCGGACGATTTGCGCAGCCAGATCGAGCCGATCCACGAGGTGGTGCGGCTGCTGGGCTGGCCGGTGCTGGTGGTGCCCGGGGTGGAGGCCGACGACGTCATCGGCACCCTGGCGCGGGCCGCCGAGGCGCGCGGGGTGGAGGTGGTGATTTCCAGCGGCGACAAGGACTTGGCGCAATTGGTGAGCGCGCAGGTGTCGATGATCGACACCATGAGCGGCAAGCGGCGCGATTTGGCCGGCGTGCAGGCCGAGTTTGGCGTACCGGCGTCGCAGATGCTGGACTACCAGACCCTGGTGGGCGACAGCGTGGACAACGTGCCAGGCGTCGAGAAGGTGGGCCCGAAGACGGCCGCCAAGTGGCTGGGCGAGCACGGCTCGCTGGACGCCATCGTGGCGCAGGCCGGGCAGATCAAGGGCGCGGCGGGCGAGAACCTGCGCCGCGCGCTGGACTGGCTGCCGACCGGGCGCGATCTGCTGCGCATCCGCACCGACTGCGATCTGGCGGGGTATGTGGACAGCTTGCCTGCTCTTCATTCGATAGCTGCCTCGGATGTGCAGACGCCGGCCTTGGCCGATTTTTATCAAAAATTCGGGTTCAAGACGCTGGCCAAGGCCGTGCCAGGCAAAGCGCCGGCACCCAAGGCGGCGGCGAGCACGCCGCTGGCGGCGGCCGACGATTTGTTCGCCGATGCGCGGGCCGCCTCGCACGCCGGCGGTGAGCTGCGCTACGAGACGGTGCTGGACTGGCCCACGTTCGAGCGCTGGCTGGCCCGGATCGAAGGCGCCGAGCTGACCGCGCTGGACACCGAAACCACCTCGCTCGACGCCATGCAGGCGCGCATCGTCGGTATTTCGCTCAGCGTGGCGCCGGGCGAGGCGGCCTACCTGCCGCTGGCGCACGACGGCCCGGACGCACCGGTGCAGCTGCCGCTGGACGAGGTGCTGGCGCGCCTGACTCCGTGGCTGACGAACCCGGCGCGGCGCAAGCTGGGCCAGCACGTCAAGTACGATCGCCACGTGTTCGCCAACCACGGCATCGAGGTGGCCGGCTTCGTGCACGACACCATGCTGGAGAGCTACGTGCTGGAAGCGCACAAGCCGCACGGCCTGGCCAGCCTGGCCGAACGGCATCTGGGCCGCGCCGGCGTCAGCTACGAGGAGCTGTGCGGCAAGGGCGTGCACCAGATTCCGTTTGCCCAGGTGCCGGTGGACAAGGCCGCCTTCTACGCCTGCGAGGACGCCGACCAGACGCTGGACGTGCACCTGGCGCTGTGGCCGCGCCTGCGGGACAAGCCCGCGCTGCACCGCATCTACGAGCTGGAAATCGCCACCAGCGAGGTGCTGTTTCAGATCGAGCGGCACGGCGTGCTGATCGACGCCGAGCTGCTGCGCCAGCAAAGCCACGAGCTGGGCCAGCGCATCCTGCAACTGGAGCGCGAGGCGCACGAGCTGGCCGGCCAGCCCTTCAACCTGGGCAGCCCCAAGCAGATTGGCGAAATTTTCTTCAACAAGCTGGGGCTGCCGGTGGTGAAGAAAACCGCCACCGGCGCACCCAGCACCGACGAGGAGGTGCTGGAGAAGCTGGCCGAGGACTACCCGCTGCCGGCGCGCATCCTGGAGCACCGCAGCCTGGCCAAGCTCAAGGGCACCTACACCGACAAGCTGCCGCAGACCGCCGACCCCGCCACCGGCCGCGTGCACACGCATTACGCGCAGGCGGTGGCGGTGACCGGGCGCCTGTCCAGCAACGACCCGAACCTGCAGAATATTCCGATCCGCACGGCCGAGGGTCGGCGCATCCGCGAGGCTTTCGTGGCCTCGCCGGGGCATGTCATCGTCAGCTGCGACTACAGCCAGATCGAGCTGCGCATCATGGCCCACCTGTCGGACGACGCGGCGCTGCTGGCCGCCTTCACCGAGGGGCGCGACGTGCACCGCGCCACCGCCGCCGAGGTGTTCGGCGTGGCGCCCGATCAGGTCAGCAGCGAGCAGCGCCGCTACGCCAAGGTCATCAACTTCGGCCTGATCTACGGCATGAGCAGCTTCGGGCTGGCGCGCAATTTAGGGATAGACAACACGGCGGCGCGCAACTACATCGAGCGCTATTTCGAGCGCTACCCCGGCGTGCGTCGCTACATGGACGAGACGGTGGCCTTTGCCCAGGCGCACGGCTACGTCGAAACGGTGTTGGGCCGGCGCTTGGTGCTGCCGGAGATTCGCGGCGGCAACGGCCCGCGCCGCAAGGCCGCCGAGCGCCAGGCCATCAACGCGCCGATGCAGGGCACGGCGGCCGATCTGATCAAGATGGCGATGGTGAAGGTGCAGCAGGTGCTGCGGGATGAGGCACGCGCCAGCCGCATGATCATGCAGGTGCACGACGAACTGGTGCTGGAAGTGCCCGAGGCCGAGACCGACTGGGTGCGCGCCGAGGTGCCGCGCCTGATGGCCGGCGTGGCCGAGCTGAAAGTGCCCCTGCTGGCCGAGGTGGGCGTGGGGCCGAATTGGGAACGGGCGCATTGAAATAACTCCCCCCGAAGCGCCTGACGGCGCCTCCCCCCAAGGGGGCGGGCCGGCCGCTTCGGAGCGGCCGTGCGCGGCGGCCCGTGGGGTGGCCTGCAGCGCGGCCTTTTGATTTCACCTCCGGAGTGATGGTGCGCGCGGGCTCGGCGATACCTCTGGTGTATCGGGCTACACGAACAAAGTATTTTCTTGATTGGCGCGGCGTGCCTAGTATCGGCCGCATGCCTGATTTTTTGAAGCTTGAACGTCTGGGACCTGTGCTGCGGGTCACCATGAACCGTCCGGAAACCCGCAACGCGCTGTCCGACGATGGGGTGGTGGAAGAGTTCGTGGCCTGCTGCGAGCAGGTCAACGCCGATCTGTCGGTGCGCGCGGTGGTGCTGACCGGCGCCGGGTCGGCGTTCTCCTCGGGCGGCAATCTGAAGTCGATCCGAGACAAGATGGGTGCCGGCCTCGGCGAGCCAACGCTGAGCCGCCAAGCCTACCGCGCCGGCATCCAGCGCCTGCCGCTGGCCTGGTGTAACTTGGAGGTGCCGACCATCGCGGCGGTGAATGGGCCGGCCTACGGCGCGGGCAACGATCTGGCGACCATGTGCGACATCCGCATCGCCTCGGCGCGCGCCGAGTTCAGTGAAACCTTCGTCAAGTTGGGCCTGATCGCTGGCGATGGCGGGGCCTGGCTGTTGCCGCGCGCGGTGGGCCTGTCGAACGCCTGTGAAATGGCCTTTACCGGTGAGGCGATCGACGCCGAGCAGGCGCTGCGCTGGGGCCTGGTGTCGCGCGTGGTGCCGGCCGAGCAGCTGATGGACGCGGCCATGGACCTGGCCAAGCGCATTGCCGCCAACCCGCCACATGCCCTGCGCATGACCAAGCGGCTGATCCGCGAAGGTCAGCACGTGCGGCTGGACACCTTGCTGGAGATGTCGGCGGGCTTCCAGGCGCTGGCGCACCACACGGCGGACCACGAAGCCGCCCTGCAAGGCTTGCTGGACCAGCGCGCCAGACGCTAGCCGAACACCCGACCCTTTCCCTTTTTCAAGGAGTACACCCATGAAGCGACGCGATGCGTGCGCCGGCTTGCTGCTGGCCGCCACTTCCCTGCACCTGCCGACGGCCTGGGCCGCCGGGTACCCCGAGCGGGCCGTGAAGGTGATCGTCTCGCTGCCGCCGGGCAGCGGCGCCGACACCACGGCGCGTTTTCTGTCCCAGCACCTGCACCAGAGCCTGGGCCAGGCCTTCGTGGTGGACAACAAGCCCGGCGCCAATAGCTTCATCGCAGCCCGAGCCGTGGCCGAGGCCACGCCGGACGGCTACACCATGTTCGTGGCCAGCAACACGCCGATGGTGACCAACGCCGCCATCTTCAAGCAGCTGCCCTACGACCCGGTGAAGGATTTCGCCCCGGTGGCTTCGATCGCCCGCTTTCCGATGTTGATCGTGGTGCCAGCCAACTCGCCCTACAAGACCTTGCCCGAGCTGGTGGCGGCGATGAAGGCGGCGCCCGGCAAGCTGAACTTTGCCAGTGGCACGCCCAGCTACCGCGTGGCGATGGAGATTTTTCATGAGCGCAATGGCATTCGCGGCATGCCGATCAACTACAAGGGCACCGGCCCGGCCGTGACCGATCTGGCGGCCGGCGTCTGCGACTACTCGATCGCCGAGATCAGCTCGGTGACGCCGCTGATCAAGGCCGGCAAGCTGCGCGCGCTGGCCGTCGCGGCGGACCAGCGCGCGCGCGATCTGCCCGACGTGCCGACCGCCACCGAGGCCGGCTACCCCGGCTACGAGGCCTACGCCTGGACGGGGGTGTTCTTTCCCGCCAAGACGCCCAAGGCCATCGTGCAGCAGGTGGGCGACGTGGTGCGCAAGACGCTGCAAGGCCCCGAAGGCACGGCCTTCATCCAGAACATGGGTGGGGCGGTGTACACCGGCAGTGCCCAGCAGTTCGCCGATTTCCAGCTGGCCGAGATCGCGCAGACCCGGCGCATCGTCAAGACGGCGAATATCCCGGTGGAGTGAGCCGCCGCTTCACGGCTCGGCCACCGTGGCGCGCGCCACGTCGATGAAGTTGCGCGCCGTGGGCGTCAGCGCGTCCGGCATGCAGGCCAGCGCCAGGCCGACGCGAAAGGCGGTCGGCTCGGGCTCGAGGGTCAGCAGGCGCAGGCTGGCGCTCAGGTGCCGTCCGACCGATTCGGGTACGAAGGCCACGCCCAGGCCGCTTTCCACCAGGCCCAGGAAATGCTGCACCTGCACCGCTTCTTGCGACACGCGCGGCTGCACCCCGGCTTCGGCGTAGGCCTGCATGACGAAGGCGTGCATGCCCGGCACGCGCTCGCGCGAGTAGATGATGAGCGGTTGCTCGGCCAGCGCCGCCAGCGACACGCTGTCGTGCGCGGCCAGGGGCGAGTCGGCGCTGACCGCGACCATCATGCGCTCGGGCTGCAACAGGGTCAGCTGGGCCGCCGTCGGCTCCATCACCGGAAAGCGCACCAGGGCCACGTCGATCGCGTGCTCCTCGACGCGCCGCAGCAAATCGATGGTGGTGGATTCGTCGATGACGGGCTCCACGCGCGGATAGCGGCGCCGAAACGCGCGGATGACGCGCGGCATGAGCGAGTAGGTGGCCGAGCCGACGAAACCCAGGCGCAGCAAGCCCTGCTCGCCGGATTCGCCCTCGCGTCCGGCGCGCAGGGTTTCCTCGGCGCAAAACAGCGTGCGCCTGGCGTGCCGCAGCACCACCTCACCGGCTGGGGTGAGCTTCACGCCCGTGCTCAGGCGCTGGAACAACTGCACGCCCAGCTCTTCCTCCAGCTTCTTGATCGAGGTGGACAGCGGCGGTTGGGCCATGTGCAGGCGTTCGGCCGCGCGGCTGAAGTTGAGGGTCTCGGACAGCACCACCACCTGCCGAAGTTGACGCAATTCCATGGGCTATACCTGTCGCATATCGCGGGGTCTGAAGACGGTATTGGACGCAATGCGCCACCGCACCTAGATTACCAGCGTGACTTCCACATTGACATCCCTGCCGCTGGCCGGCATTCCTCCTGAAGACGAAGCCCTGCGCGCCGAGGTGCGCGGCTGGCTGACCCAGGCCCTGCGTGATGTGCCCGCCGACGTGCGTTCGCGCTCGTGGCTGGGCTACGACCTGGCGTTCAGCCGCGCGCTGGCACGCCAGGGCTGGATCGGCTTGACGCTGCCGCGCGAGTACGGGGGCGCGGGCCGGGGCAGCTTTGCGCGTTTCGTGCTCAGCGAGGAGCTGCTGGCCGCGGGCGCGCCGGTGGCGGCGCATTGGATCGCCGACCGGCAGACCGCCCAGCTCATCCTGCGCTTTGGCTCCGAGGCGCAACGCCAGTTTTTTCTGCCGCGCATTGCCCGGGTCGACATCGTGTTCTGCATCGGCATGAGCGAGCCGGACACCGGTTCCGATCTGGCCAGCGTGCGCACGCGCGCCACGCGCACCGCCGACGGCTGGCTGCTCAACGGCCGCAAGATCTGGACCACCAACGCGCACCGCGCCGACTACATGTGCGCCTTGGTGCGCACCTCGGGCAGCGCCGAGGACCGCCACCAGGGCTTGTCGCAGGTGCTGGTCGACATGAAGCTGCCCGGCGTCAGCGTGCGGCCGCTGCGCGACATCGCCGGCGACACGCATTTCAACGAAGTGCTGTTCGACAACGTGCTGCTGCCGCCGGACGCCGTGCTGGGCGAGGAGGGCGCGGGCTGGCGGCAGGTGACCGCCGAGCTGGCGTTTGAGCGCAGCGGGCCGGAGCGCGTGTATTCCAGCATCGTGCTGGCCGACACCTGGCTGGCCGAGGTGCGCGCGGCGGGCTTGCAGACCCCCGCCGTGCGCGCCACCGCCGGACGCATCGCTGGGCGGCTGGCGGTGTTGCGCGGCATGTCGCTGGCGGTGGCGGCCAAGCTGGAGCGCGGTGAACGCCCGGATCTGGAAGCTGCCTTCGTGAAAGACCTGGGCACCGAGTTCGAGCAGGCGGTGCCGGAGTTGATCCGCGAGACGCTCGAGGCCACGCCGGATTTCGCGCCCTCGGCCGAGTTGATGCGCAGCCTGGCGTACGTGACCCAGATCAGCCCGACGTTCTCGCTGCGCGGCGGCACGCGCCAGATCATGCGCGGCATCATCGCGCGCGGGCTCGGGCTGCGTTGAGAGGAAAGAGAATGTCCGAATCGATTTCTGATTTCTTTGCCGACGCGCTGACGCGCTTGTGCCCGGACGAGCGTGTGCGTGCCCTCGAAGCGGGTGCCGACCCAGCGGCACTGTGGGCCGAAGTGGACGCGCTCGGATTCACCGACGCCATGGTGTCCGAGGCGCAGGGCGGCGCCGGCTTGTCGCTGGCGCAGGCCGCGCCCCTGTTCGTGGCGGCTGGTCGGTGCGGCCTGCCGCAGCCGTTTGGCGACACCGTGGTGGCGCGGGCGCTGCTGGCCTCGACCGGTCAGCAGGTGCCAAGCGGCTGCATCGCCCTGGCCGAGGCACGGCCGGGCGACGGTGAGCGGATCGATTGTGGTGAAGTACCGGGTGGCGCCTTAGCGCAGCACGTGCTGCTGAGCCAGCCAGGCGAATGGCTGCTGCTGCCTGTCGAGCAGGCCATCAGGCGGCCTGGCAGCTACCGGCCGCGCAGTTCGGTCAGCCTGCACTGGGCTTCGGCCCGCCAGGCGGCATGTCGCTGGTCCGACATGGACGCCGACGCGCGCCCCTTTCGCAACGCGGTGCAGGCGGCGACCATGGCGGGGGCCATGGAGCGCGTGCTGGCCCTGAGTGTGGACTACGCCAACGATCGGCGCCAGTTCGGGCGTGCGATCGGGCAGTTTCAGGCCATCCAACAGGAACTGGCCGCCATGGCCGAGCAGGCCAGTTCGGCCGCGTTTGCCGCGCGGCTGGGTTGCCACGCGGCTGGCAGCCGGCCTGCACCACTGCTGGCGGCAACGGCCAAGCTGCGCGCCAGCGAAGCCGCGTTGCGCGTGGCCCAGGGGGCGCACGCCGTGTTTGGCGCCATCGGCATCACCGAAGAGCATGTGCTGGGGGTGTTCACCACCCGTTTGCACGAGTGGCGCGCCACGGGTGGCACCGAACTGACATGCGCGCAAGAGATTGGTCAAGCTGCCTGGCAGGGCGATCTATCCTTCGCCGGGTTCGTGCAGGCTTGGCTCGCCCCGGTGGTCGTGGTTGAAGCGGACTGAGGAGTTACACATGGGACCTTTGACAGGCGTGAAGATCGTCGAACTGGCCGGTATTGGACCCGGCCCGATGGCTGCCATGCACCTGGCCGACCTGGGCGCCACCGTGCTGCGCATCGAGCGCGCCGAGCCGGCCGATCTAGGTGTGCCGCGCCCGCTGAAGTTCGACCTGCTCAAGCGCAACCGCCAGGCCATTGCCCTGGACCTAAAGGACGTACGGGCTATCGAGCTGGTGCTGGAGCTGGTGGCAGAGGCCGACGCCTTGATCGAAGGTTTCCGCCCCGGCGTAATGGAGCGCCTAGGCCTCGGGCCGGACGTCTGCCTGGCACGCAACCCGCGCCTGGTCTATGGCCGCATGACCGGTTGGGGACAGGATGGGCCACTGGCGCATGCGGCTGGGCACGACATCAACTACATCGCCGTGGCCGGCGTGCTGAACGCGATCGGCCGGGTTGGCCAAGCACCCACGGCGCCGTTGGCGCTGGTCGGCGATTTTGGGGGCGGCGCCATGTTTCTGGTGATGGGCGTGCTGGCCGCCTTGCTGCATGCGCGCGGTAGCGGACAGGGGCAGGTGGTGGACGCCGCCATCGTGGATGGAGCGGCGTCGCTGGGCACCGTGTTTCACGGTCTGGTCGCCTCCGGCCAGTGGCATGACGAGCGCGGCAGCAATATCCTGGACACCGGCGCGCCGCATTACGACTGCTACCCGTGCGCCGACGGGCACTGGATTTCAGTCGGCCCGATCGAGGCACGCTTTCATGCCGAGCTGGCGCGCCGGCTCGGACTTGATCCGGCCGAACTGGGGCCCCCCGGCGACCGCGCGCACTGGCCTCGGGCGCGCGACGTGCTGGCGCGCGTGTTCCGTACCCGCCCGCGGCAGGCCTGGTGCGAGCTGTTGGAAGGCACCGATGTGTGCTTCGCGCCGGTGCTGTCCTTCGGGGAGGCTCCCGCGCACCCGCACCTGAAGGCGCGCGGCACCTTCGTGGAGGTGGAGGGCGTGACGCAGCCGGCGCCCGCGCCCCGCTTTAGCGCCACCCCCACGACCATGCCGACCGCGCCGCAAGCACCTTCCGGGGCGCAGGCCCTACACGGTTGGCTATCGGCCGAACGCATCGCGGCCTGGCAGCCCACGCTGCCGCCACAGGGCGCCAAGACTTCGAAGTGAATCCTTTGCCAGCCTTTACGCGGGGTGCCAGGGCGCACCCTCCCATCTGAATGGAACCATGAGAATGAAAACAGCCACCGACGACAAACCAGGCCCGCTGACAGGCGTGCGCGTGATCGACCTGACTACGGTGTTGATGGGGCCGTTCGCAACCCAGATCCTGGGCGATTACGGCGCCGACGTGATCAAGATCGAGCCGCCCGGTGACGGTGACGGGGTGCGCGGCATTGGGCCACGCCGGCGCCCCGGCATGGCCGCCATCTTTTTGCACGCTAACCGCAGCAAGCGCAGCGTGGTGCTGAACCTGAAGCAGCCCGCCGGACGGCAGGCTTTGTTGCGCTTGGTGACTGATGCCGACGTGCTGATCTACAACGTGCGGCCCCAAGCCATGGCGCGCCTGGGACTGTCATACGAAGAGGTGGCGGCGGCGAATTCGCGCATCATCTACGTCGGCACCTATGGCTACGGCCAGAAGGGCCCGTATGCGGCCAAGGCGGCTTACGACGACCTGATTCAAGGCGCGGTCGGCATTCCCGCGCTGTCGGTGCTGGCCGGGGGCGATCGGCCGCGTTACGCACCGAGCCCGCTGGCTGACCGCATCTGCGGGCTGGCCGCGGTGAACGCGGTGACATCGGCGCTGTACTGGCGCGAACGCAGCGGCGAAGGCCAGTCGATCGAGGTGCCCATGTTCGAAACCATGGCCCAGTTCACCTTGTCGGACCATATGTGCGGCGCCAGCTTCGACCCTCCCGTGGGGCCGACCGGTTACGCGCGCGTGCTGAACGAGTACCGGCGTCCCTACGCCACGCAGGACGGCTACTTGTGCGTGATGCCCTACAACGATCGACAGTGGCAGACCTTCTTCCGCGCCGTGGACCGTGCCGACGTGCTGGATAACCCAAGGTTTGCCTCGCTGGAGAAACGCACCGAGCACATCCGCGAGCTGTACAGCCTGCTGGCCGACATCATGCACACCCGCACCACGGCGGCGTGGCGCGAGCTGCTGGAGGCGGCCGACATCCCCGTCATGCCGATGCACAGCATCGATTCGCTGATGACCGACCCGCACCTTGAAGCGGTCGGTTTCCTGGACACGGTGGAGCATCCGACGGAAGGGCGCATGCGCTCCATCGGCATCCCGTCCACCTGGTCCAAGTCGCAGCCGCGCGTGACCCGGCAGGCGCCGCGCATGGGCGAGCACGGGCGCGAGGTGCTGACCCAGGCCGGCTACAGCCCGGACGAGATCGAGGCCATGGTGGCCTCGGGCACCACGACCCTGCCGGCCGACTGAGTCCCGAGCGGGTGGATGCCCAGCCGAGCCGTCCCTTGCCTTGCTCAATACATCCCGTGTATTGAGCAAGCCATGAACAGTATTTGAAATATCTGTCCCGATGGCCAACCATGGCATGACCGGCCAGCCCGGCGCTCTTTTGAGCCCCACCTCATGCACACCACACTGCCCCCCGAACACCAGGAAATCCGCGACGCGATCCTGAAGATCTGCGCCGACTTCGACGCCGACTACTGGCTGCAAAAAGACAAGGTGGGCGGCTTTCCGGCCGATTTTCACCGGGCGATGGCGCAGGCCGGCTGGCTCGGCATCTGCATTCCGCAAGCGTACGGCGGCTCGGGCCTGGGGATTACCGAGGCCACGGTGGTGATGCAGGCCATCGCCGAATCCGGCGCCGGCATGAGTGGGGCCTCGGCCGTGCACATGAACATCTTCGGGCTGAACCCAGTGGTGGTGTTCGGTACAGAGGCGCAGAAGCAGCGCATGCTGCCGCCGCTGATCGCGGGCCAGGAGCGCACCTGTTTCGCCGTGACCGAGCCCAACACCGGCCTGAACACCACGCAGCTGAAAACCCGTGCCGTGCGCGAGGGCGATCACTACGTGGTGCACGGCACCAAGACCTTCATCTCCACCGCCAGCATCACCGAGAAGGTGCTGCTGCTGGCGCGCACCACGCCGCTGGAAGAGGTCAAGCACAAGACCGAAGGCCTGAGCCTGTTCTACACCGACTTCGATCGGCGTCACATCGAGGTGCATGAGATCGACAAGATGGGGCGCAAGGCGGTGGACACCAACCAGGTGTTCATCGACGGCCTGCGCATTCCGCTGGCGGATCGCATCGGCGAGGAAGGCAAGGGCTTTCACTACATCCTGCACGGCATGAACGCCGAGCGCATTCTGGTGGCGGGCGAAGCTGTCGGGCTGGGGCGTGTGGCTCTGGCGCGCGCGGCGGAGTACGCCAAGGAGCGCGTGGTGTTCGACCGCCCGATCGGCAAGAACCAGGGTGTGGCGCACCCGTTGGCGGAAAGCTGGATGGAGCTGGAAGCGGCCAATCTGATGACTTTTCATGCCGCCGCCAAGTTTGACCAGGGCGAGCCCTGCGGCGCCGAGGCCAACGCCGCCAAGTACCTGGCCGCCGAAGCCGGTTTCAAGGCCTGCACCACGGCCGTGATGACGCACGGCGGCTACGGCTACGCCAAGGAATACCACGTCGAGCGGTACCTGCGCGAGGCCCTGATCCCGCGCATTGCCCCGGTCAGCCCACAGATGATCCTGAACTTCATCGCCGAGCGGGTGCTGGGTTTGCCCAAGTCGTACTGAGGAGATCACGCATGACCGAGCTGGCACTTGAAGTGGGCATCCATTGGGACGATCTGCCCGTGGGCACGCGCTTTCACACCAAGAAGCGCACCGTGACCGAAACCGACCTGGTCAACTTCGTCAACCTGACCTGGCTGACCGAAGAGCTGTTCGGCAACGCCGACCCGCAGGACCGCGCCCGCATGGGCATCACCGGCCGCGTGGTGCCGGGCGGGCTGGTCTACACCTTTGCCGAAGGCCTGGTGGCGCCGTCGTTCCAGGCCGCCGGCATGGCGTTTCTGAACGCCGAGATCGACATGCAAGGCCCGACCTTCGTCGGCGACACGCTGCACGTGGCGTGCGAGGTCATCGAGCAGCGCGCCACCTCCAAGCCCGACCGTGGGCTGGTGCGCACCCGCAACACCGTCCTCAACCAGCAGGGCCAGGTCGTGCTGGTCTACACCCCGCTGCGGATGATGCGCCGACGCGCATCGGCGCAGTGACCGCTTTCCCACCCCTTCAGGAGACTTTGCAATGCCATTCGATCGCCGTCACTTTCTCACCGCCTGCGGCGCCCTGGGCGCGGCCGTGTCCTTGCCCGCGCGGGCCCAGGACGCCTGGCCCAGCAAGCCCATCAAGCTGATCCTGCCCTATGCCGCCGGTGGACCGACCGACGTGGTGGCGCGCGCCGTGGCCGCCTACCTGAGCAACGCCCTGGGTCAGCAACTGGTGGTCGAGAACAAGGTGGGCGCCGGTGGCAACATCGCCAGCGAATTCGTCGCCAAGTCGCGTCCCGACGGCTACACCGCGCTCTACCACTCGTCGGGCATCACCGTCACCCCGGCGCTGTACAAGAACATGAGCTACGACCCGGCCACCGACTTCGCGCCCGTGGCCATGCCGGCGTCGATTCCCGCCACCTTTATCGCCGGCCCCGGTTTGCCCGACAGCGTGACCACCCTGCAGCAGCTGGTGGAGTACCTGAAAGCCAATCCCAACAAGGCCAGCTACGGCTCGGGCGGCATCGGCAACATCACGCACCTGGGGGTTGAATTGCTGCTCAGGGGCACCGGCGCGCAGGCCGTGCACGTGCCGTACAAGGGCACGGCGCCGGCCATGACCGACCTGATCGGTGGGCGCACCACCTTCATGCTGGACGCGCTCAGCAGCGCCTACCCCTTCGTGCGCGAAAAGAAGGTGCGGGCACTGGCCGTCACCAGCCCGAAACGCGCCGCCATCCTGCCCGAGGTGCCGACGGTGGCCGAAACCGTGCTGCCTGGCTACGACGCCCAGACCTGGCATGGTGTTTTCCTGCCCAAAGGCGCGCCCGCTGCCATCGTGGCGCGCCTGAATGCCGAGATCAACAAGTTCGCCACTGACCCGGAGATGATCAAGCAGTACAGCCCGCAAGGCGTGCAGCTGACCACCTCGACGCCCGCCCAATTCGACGCCTTCCTGAAGAAGGAAATCGTGCGCTGGACCAGCGCCGCGCGCGAGGCCGGGGTGCGGCCGGAGTAAGCGGCCGTTGGGGGCTCAGGCGCCAGCGCCCGGTACCCCGGCCACCAGCTCCCGAACCACTTCGACAAAGCGTTGGGTGGGTGCGCTGGCGCTGGCCGGCTGGTGCGCCAGGGCGATGCCGATGTTCAGCGTGTCCGGCAGATCGTCCATCGGCAGCAGCTTGACCTGGGTGGGCAGGTAGCGCGCGGTGGCCGCCGGCACCAGGGCCACCCCCAGGCCGCTTTCGACCAGGCCCATGGCCGTGGGCACCTGGACGAACTCCTGCACCACCCGGGGCGCCACGCCCGCCTGGTGGAAGGCCAGCATCAGCAGGGCGTGCATGGCCGGCACCTTTTGGCGCGAATAAATGATGAAGGGCTGGCCGGCCAGATCGGCCATGCGTGCACGTTCGCGGGCGGCCAGCGCATGGGCCGGAGGCACCGCCAGCACGAAGCGGTCGCTTTTTACCGGGAGCAGCTCGGCGGTGCAGTCTTCCAGCAGCGGCGTGCGCAGCAAGGCCACGTCGACCGTGTGCCGGGCCAGCTCGGTCACCAGTTCATGGGTGGTCGATTCGTGCAGCACCAGTTCGACCTTGGGGTAGCGGGCCTGAAAGCGCGGGATCAGCTCGGGCAACACGGCGTAGCTGGCGGTGCCGCTGAAGCCCAACACCAGCCGCCCCAATTCGCCGGTGGTGCATTCCCGTGCGCTGCGCTTG
>JAIUOM010000086.1 GCA_020161215.1 Pseudomonadota bacterium
CTTTGTGCCCAACAAGCGCTTTGGCGGCGTCACCCTGGGCGGCAAGATCGCGCCGATCTTCTTCAACACCCAGGAAGACTCCGGCTCGCTGCCGATCGAGGTCGAGGTTGGCCAGTTCGAGATGGGCGACGTGCTCGACATCTACCCCTACGAGGGCAAGATCGAGAAGGACGGCAAGCAGGTGGCCGACTTCAAACTCAAGAGCGAAGTGCTGCTCGACGAGGTGCAGGCCGGCGGCCGCATCAACCTGATCATCGGCCGCGCGCTCACCGCCAAGGCGCGCGAGACCCTGGGCCTGCCCGCGTCCGACAAGTTCCGTCTGCCGCAACCACCGGCAGAAACCAAGGCCGGCTTCACCCTGGCGCAGAAGATGGTCGGCCGCGCCTGTGGCCTGCCCGAAGGCCAGGGCATCCGCCCCGGCACCTACTGCGAACCCAAGATGACCACCGTCGGCAGCCAGGACACCACTGGCCCGATGACCCGCGACGAGCTGAAAGACCTGGCCTGCCTGGGCTTCTCGGCCGACATGGTGATGCAGTCCTTCTGCCACACCGCCGCCTACCCCAAGCCCGTGGACGCCAAGATGCACCGCGAGCTGCCGGCCTTCATCAGCAACCGCGGCGGCGTGGCCCTGCGCCCGGGCGACGGCGTCATCCACAGCTGGCTCAACCGCCTGCTGCTGCCCGACACCGTGGGCACCGGCGGCGACTCGCACACGCGCTTCCCGATCGGCATCAGCTTCCCTGCGGGTTCCGGCCTGGTCGCCTTTGGCGCCGCCACCGGCGTGATGCCGCTGGACATGCCCGAGTCGGTACTGGTGCGCTTCAAGGGCGAACTGCAGCCCGGCGTCACCCTGCGTGACCTGGTGCACGCCATTCCGCTGTACGCCATCAAGCAGGGCCTGTTGACGGTGGCTAAGGCCGGCAAGAAGAACATCTTCTCTGGTCGCGTGCTGGAGATCGAAGGCCTGCCCGATCTGAAGGTGGAGCAGGCCTTCGAGCTGTCCGACGCCTCGGCCGAACGCTCGGCCGCTGGCTGCACGATCAAGCTCAACAAGGAGCCGATCATCGAGTACCTCAAGTCCAATGTGGTGCTGATGAAGAACATGATCGCCAACGACTACGCCGATGCCAAGACGCTCAAGCGCCGCATCGAGAAGGTCGAAGCCTGGCTCGCCAAGCCCGAGCTGCTGGAAGCCGAC
This sequence comes from Pseudomonadota bacterium, assembly GCA_020161215.1. Taxonomy (GTDB): domain Bacteria; phylum Pseudomonadota; class Gammaproteobacteria; order Burkholderiales; family Burkholderiaceae_C; genus Ottowia. The sequence goes on from JAIUOM010000086.1 coordinate 1,202, forward strand.
AAGGACGCCGAATACGCCGCCGTGATCGAGATCGATCTGGCCGACGTCAAGGAACCCATCGTCTGCTGCCCCAACGACCCGGACGACGCCAAGTTCATGTCCGAGGTGGCCGGCACCAAGATCGACGAGGCCTTCATCGGCTCGTGCATGACCAACATCGGCCACTTCCGCGCCGCGGCCAAGCTGCTGGGCGGCCAGCGCGACATCCCCGTCAAGCTGTGGGTCGCCCCGCCGACCAAGATGGACCAGGACGAGCTGATGAAGGAAGGCCAGTACGCCGCCTTTGGCGCCGCCGGTGCGCGCACCGAGATGCCGGGCTGCAGTCTGTGCATGGGCAACCAGGCGCAGGTGCGCGAGGGCGCCACCGTGATGTCGACCAGCACGCGCAACTTCCCGAACCGCCTGGGCAAGAACACCAACGTGTACCTGGGTTCGGCCGAATTGGCCGCCATCTGCTCCAAGCTGGGCCGCATCCCGACGGTGGCCGAATACCGCGCCGAGATGGGCGTCATCGACAAGGACAAGGCCAGCGTCTACCGCTACATGAACTTCGACCAGATCGAGGAATACGCCGATACGGCCAAGGAAGTCAGCGCGGCCTGAGCCTGAGCCCCGAGCGCCGGTTGATCGGCCGGCCACACGACAACGCCCCGGGATTGCCGGGGCGTTGTTGCTTTCAGCTTCTGAAATCGAGCGTCTGCCTTGGCCAGGGCGCGGCGCCGCCGTCGGCCCGAAAAATTCAAACTTCATCCGGCCGGCGCCATGGGGGCCGCGGCTCCCGCGTGGTCCGGGTGTCTTGGGGTGGCGCGACTTCTGGGGTAGAACCCAGCCTGGATACCGCACCCAGTCAGGAGAATCCATGTGTGAACTGTTCGCCATGAGCGCTTCGCAGCCCACGGTGGTCGAATACGCGCTGCACCGCTTTGCCGCCGAGGGCGGCGAAGGCCACCTCAACCGCGATGGTTGGGGCATCGTCTTTGCCGAAGACCGCGATGCCCATGTCTACCGCGAGGTCGAACCGGCCGCCGACAGCGCGCTGGCGCGCATGGTGATCGAGCGCGCCATTCCGTGCCGCCACCTGATTGCCCACGTGCGGCATGCCTCGCGCGGCGACCCGCAGCTGGCCAACACGCACCCGTTCACGCGTGTCGTGGCGGGCCGCACGCAGCACTTCGCGCACAACGGCACGCTGCATGACATCGACCGCCTTGCGCCGGAGTTGCGCGCTCAGTGCGTCGGCGACACGGATTCCGAGCTGGCGTTCTTGCTGCTGCTGCGCGAGCTGCAGGGGCTGTCGGCGGGGCCCGAGGCCACCGAGGCGCGTTTTGAGCGCTTCGTGCGCTTTGCCGCGCGCATGGCGCAGCTCGGGCCGGCCAATTTCATGTTCTTCGACGGCTGCACCCTGTTCGTGCACGCGCACATGCGCCAGTACGAAACCCCCGAAGGCCTGTCGGAGCCCAGGGCGCCGGGCATGAGCTACCGCCTGATGGGCGGTGCGCACGCCGACGCGCCCTGGGAAGGCCCGGGCGCGCGCATTCCCAAACTTCCGGAGCACACGGTGCTGCTGGCCAGCGTGCCCTTGAACGAGCACGGCTGGATTCCCTTGCCCCAGGGCTGCGCCGTCGCGCTGCGCGATGGGCAGCTGTTGCACCTGTCGGGGACGCCAGGTTAGTTGCACGATCAGTGCCCGAGGGCCGGGGCGCAACGCAGTCCGCGCAACCCCGGGCGGGAGCTCAATGCGCCTCGGCCTGCCGGGCGGCCTGGATGCTGGCCGCGGTATCGCCCTGGGCGCCGTTGAAGAACAGGTTCAGCAGCACCGCGCTGACCGAGGCCAGCAAAATGCCCGATTCGATCAGCGGGTGGATGGCGTGCGGCATCCACTGCGAGTACTTGGGCGCCACCAGCGGGATCATGCCCACGCCGATGGAAATGGCCACGATCAGCGCGTTGTTGCGCTTGTGCGTGAAGTCCACCCCGCCCAGGATGCGGATGCCGGTGGCGGCGACCATGCCGAACATCACCAGCCCGGCGCCGCCCAGCACCACGGTGGGCAGTGACTCGACCAGGGCCGCCATCTTGGGCAGCAGGCCCAGCACCAGCAGGATCACACCGGCGGCCACGCAGACAAAGCGGCTCTTGACGCCGGTGACGGCCACCAGGCCCACGTTCTGCGAGAAGCTGGTGTACGGAAAGGTGTTGAAGATGCCGCCGATCAACGTGCCCAGGCCGTCGGTGCGCAGGCCGCGCGCCAGGGCGGGCTGGTCGATCTTGCGGTCGGTCATCTCGCCCAGGGCCAGGAACATGCCGGTGGATTCGATCATCACCACGATCATCACCAGCACCATGGTCAGCACCATCACCGGCTCGAAGATGGGCAGGCCAAAGTGGAAGGGCAGCACGATGTCGACCCAGGGCGCCTTGCCCACCTTGTCGAAGTTCATCATGCCGGTGGCGGTGGCCACGATGCCGCCGATGACGATGCCCAGCAGCACCGAGATGTTGGCCACAAAGCCCTTGGCGAACTTGGCGATCAGCAGAATCGACACCAGCACGATGGCCGACACGCCCACCCCCGACAGCGCCGCGTAGCGCGGGTTGGCCACGGTGGGCGCCAAGCTCAGGCCCTGGGGCACGGCCAGCACGCCCGGCGCGCCGGTGGCGCCGGCCGAACGCATGGCGCTCAGCCATTCCACGTGTTCCGTCGGCACGATCTGCGGCGCCGTGGGCCCGACCGGGTTGCCGAAGATCCAGTTGATGCCCACGCGCATCAGGTTGATGCCGATCACCGCGATGATGGTGCCGGTGACCACCGGCGGAAAAAAGCGCAGCATGCGGCTGACCAGCGGCGCGATGAGGATGGAGATGACCCCCGCGCCGATGATGGCGCCGAACAGCATGCGCGCCCCGTCGGTGCCCGGCGTGCTGTTGGCCATGGCCACCATCGGGCCGACGGCGGCAAAGGTGACGCCCATCATCACCGGCAGGCGGATGCCGAACCACTGCGTGACGCCCAGGGCCTGGATCAGGGTGGCGATGCCGCAGCAGAACAGGTCGGCCGAAATCAGCAGGGCCACTTCCTGCGGCCCCAGCTTGAGTGCGCGCCCGACGATCAGCGGCACGGCGATGGCGCCGGCGTACATCACCAGCACGTGTTGCAGGCCCAGCGCGGCCAGCTTGGGGGTGGGCAGCACCTGGTCAACCGGATGGGGGGTGGCACTCATGACTTGTCTCCGTCCTCTTGTGAATTATTTTGGGCGTTTGTCGGCGTGAATACAGCCTGGGTAGCTATCGTTATGGGAGCAACTCGGCCAGTGTGCGGGCCAGCACCTGGGTGGCGCGGCGCAAATCCTGCAGGTCCAGGCGCTCGTCGGCGCGCTTGGCGTGGCTTTCCAGCACGGTGCGCGGGCCGGCGCCGTAGATCACGCCGGGAATGCCGCGTTCGACATACAGGCGCACGTCGGTGTACAGCGGCGTGCCCACGGCGGGCGGCGTTTCGCCAAACACCGCCTGGCCGTGCTTTTGCAGCGCCTCGACCAGCGGGGCGTTGCCGGCCAGGGGTGTCATGGCGCGGGCCAGCAGCAGGCGCTTGATGTCGACGTGAAGGCCTGCGTCGGCGCGTCCGGCGTTGAAGCCGTCCACGGCGTCGGCGATCACCTGGCGGATCAGCGCCTCGACGTCGGCCGGGTTTTCCTCGGGGATCATGCGGCGGTCCAGCTTGAACACCACCTTGCCGGGCACCACGTTGGTGTTGGTGCCGCCCTCGATGCGGCCGATGTTGAGGTAGGGGTGGCTGATGCCGGGCACGCGCGAGCTGATGTCCTGGTAGCGCCGGTTCTGCGCATACAGCGCGTTCATGATGGCCACGGCGCCTTGCAGCGCGTCGATGCCGGTGGCCGGCACGGCGGCGTGGGCCATGTTGCCGTGTACCGTCACTTCCAGCTGCAGGCAGCCGTTGTGGGCGGTGACCACCTCGTAGCTGAAGCCGGCGGCGATCATCAGGTCGGGTTTCGTCAGGCCCTGCGCCAGCAGCCAGCCGGGGCCCAGCTCGCCGCCAAATTCCTCGTCGTAGGTGAAATGCAGCTCGATGGCGCCGCGCGTGGGCCGCGCCACCGCTTCCAACGCGCGCAGGGCGAACACGAAGCTGGCGAAGTCGCCCTTGCTGACGGCGGTGGCGCGGCCGTACATGCGGCCAGCCTCGACCTCGCCACCGTAGGGGTCGTGGGTCCAGCCCTCGCCGGGCGGCACCACGTCGCCGTGGGCGTTCAGCGCCACGGTCGGGCCGCCCGCGCCGTAATGGCGCCGCACGATCAGGTTGGTGATGCTTTCCATGCCCTGGGCGCGCACCTGCTCGGCCGGCACGGGGTGTTTCTCGACCTCCAGGCCCCAGGCGGCGATCAGCTCGGCCGTGCGCTCGGCGTGCGGCGCGTTGTTGCCGGGCGGAGTGTCGGTGGGCACGCGCACCAGCTCGCGCAAAAAGGCGACTTCCTCGTCGAAATGCTGGTCGATCCAGCGGTCCAGGGCGGCGGCGTCAAAACGGTCGGTCATGGTGATTTTTGCAATGAAATGAGGCCTTGGTCGGCGTGGATACAGCCAGGGCAGCTATTAAAAAATGAGTTCTCAGGCGGTGCCGCCCATCTCCGCGGCCAGCTCGTCGACCAGGTGGCGCATGGCGCGCACCGCCAGTTCGATGTCGTCGCAGGTGCTGGATTCGAGCGGGTTGTGGCTGATGCCGCTGTTCTCTCCGCGCACGAACAGCATGGCCTGCGGCATGATCTGGTGCAGCATCATGGCGTCGTGCCCGGCGCCGCTGGGCATGCGGAACACCGGCAGGCCCAGCGATTCGACGGCGCGTTCCCAGCGCCCTTGCCAGGCTGGATCGCTCGGCGCGGCGGCGGCGCGCATGGTTTCCTCCACGCTGTAGGCCAGGCCCCGGCGCTCGGCGATCTCGGCCAGCCGGGCCAGCACGTCGGCGGCCAGCGCGTCGCGTTGCGGGTCGTTCGGGGCGCGCATGTCCAGGCTGAAGGTGCAGCGGCCCGGCACCACGTTGACGGAGCCGCTGGGCACGCTCAACTGCCCGATGGTGGCCACCGAATCGCCGTCCTGGGCGGCGCGCTGCTCCATGTACAGCATCAGCTCGGCCACGCCGCAGGCGGCGTCGCGGCGGCGGTCCATGGGCGTGGTGCCGGCGTGGCTGGCCTGGCCGAGCATCTCGCCGACATGGCGCAGGCCACCGTTGATGGAGGTCACCACGCCCAGCGGCAGCTTCAGCTGGCTCAGCACCGGCCCCTGCTCGATGTGCACTTCGATGAAGCCCAGGTAGCGCGAGGGGTCGCGCTTGATGGCGGGAATGTCGGCGGGGTTCAAGCCCGCATGGACCATGGCCTCGCGCATGGGCACGCCGTCGGCGTCGCGTTGCTCCAGCCAGGCCGGATCGAACGCGCCGACCAGCGCGCCCGAGGCCAGAAACGCCGCCTTGTAGCGTTGGCCTTCCTCCTCGGAAAACGCCACCACCTCCAGGTTGAAGGGCAGGCGCCGGCCCTCGCGCGCCAGGGTCTGCACGCACATCATGGGCACGAAAATTCCCAGGCGCCCGTCGTAGCGGCCGCCGTTGCGCACGGTGTCGTAGTGGCTGCCGGTCAGCAAGATCTTGGAGGGGCCGCGGCCGGCCGCTTCGTCGGCGCTCAGGTAGTGGCCCACCACGTTGCCGACGGCGTCCATCTCAATCTGGTCAAAGCCGGCGTCGCGCAGGCGGGCGTCGATCTCGGCGGCGCAGGCGCGGTGCGCGTCGGTCAGGTAGGTGACGGTGAGCTGGCCTTTTTCGGCAAAGCCCGGGTCGCTGTGGCGCGCCAGCGAGGCGTGCCAGTCCCACACCTCTTGCCCCAACGTGGGCGGGGCGTCGAACCGGTCGGCCAGACGGACTTCGGCGATGCGGTGGATTTGGCGCAGCGCTTCGTCCAGTTCGGCGTCCGGGTGCAGCGCTAGGCGGCGCGCGAAGCAATCGATGATGTGTTGCCGCCCCAGGCCCGCGCCGCGCGGCCCGCGCACCGCCAGGATGAAGGGAAAGCCGAACTTGGCGTGGTAGTCGGCGTTGAGCTGCTGGAGGCGCGCGAATTCCTCCGGCGTGCAGGCGGTCAGGCCGGCCTGGTCCTGCTCGTGGCTGGATTCGGCGGTGAGCGCTTGCGCCACCATGGCCTTGCCGGCCAGTTCGGGGTGGGTGCGGATCAGGGCCAGCTGGGCTTCGCGCTCGGCCTCGGCCAAGGCCTGCACCAGGGCATTTTTCAGCTGGGCCAGCGAGGCGAAGGGGCGCTTCTTCAGCGCCGCTTCGGCGATCCAGGGCGTGTGCTCGTACAGGCCGTCGAGCATCCGCAAGGCCTCGGCGGGCGAGGCGGCGTTGAGTTGGTCTAGGGTGTGGGCCATGGTCAATGGGGGTAGGGGTGTGTCGCGATCCAATGCCGCGCGATGTCGATGCGCCGGCACACCCACACGTCGGGGTGGCCGGCCACGTGGGCCATGAAGCGCTTGAGCGCCGTGATGCGACCGGGCCGCCCCAGCAGGCGGCTGTGCATGCCGATGCTGAGCATCTTGGGGCGGTCCAGACCCGTCGGGTCGCCTTCGGCGTACAGCGTGTCGAAGCTGTCGCGCAGGTACTGGTAGAAGGGCTCGGCGTGGCTGAAGCCCTGCGGCAGCGCAAAGCGCATGTCGTTGCTGTCCAGCGTGTAGGGCACCACCAAGCGCGGCACCACGGCGCCGTCGCTGCGCCGCACCTTCATCCACAGCGGCAGGTCGTCGCCGTAGTAATCGCTGTCGTACAGCAGGCGGCCGTCGTCGGCCACCAGGCGGCGTGTGTTCGGGCTGTCGCGGCCGGTGTACCAGCCCAGCGGGCGTTGGCCCGACAGGCGCTCCAGAGTGTCCAGCGCCTCGGCCATGTGGGCGCGCTCGGTGGCCTCGTCCACATGCTGGTAGTGGATCCACTTCAGGCCGTGGCAGGCGATCTCGTCGCCGCGGCGCTGGAACACCTCGATCAGCGCCGGCGTGCGCGCCAGCGCGCTGGCCACGCCGAACACCGTCAGCGGCCAGCCGCGCGCGTCGAACTCGCGCAGGATGCGCCACAGGCCGGCACGGGCGCCGTACTCGTAGATGCCGTCCATGCTCATGTGCCGCTCGGGGTAGCTGGCCGGGTTGAACAGCTCGCTCAAGAACTGCTCGCTGCCGGCGTCGCCGTGCAGCACGTGGTTCTCGCCGCCTTCCTCGACATTCAGCACGAACTGCAGCGCGATACGCGCGCCGCCCGGCCAGCGCGCGTGCGGCACGTCGGCGCCGTAGCCTTGCAGGTCGCGCGGGTAGGGGGCGGTGCTGTCGTAGACGGGCAGGGGCATGGCGGTGCTAGGCGGTTTGCCGTGTCAGGGCGGTGGACATGTCGTGCGAGGGGGCGGGGCGGTCCAGTTGCAGGCTGGCTTCGACATGGTCGAGGTGCTCGCCCATCAGGCGCGCCGCGCGCTCGGCGTCGCGCGCGGCGATGGCCTCGACCAGGGCCCCATGCTCCTCCGACGAATGCTCGGCCGCGTGGGCGCTTTGAAAGCTGAGCGCGGCAATCGCGCTGCGCGCCAGCAAGTCCTGCAGCACCTGGGCCAGCACGGCGTTGTCCATCAACTGGGCGATCAGGGCGTGAAAGTCGGCCAGCAGGCGGGTGCGCCCGGCGGCGTCGCGGTCGGCGACGGCGCTTTGCTCCTGCTGGAGGTGCGCGCGCAAGGTGGCGATCTGCCGGGGCGTGGCTTGCAGGGTAAAGGCGCGCACCATCTCCAGCTCCAGCATGCGGCGCACGGCGAACACCTGGCGCGCCTCTTGCGGCGACAGCGTGGCCACGAAGGCGCCGCGCGCCGGCGAGAGGGTCACCAGCCGCTGCTGGGCCAACTGGTGCAAGGCTTGGCGCACCAAGGTGCGCGAGACGCCGAAATGCGCCGCCAGCGTTTGCTCGACCAGCTTGGCGCCGGGCTGCACGCGCCGTTCCACAATGGCGTCGGTCAGCGCTTGCGCGATGGTGGCGGTGGTGCTGGTGCGCTCCATGCGGCGAATGATAAGCCAGCGGGCGTAAACTGTATACAGTTCTGTGGACAATTTAACCCGGTCGGTTGACCGGTGCCAATAAGGAGACTTCGATGGGCTTGAGCACGCATGTCCTGGACACCATGCACGGCACGCCCGCCGCCGGCATGCAGGTGGCGCTGTACGAGACGCATGGCGAGGCCGCCACGCTGATCACGCGTCTGACCTTGAACGCCGACGGCCGCAACCCGGACGGCCTGCTGATCGACCACGCCCGCCTGCGCCCCGGCACGTACCGGCTCTGCTTCGAGGTGGCGGCGTATTTCCGGGCGCGTGGGGTGGAGCTGCCCGAGCCGCCGTTTCTGGACGTGGTGCAGCTGGATTTCGGCATCGCCCTGGCCGACCAGCACTACCACGTGCCGCTGCTGGTCAGCCCCTGGAGTCATGCCACCTACCGCGGTTCCTGACGCGCCGGTCGTGCGCGTCAGCCTGGCGCGCTGCGAGGGCTCGACGCCGCGCGAGGTCGGCGCCTGGCTGGCGGTGTGGGACGGCGGCGTGCTGGGCAGCATTGGCGGCGGCCAGTTGGAACACCTGGCCCTGGCGCACGCGCGCCAGCGCCTGGCCGAGGGGCGCCATGCGGTCGAAACGCAGCGCCATGCCCTGGGCGCCAGCCTGGGCCAGTGCTGCGGCGGGGTGGTGCACCTGCGTTTTGAAGCCAGCACCATCGCCCAGGTGCGGGCCGAGCTGGCGCGCGAGGCCGAGCAGGACACGCCGGTGGCCTTGTTCGGTGCCGGGCACGTGGGGCGCGCCATCGTGCGGCTGGCCGAGGGCTTGCCGCTGCGCCTGACCTGGGTGGACAGCCGCGCGGACATCTTCCCCGACGCCGTGCCGCCGGGCGTGTGCCGCGAGCCGTCCGAGCCGGTGCAGGCCGCCGTGCCCGGGCTGGCGGCCGGCAGCCACGTGCTGATCATGAGCTTCAGCCACGCCGAGGACTTCGACATCCTGCGCGCCTGCCTGGCGCGCCAGCGCGCGCACGGCGATCTGCCCTTCATCGGGCTGATCGGCAGCCGCAGCAAGTGGGCCGGTTTTCAGCACCGCTTGGCCGCGCGCGGCTTCACGCCCGAGGAACTGGCCGGCGTGACCAGCCCGATCGGCTTGCCTGGCGTGGGCGGCAAGCGGCCGGCCGAGCTGGCGGTGGCGGTGCTGGCGCAACTGCTCGGCCTGCGCGCGGCGCGGTCGGCCCCAGCGCGTTAACCTTGGGGTTTCCCGACCCGCCCGAGTCCGCCGATGCCTGCCTTGCCTTCCTCCCTGCGTGTGTTCCAGCGCGACTGGCTGTCTTCCAACAACGTGCTGTGCCTGGGCGAGGCCCCGGCGCTGATCGACACCGGCCACGTCAAGCACGCCGACGACACCGTGCGCCTGGTGCGCGAGGCGCTGGACGGGCAGGCCCTGATCGACATCGCCCACACCCATTTGCACAGCGACCACTGCGGCGGCACCGGCGCGCTGCAGCAGGCCTGGCCCGACGCCCGCACCTGGGTGCCCGAGCCCTCGCTGGCCCACGTGCTGGCCTGGGACGAGGACGCCCTGACCTTTGGCACCACCACCCAGCGCTGCGCGCGCTTCACCGCCCAGCACGCGCTGGTGCCGGGCCAGAGCGTGCGCCTGGGCGCGCTCGACTGGCAGCTGCACGCCGCCCCCGGGCACGACGCGCTGGCCGTGCTGCTGTTTCAGCCCGAGCACGGGGTGTTGATCTCGGGCGACGCCATGTGGGAGCACGGCGTGGGCATCATCTTTCCGCACATCGACGGCAGCGACGGCTTCGCGCCCTTCACCGACACCCTGGCGCTGATCGAGCAGCTCGACCCGGACCTGGTGATTCCCGGCCACGGCGCGCCGTTCGGGCGCCAGGGCGGCGCCATCCGCGCGGCGCTGGCGCAGGCGCGCGCGCGCATCGCCCAGTTCCACGACCATCCGGCGCAGCATGCGCTGTACGCGGCCAAGGTGATGATCAAGTACCAGTTGCTCGACGTCGAGACCATGCGCCACGCCGACTTCCAGGCCTGGCTGGACAGCTCCCCCATCTTGCACCAGTTGCACGGCCAGCACCGGCCCGACCTGACCTGGACCGCCTGGCTGGCGCTGATCCTGGCGCCGCTGTTCGGCAAGGGCGTGCTGCGGCGCGACGACACGCACGTGCACAACGGGGTGTGAGCGGCGGGGTGTGAGCGGCGGCGCCCGGGTGTTTCCCGCTTGAAGCCGGGTCGGGCGCGCTCCACAATGGCTTGACCCCGCCTCAGACGGGGTGCCGGAGATTCGCCATGTCCACCTCCACCCAGGTATTCCATCGCCACCTGCACCACACACCGCCGGCGGCCGTGCGCGGGCAGGGCCTGTGGCTGGAAGACGCCAGCGGCCAGCGCTACCTCGACGCCTCGGGCGGGGCGGCGGTGTCCTGCCTGGGCCATGGCCACCCCGAGGTGCTGGCCGCCATGCACGCGCAGATCGACCGCCTGGCCTACGCCCACACCAGTTTTTTCACCACCGAGGTGGCCGAGCAGCTGGCCTCGCAGCTGGTGCGCACGGCGCCCGAGGGCATCAGCCACGCGTACTTCGTCAGCGGCGGTTCCGAGGCGGTGGAGGCGGCGCTGAAGATGGCGCGCCAGTACGCACTGGAAATCGGCCAGTCCGAGCGCAGCCACTTCATCGCCCGGCGCCAGAGCTACCACGGCAACACCCTGGGCGCGCTGGCCGTCGGCGGCAACGCTTGGCGCCGCCAGCAGTTCGCGCCCCTGCTGATCGACGTGACCCACGTGGCGCCGTGCTACCCCTACCGAGATCGGCACGACGGCGAAACCCCCGAGCAGTACGGCCAGCGCTTGGCGCGTGAGCTGGACGAGACCATCCAGCGCATCGGGCCCGGCAAGGTGCTGGGTTTTGTGGCCGAGACCGTGGGTGGCGCCACAGCTGGCGTGCTGGTGCCGGTGCCGGGCTATTTCAAGGCCGTGCGCGCCGTCTGCGACCGGCACGGCGTGCTGCTGATCCTGGACGAGGTGATGTGCGGCATGGGCCGCACCGGCAGTCTGCACGCCTGCCAGCAAGAGGGCGTGGTGCCCGACCTGATGACCATCGCCAAGGGCCTGGGCGGGGGCTACCAGCCGATTGGCGCGGTGCTGGCGCACGGCCGCGTCGTGCAGGCCCTGTCGGGAGGCAGCGGTTTTTTTCAGCACGGCCACACCTACCTGGGCCACGCCGTGGCCTGCGCCGCCGCGCTGGCCGTGCAGCAGGTCATCGAGCGCGCTGGCTTGCTACAAAAAGTGCAGCGCGATGGGCTATTGCTGCGCCGGCTTCTGGCCGAAAAGTTCCAGAACCATGCGCACGTGGGCGATATCCGCGGGCGCGGCCTGTTCTGGGGCCTGGAGCTGGTGCAGGCGCGCGCCAGCCAGGCGCCTTTCGATCCGGCCCGACGCCTGCACGCCCAGGTCAAGGCGGCGGCCTTCGAGCGGGGCCTGCTGGTTTATCCCATGGGCGGCACGCTGGACGGCCGCTATGGTGATCACATCCTGCTGGCGCCGCCTTTCATCGCCACCGAGGACGAGCTGGCGCAGATCGTGGACCGCCTGGCGGCGGCTGTCGATGCGGCGCTTGCGCAGGCCTGACCCACCACCGTCCCTTTTTCCAGGAGGTGCCTTCCCATGAAGATCCGTCCCCTCGCCCAGGGCCTGGCCCTGGCCGGCGCCGTCGCCACGGCGCTGCTGGCCGCGCCCGCCACGGCGCAGCAAAAGTTCGTCACCATCGGCACGGGGGGCGTCACCGGCGTTTACTACGCGGCCGGCGGCGCCATCTGCCGCCTGGTCAACAAGGACCGCGCCAAGCATGGCATCCGCTGCTCGGTCGAATCCACCGGCGGCTCGGTGTTCAACGTCAACACCATCAAGGCCGGCGAGCTGGACCTGGGGTTCGCCCAGTCCGACGTGCAGTACAACGCCACCAAGGGCGTCAACCAGTTCAAGGACGGCCCGGTGGCTGATCTGCGCGCGGTGTTTGCCGTGCACCCCGAGCCTTTCACGGTGGTGGCACGCAAGGAGGCGGGCATCACCAAGTTCGAGGATTTCAAGGGCAAGCGCTTCAACGTCGGCAACCCCGGCTCGGGCACCCGCGCCTCGATGGAAGAGCTGCTCGCGGCCTTGGGCTGGAAGATGAGCGACTTTTCCCTGGCCTCCGAGCTGAAGGCCGATGAGCACGGCCCCGCGCTGTGCGACGGCAAGATCGACGGCTTTTACTACGGCGTCGGCCACCCCAGCGCCAACATCCAGGACCCGACCACCACTTGCGGCGCCAAGCTGGTGCCGCTCACCGGCCCGGTGATCGACAAGCTGGTCGAGGCCAAGCCCTACTACGCCAAGGTCACCATCCCCGCCGGCCTGTACCCCAACAACCCGCAGGCCACCCCCACCTACGGCGTGGTGGCCACCGTGGTGGCCTCCGCCAAGACGCCGGCCGACACCATCTACGCCGTGACCAAGGCGGTGTTCGACAACTTCGACGAATTCAAGAAACTGCACCCGGCGCTGGCCAACCTGAAGCCCGAGGACATGATCAAGAACGGCCTGTCCGCGCCGCTGCACGACGGCGCGGCGCGTTACTACAAGGAAAAAGGCTGGCTGAAGTGAGGCGCCAAACCTGAGTCAGAAGAGAGTTTCCTGGGGTAAGAGTTTTTGGGCGAAGGCGACTTCGCCCCTTTTTTTGCCCCCCAGCCCAAGATTTGAATAAAAACAAGCGGAGGCCGGCGTGAATACATCCAGTGCAGCTATCAATTTAGTAGTTATCGGCAGCGCCTGAGCATGGCCACCGACATCGAGAAGGCCCCCAAGGCGCTGCAGCAGCTGGTGGCCGAGACCGACACCGGCGGGCGCCAGCCCGGCGGCTTCACGGCGCGGCTGATCTTTGGCCTGGCGCTGGTGTGGGCGCTGTTCCAGTACTGGTACGCCTCGCCGCTGCCTTTTGCGCTGGGCTTTGGCGTGCTGAACGACACCGAGGCGCGCGCCATCCACCTGGCTTTTGCGCTGGCGCTGGCTTTCCTGGCCTATCCGGCCTTCAGCAGCTCGCCACGCCGCCACGTGCCCGCACTCGACTGGGTGTTGGCGGCGGTGGGCGCCTTTGCCGGTGCCTACCTGATGCTGTTCTACCGCGAGTTGGCGCAGCGCCCTGGCCAGCCCAGCACGCAGGACATCGTGGTCGCCGTCGTCGGCATGCTGTTGCTGCTGGAGGCCACGCGCCGCGCCGTCGGCTGGCCGATGGCGGCGCTGGCCGTGCTGTTCATCGCCTACTGCATGGGCGGGCCCTGGCTGCCCGACGTGCTGGCGCACAAGGGCGCGTCGCTGAACCGCCTGCTTTCGCACATGTGGCTGACCACCGAGGGGGTGTACGGCATCGCGCTGGGCGTGTCGGCCAGCACCATCTTCGTCTACGTGCTGTTTGGCGCGCTGCTTGACCGGGCGGGCGGTGGCAACTACATGATGCAAGTCAGCTTTGCCGCCTTGGGCCACATGCGCGGCGGGCCGGCCAAGGTGGCGGTGGTGTCGTCGGCGCTGAACGGCATGATCTCCGGCTCGTCGGTGTCCAACGTGGTCTCGGGCGGCATCTTCACCATTCCGCTCATGAAGAAGGCCGGCTACGGCGGCGTCAAGGCCGGGGCCATCGAAACCATGTCCTCGGTCAACGGCCAGATCATGCCGCCGGTGATGGGGGCGGCGGCCTTTTTGATGGTCGAGTACGTCGGCATCCCGTATTCCGACGTGGTGCGGCATGCCTTCCTGCCGGCCTCGCTGTCCTACATCGGCTTGCTCTACATCGTGCACCTGGAGGCGCTCAAGCTGGATCTGCAGCCGGCCGCCGTGCGCGTGCACCGGCCCTGGCGCGACCGGGTGCTGCGCACGCTGATCGGCCTCAGCGGCTCGGCCGTGGTGGTCGGCGTGCTGTACTACCTGCTGAGCTTCTTGCAGGCCCACCTGGGCGCGGCCGCGCCCTGGGCGGTGGGCGGCACGGTGCTGGCGCTGTACCTGTACGCGCTCAAGCAGGCGGCCAGTTGCCCCGATTTGCCCCAGGACATCGACATCCACCACCCCGAGCCCCTGGAAACCTGGCCCACCGTGCGCGCCGGGCTGCATTACCTGATCCCGATTGGCGTGCTGATCTGGTGCCTGATGGTCGAGGAGATGTCGCCCGCGCTGGCCGCCTTCTGGGCGGTGACGGCGCTGATCGCGCTGATGCTGACGCAGTACCCGCTCATCCACGGCTGGCGCGGCGTGCGCGTGCCGGGGGCCTGGGCGGCCGGCGCGCGCGCCGTGGTGCTGGGCTTCAACGACGGCGCACGCAACATGATCGGCATTGGCGTGGCCACCGCCACGGCCGGCATCATCGTCGGCGCCATCACGCTCACGGGTTTGGGCCTGCGCATGACCGAGTTTGTCGAGTTCGTCTCGCAAGGCAATGTGATGGCCATGCTGCTGTTCATCGCCTTCGTCTGCCTGGTGCTGGGCATGGGCGTGCCGACCACCGCCAACTACGTGCTGGTGGCCACGCTGATGGCGCCGGTGGTGGTGGAGCTGGGCGCGCAGGCTGGCCTGGTGATCCCGCTGGTGGCGGTGCACCTGTTCGTCTTCTACTACGGGATCATGGGCGACATCACGCCGCCGGTGGGGCTGGCGACCTTTGCCGCGGCGGCGATTTCGGGCGAGGACGCCATCGCCACCGGCGTGCAGGGCGCGCTGTACGCGCTGCGCACGGTGATCCTGCCCTTCATCTGGATCTTCAACCCGCAGCTGCTGCTGATCGACGTGCACGGCTGGGCCGAGTTGGTGCTGGTGGTCACGGCCAGCACGTTGGCGATGCTGATCTTTGCCGCGCTCACGCTGGGCTGGCTGCGCGTGCGCATGAAGTGGGCCGAATTCTTGATCCTGTCGGTGGCCGTGGTGATGCTGTTTCGCCCCGGTTTCTTCATGGACATGCTCGCGCCCGAGTTCAAGACCGAGCCCGCCACCCAGGTGTTCGACGTCGCGCAGGGCATGCGCGGCGACGGCACGGTGGTGATGCTGATCAAGGGCACCACGCTGGAGGGCGAGGCGGTCGAAAAGACCGTGTCGGTGCAACTGGGCGACAAGGGCAAGGACGGGCGCGCGCGCCTGTCCGAGGCCGGGCTCTTGCTGATGCCGCTGGGCGACGATTTGCAGGTGGGCGCGGTGAAGTTCGGCTCGCGCGCCAAGAAGGCCGGCTTCGAGCAGGGCTGGGACATCTCCCACGTGCAGGTGCCGACCGACCGGCCGAGCAAATACTGGTTCTTCTTGCCGGGTTTTTTGCTGGCGGCGCTGGCCTGGTGGATGCAGGGGCGGCGGATGGGCGCCCACCGAAGCGCCTGACGGCGTCTTTCTCCGTTTTGATGGCGGCGAAGTCTGTTTGAGGCAGATTATTGGCCAAATGTCGGCGTGGATAAATCGTTTATAGCTATAATAAATATAGCAAATATCACGACCCTCTGAGACAGGTCAACGCATGGCTTCAGGGGCGCGGTTCGGCGCCCGCCTGCCCCCAGCACGCCCACTCGTCGCCGGGCGGGGCGGTGATGCGCAGGGGCTGGCCGCTCACCGGGTGGGTCAGCGCCAGTTCGGCGGCGTGCAGCCACAGCCGCCGCACGCCCAGCCAGTCGGCCAGCGCGCGGTTCAGCGGGCCCTTGCCGTGCGTGGCGTCGCCGATGATGGGGTGGGCGATGTGCTTGCAGTGGCGGCGCAGTTGGTGGCGGCGGCCGGTGTCGGGCCGCAGTTCCAGCAGGGCGCAGCGCGTGGCGGCAAAGGCGCCGTGTGGCACCGGCAGGGTGTGGCGCGCCAGCGTGCGGTAGCGGGTGCGCGCGGGCTGCACCTCCAGGGCGCGGGCCGTGGCGCGTGCGTCGTCGGGCAGGCGCTTGAGCGGGTGGTCGATCAGGCCCGCCTCGTCCGGCCAGCCGCGCACCATGGCCAGGTAGGTCTTGTCGAGCTGGCCGCCGTGCTCAAAGGCCTGGCCGAGCGCGCTGGCCGTGTCCCGATCCAGCGCGAACAGCAGCACGCCGCTGGTGCCCTTGTCGAGCCGGTGCGCGGGCCAGACCGGGCGGCCGATCTGCTCGCGCAGCAGTTGCACGGCAAAGCGCGTCTCGGCGGCGTCCAGGCCGGTGCGGTGCACCAGCAGCCCGGCCGGCTTGTCGATGGCGATCAGGTGCGCGTCTTGGTACAAAATCGGCAGCATGCTGTTCCTATTGTCCCCGGCCAAGGCGCTGGATTACGAAACGCCCGTGCCGGACGAGCTGCCGCACACGGCGCCGCTGTTCGCCAAGCAGGCGGCCGAGCTGATCGCCGTGCTGCGCGAGCGCTCGCCCCAGCAGATCGCCGAGCTGATGCACCTGAGCGATCCCCTGGCCAGCCTGAACGTGGCGCGCTACGCCGCTTGGCGCCCGCGCTTCACGGCGCGCAACTCTCGCCAGGCGGTGCTGGCCTTCAATGGCGACGTGTACGGCGGCCTGCAGGCGCGCACCCTGACGCCGGATGAGCTGGGTTGGCTGCAGGGGCAGGTCTGCATCCTGAGCGGCCTGTATGGCGTGCTGCGCCCGCTGGACTGGATGCAGCCCTACCGCCTGGAGATGGGCACGCGCCTGGCCACCG
>JAIUOM010000087.1 GCA_020161215.1 Pseudomonadota bacterium
CGCGCGGCCAGACGCCGCTGCTCACAAGCGGTCTGCGCAGGCCGGCTGGCGTAGCCGAGTGCACAGTGGTTGCGACGAAGTTCGCGGCTGATGGTGCTGGGGCTGCGACCCAGTAACGCGCCAATGGCCCTCTGACTCAAACCCTGCTGGTGCAGCGACGCCAGCGTGATGCGCTCTTCTGGCTGCAAGTGCGTGTATCGTGATCCCATCTCGGCAACTTACCCTCGGTGAGGGTGTTGCACTTCAGAGTTGAGACCGCCAGGCGAAATCTACGAAAGCGTTACGGCAAAGCTACCGCTCAGAATAATTGTTGGCCACAAGGGAATCGGCAAGTCAGCGCTGGTCACGATCGCAATTCAAGAAGACATGGAATCGGGAAGTATCCCACTCTTGATTCAGCCAAGCGACATTACGAACCTGAAAGCAGACGAAGCGGACTTCAACAGACTCATTCAGCAATGGAAGATTGGAATTACGGAAATTATCGTTCAAAAGGCATTTGCGCTTCTTGGAATTCATGATGACGGAAGCGGCATCGGAAAGCTTAAGATGTACGGCGGGAAGATTGCAAGCTTTCTCACCGACACGGTTAGGGTCTACGGAGCTCCCAAGCAGCTTTCTGACACGCAACGAGCGCTCTCCAAACGTCTAATTGCCGATAGCTCTGTAAACGTCTATCTGGATGATCTTGATCGTGGCTGGGAAGGAACCAAGGCAGATATCAGAAAGATGTCCGCACTTCTCAATGCTGCTAGAGACATTGCTAAGGATAATCCAACCGTTCGATTTAAGATTGCGCTGCGCTCGGATGTGTACTTTCTAGTAAGAACTTCAGACGAATCGACAGATAAGATTGAAGGGTCTGTTGTTTGGTACAGCTGGACCAACCATGAAATTCTCGCGATGTTTGCAAAGCGCATTGAGACGTTCTTCGGCAAGACGGCGAAAGAAGCGGATCTAGTTAAGAAAAGTCAAGGCGAACTGGCGCTCTCACTGAACAAGATTATGGAAGGGCGATTCTTGGGGAGAGGAATCTGGTCAGATATTCCATCCTATCGAATGCTAATGACGCTTGTTCGAAAACGCCCCCGAGATCTCGTGAAGCTATGTACGTTAGCTGCGAGAGTGCCCAGAAACGGAAGGTGGACAAGATCCAGTCACAGGACTTTCAAGCCATCTTTGAAGAATACTCGCAAGGTCGAGTTCAAGATACGATCAACGAGTATAGAACCGAACTACCGCATCTCGATCGATTGATTTTCGGGATGAAGCCAAATAAGCGTGAGAAGACTGCTCAAGACGCATATATATACAATACCGACGGTCTGCTCAAGAAACTGCATTCTGTCAGCTTGCAAGGGAAGTTCTTTTTTCAGAACGGGAAGCCCGCTTCTGAAAAAGAACTTGCCGGCTTTCTTTACAAGATCAACTTTCTCACTGCACGTAAAGAACTCAAGCAGGGCCTGATTCTACGAAAGTACTTTGAAGAGAACAGATATCTTTCTGGCGTGGCCGGAGAATTTGGTTTCGAGTGGGAGGTTCATCCTGCTTATCGCTGGGCACTTCAACCTGATGACATTCAGTCAATTCTTTCGAATCTCAGGCCTTCCGCGGATGAAGGCGAAGCAGAAGAGATGCCGAAGAACAGCCGTGCGCCCTAACAGGTCGTTCAACCGGAGCGCCAACGGCTGGCCACCTTGCCCGCGAGGCGCTCTCTGTCTATCCTGCGCCTCGCGGGCAAGGCGTCCACCCGTCGTCGCCCGGTTAACTCTGCTACAAGGGCTTCCCCCCGGAAGTCAAACACCGATCCAACCGTGATGCATCGCGAAGCGATGGATCACGGAATGCGTTCTGACGGTGTTCGATTTCCAACCTCAGCGGCCAGCCCTGATTGCTCAGCGAGCAAGGGATGCGGACAGCGAAACTACAAACGGTCATCGATGCTGCTTGAATAGCAGCGGACCCTGATGAAAGACGCGCGCGGGGGACCCATTCGTTAGCCGAGGATGGTCAGCGTTGCCGCCGGCCCTGGACTCCTTGAGTTAATCGGTCACGCCCCGCGTAGGTCCAACCCTGACTCATCAACGCTGGCTGCACGCGGTGGTGGAAATCTCTCTCTGAAACTCTGTCTTGCGCTGTCGTTCGATCAGGCCGGCAGCCGGAAGTCCTCGCCTCGACTGAGCACCGTCCAGCACATGCGGGCGTTCTTGGCCGCGATGGCGACCACGGCCTTCCAGTAGCCGCGCCGCTGCGCCAGCGCGGTGGCCCAGCGGCTGATCGCATCGCTCTTGTTCTTCGCTGCAGCCAGCACCGCCCGGGCACCGAGCACCAGCAGGCTGCGCAGGTACGGGTCACCGGCCTTGGTGATGCGCCCCAGGCGCTGCTTGCCGCCCGAGCTGTACTGCCCAGGCACCAGGCCGAGCCAGGCGCACAGCTGGCGACCGCACTTGAAGTCGCGCCCATTGCCGATGGTGCTCAACAGCGCGGTGGCGGTGGTCTCGCCGATACCCGAGAGCTGCATCAGGCGCTGGGCCTCGGCGCTCTGGCCAGCCATGGCCTTGATGTGCTGGTCGTACTGCGCGATGCGTTCATCGAGACGGGAGACCTCACCCAGCAGGTCTCCGATCACTGTGTTGGCCCAGCCGGGCAGCTCCTCCAGACGTGTTAGAGCTTCGCGACGCACGACGGCGGCCTTGAGGGGCAACACGATGCCCAGCTCCGAGAGCAGGCCGCGGATGCGGTTGAGCGTGGCGGTGCGCTGCTCCACGAAACCCTGGCGTGCGCGGTGCACCAGCAACTGGCCCTGCTGGTCGAGGCTCTTGACCGGTACGAAGCGCATGTTGGGCCGGGTGACGGCTTCGCAGATGGCGGCAGCATCGGCCGCATCGTTCTTGCCGCGCTTGCCCGAGAGGCGGTAGGGGATGACGAACTTGGGCGCCATCAGGCGCACGGTGTGGCCGAACCGCGCAAACTCGCGCGCCCAGTGGTGGGCGCCGGAGCAGGCCTCCATGCCGATCAGGCAGGGCGGCAGCGAGGCGATGAGTTCGAGCAGTTTGGCGCGCGGCACACTGGGGCGCACCAGCGCGGGCCTGCCCGATTCATCAACGCCGTGAACGGCAAAGACGTTCTTTGCCAGATCGATGCCAACGGATACGATTGCCATGGACTTCCCCTTCCAACAAACGAGTGAGTTGATGAGAGTTCGCACTTCCCATCGTGGCACTTTGATGCCGTACCCCGCAAATGCGCGGATCACCCAGGACGGGGAAGTCCCTTTCATTCGTTAGCCCGTTTACACGACCACATGACAGACTTCGCCTTCCTGACCGATGTCGTCTTGCCCGCCGACTCTCGAATCGACTACACGCCATACGATTCCGAACTGCAGGCTTCAGGCCTACCTGCTCCACGGTCAGTCTTCCTGCAGCGCCTAAGTTCAGCGTGGATCTCCGCTTACCGTAAGCAGTCAGGGAGGGTGATCAACCCGACTGAGATGTGGGCGAACGACTTTGCCTTACTGGTTGATCTTGAAGGTGCAGACCATGGTGATGGACGTGGGCCACAGCCGCCAGGGGTATACATGCGTACGTTTGCAGCGTACGGGCTCTCCAAGCCAAGTACGGCTCCGCGCGTCAAGGAAGATCGACGCCTGAGAGGCTGGATGGAGAAGACGGACCAAGTTGCAGGCTCAGAGAGAGACAAGGGCCACTTCATAGCTCATTCAATAGGAGGAGCAGTGATCGCAGGAGAGGCCAACGTCTTTCTTCAGCGCCGAGACCTGAACCGTGGCTGGTCGGAGCCAGGCAAGGTCTTCCGGGCTCTCGAGAACTCGGCACAGCGGCATGCCGGCTCCTTCTACTTTCACCGTGCGATCTACCTCGAGGAGTCAACCACACCAAGCTACCTTGAAGTTGGTCTTTGCATCAAGGGTCAACGCCTTCAGGTTGCAGCATTCGACAATCGCTAACTCAAATCACGCGACTCGCAGCACAGAATACGGGCTAACCCCTCGGTCAACCTGACCCGCAACGGCATGCGCCCTGCGTCTGGTGGGGTTCGCTTCGCTCACGTTACCCCACCAGCCACAGCCCGCATGAGCAACATGCGCAGGTAGCGGTCACCGCGTTTGGATACGGCGTGACGAACTTGGGCGCGATCAGCCGCATGGTGTGGCCCAGGGCCTCGAACTGGCGCGCCCAGTGGTGCGCACCGGAACAAGCTTGCATGCCGATCACGCAGGGCGCCAGCGTCGCGATCAGCTCAGTCAGCTTGTCGCGCGGCACCGCCGGGCGCACCAGTTCAGCCTTGCCGGCCTCGTTTACCCCGTGAACCGCAAAAACACTCTTGGCCAGATCAATACCAACGGTCAGAATCGTCATGGACTGCCCCTTCCGGATGAGTTGATGAGAAACCGCACTTCCCATCGTGGCACTCAGTTGCCGCTTGCCGCAACGCGGCTGGTTCGGGACGGGGAAGTCCCTTTCATTCGTTAGCTGCTACCAGACGCTTGTATAATCGTACGTTTTGGCGTACGTTACACAAAGCCTCTCGGAGCCTGCCATGACAACCCTTTCCGCCAGCGAAGCCCGCGCCAACCTCTACCGCCTTATGGACCAGGCAGCCGAATCGCATGAGCCTATTGTCATCTCCGGAAAGCGCAGCAATTCCGTCCTCATCGCTGAGGAGGACTGGGCGGCTATTCAAGAGACGCTGTTCTTGCTGTCGGTGCCTGGCATGCGTGAGTCCATCAAGGCCGGCATGGCTGAGCCCGTCGACACATGCGCCACGGAGCTCGACTGGTGAGTTGGCGCGTCGTCTTTACCAAGCAAGCTCAAAAAGACGCACACAACCTCGCCTCTTCGGGACTCAAGGAAAAAGCTCGGACGCTTCTCACAGTCCTTGCAGAAAATCCTTTTCAAACGCCGCCACCCTACGAGAAGCTCGTCGGAGATCTGACGGGCGCCTATTCAAGGCGCATCAATATCCAGCATCGGCTGGTGTATCAAGTCGCGCAGGCTGATCGCACAGTTAAAGTGCTGCGCATGTGGACTCACTACGAGTAGCAGCTAACAATTCGTTCAAGCCGAGCCCGCTTCGCGGTCTCGGACCGACCGGAACCACATCGGTCGAGCCGGCTTAACTCAGGCATTATTGAGTCGGCATCATTTATCTTGAACTTCACTTCCCGAGGGGAAAGCCGTAGAAAATTTCAAGTTCGTTGATGCCGACTCAATAGGCGGCGAGTGAGCGTTCAGTAGTGGTATCGCAGCTGTGCAATGAGAAGGCTGTCGCCTTCAATTCGATACACCAGCCTATGCTCGTCGGTAATGCGTCTGGACCAGAACCCAGACAGGGCATGCTTCAGCGGCTCAGGCTTGCCTACTCCCGAGAAGTGCTCTCGCTTCACTTCCTGAATGAGCTTGTTGATGCGCTCGACCATCTTCCGATCGTGCTTCTGCCAATACAGGTAGTCATCCCAGGCCGAATCAGAGAAGATCAGCTTCACTTGACCAAAGCCCTCTCTTGGCCCTTGCCTTCGGACAACTGACTCACAGCAGCCAACAGGCGCTTTGCATTTGCCGGGCTGCGCAGCAGGTATGCTGTCTCTTCAAGCGCCTTGAAGTCGTCCAGTGAGACCATGACCACGGATTGCTCACCGTTGCGGGTAATGATCAAAGGCTCGTGGTCTTCGCACACGCGATCCATGGTCTTGGCCAGGTTCGCTCGGGCGGCGCTGTAGGTAATGGCGTCCATCACTTCACCTCGGTTGTACATGTACGCGTTATTGTACAAATAATGCGAGACGTCCGTCAAGCGCAGCACATCACCGCCTATCCGTTGTCGAACCTGCTTCGTGGCTCGGCTCATGCAGTAGCGCGTACCCCGCCGCACAGCGCCTTAACTCAGGCGTGATCCGTCCGAAAATTTCGGACTCACCTGTGAGCGAAGGGATTGAAGACTTCAATCCCCACCACATGGAAGTCGGCTACGTTTCTTGTGGCAACGGTCAATCCATGCACTTGTGCCGTGGCAGCGATCATGGCGTCTTCGTAGAGCGTGTCGGACTTGCGATGCATCAGCCGCGCCCAAGTCCTGAAGGTCGCCGCATCCATGGCCAAAACGTTGTAGGCCGCGGCGACCAACTCCAGCCACGCCTCGATGTCCTGGGCTTTCTCTGGGGCTTGCTGCCGCGTCAATTCGATACCGGCCTGGATTTCGCCCAAGGTGAGGGCGGACACGTAGAGTTGGGCGTCATCAATCGACTCCAGCCAAGCGACAACGCCCCCGTGGGGGCGCGGGTTGCGCAGCTCGGACACCACGTCGGTGTCGAGCAGATAGGCGCTGGTCACTGCATGGGCTCCGCGGGGCGGCGCTTGACTTGACCGCGCGCGAGCACGGTCAAGTCGGCGCGGGCATGGTCAGCCAGCAGCAATTGCTTCAAGGACGGGCGCGCCGCAGACTGCAAACGGCGCCACTCTTGCACCGGCACCAGTACTGCGGTCTCGGCGCCTCGCCTGGTCACCATCTGCGGCCCCTCTGACAGGCACGCCTCCTGAAACTCACTGAAGCGCGCTTTCGCGTCTTGAACGGACCATGTATGTATTGCGATTCCAATGTAACGGGTCATTCGGCTGCGCCGTCATGGTCGGCGGCGGCTGTCAAACCGCCTCTGGTGGCGGTTGATCTGGCGACAGTGCCTTAGCCCGGTGGCAAGTCTGGCGCAGGTGCAGGTGCAGGTGCAGGTGCAGGTGCAGGTGCAGGCGCCGGCTTGGGCGGCTTCGGTCGCGGCGGCTTGTCGGTGTGGATGGTGAGGGTGGCGCGGGTCATCTCGCCGGCGGCCAGGTCGGCAAAGGCCTTCACGCCGCGGTCGATGGCCTGCTCCAGCGCGATGCGCTCGTCGAGCGGGGCCTTGCGCAGCACCCAGCCGACCACTTCGGACTTCTGCCCCGGGTGGCCGACCCCTAAGCGCAAGCGCCAGTAGTCGCTGCTGCCCAGCTTGGCGTGGATGTCGCGCAGGCCGTTGTGACCAGCGTGGCCGCCGCCCTGCTTGAGCTTGGCCTGACCGGGGGGCAGATCCAGCTCGTCGTGGGCGACCAGGATTTCCTCGGGCGCGATCTTGTAGAAGCGCGCCAGCGCCGCGACCGACTGGCCGGAGAGGTTCATGAAGGTCTGCGGCTCCAGCAGCCAGACGCTGCGACCCTGCACGTTGGCGCGCGCCACCAGGCCGTGATAGCCGCGCTCGGCCACCAGCTGCACGCCCAGCGTGCGGGCGACGGCGTCGATCCACCAGAAGCCGGCGTTGTGGCGCGTGGCTTCGTACTCGGGGCCAGGGTTGCCGAGGCCGACGAAGAGTTTGATCATGGTGCGGGATTATCCTTGCCCAATGAAAACGGCCCGCCAGGAGCGGGCCGTTGAAGAAGTGGGGTGTGCGGCGCCGCTGGGGCGCCGGACATCACTTCTTGTCGCCTTCAGCGGCCGGGGCGGCGGCGTCAGCGGCGGCGGCGTCTTCGGCAGACTGCTCGGCGGCCGGCATCACGACGGAGACCAGCACCATGTCCTCGGCCGAGTGGCCGTGCAGCACGGCTTCCACGCCCTTGGGCAACTGGACGTCCTTGAGCGTGAGCGTGCTGCCTTTTTCCAGCGCCGACAAATCGATGTTGATGGCCTCGGGCAGGTCGGCCGGCAGGCAGGACACTTCAAGTTCGGTCACGACGTGGTTGACCAGGGCCTTGCCCAACTTGACCGCGGGCGACTCTTCCTCGCCGTTGTAGTGCAGCGGAACCTTCATGTGGATCTTCTGCTTGGCCGACACGCGCTGGAAGTCGATGTGCAGCACCTGTTGCTTGAACGGGTGGATTTGCAGGTCGCGCAGCAGCACCTGGCTAGACTTGCCGCCCAGGTCCATGTCGAGCACGGACGAGTGGAAGGCTTCTTTCTTGATGGCTTGCCACAGTGCGTTGTGATCAAGTTCGATCATCTGGGGCTCGCCCTCACCACCGTAGACAATGCCAGGCACCTTGCCGGCATTGCGGAGACGGCGGCTCGCACCCGTACCCTGCTTGCTGCGCTCAAAAGCGACGAATTTCATACTTAACTCCTTGTGAGCCGACCGCGACCAGTGCGGCTCTGTTTTGAAAAAGACCGCGAGCCTAGCCCTTGCAAGGGCTGGAGCGCGGCCGCTGAAGGTTCCTTAGAACAGGTTTTCCTGGTCCTGGAACAAACTCATCACCGATTCGCCACGCGCGATGCGCGCAATGGTCTGCGCCACCAGCGGCGCCACCGAGAGCTGGCGAATCTTGCCGCAGTGCGACGCGGCGTCGCTGAGCGGAATGGTGTTGGTGACCACCACCTCATCCAGCGCGCTGCCCTTGGCAATGCGCTCGATGGCGGGGCCGGAGAAGATGGGGTGCGTGCAGTAGGCGTACACCTTCTTGGCGCCGCGCTCCTTGAGCACCTCGGCCGCCTTCACCAGGGTGCCGGCGGTGTCGATCATGTCGTCCATGATGACGCAGTTGCGGCCCTCGATATCGCCGATGACGTGCATCACCTCGCTCACGTTGGCCTTGGGGCGACGCTTGTCGATGATGGCCAGGTCGCAGCCCAGCTGCTTGGCCAGGGCGCGCGCGCGCACCACGCCACCGACGTCGGGGCTGACGACCAGCAGGTCGTCGTAGTTCTTCTGGCGCAGATCGCCGAGCAGCACGGGCGAGGCGTAGATGTTGTCGACCGGGATGTCGAAGAAGCCCTGGATCTGGTCGGCGTGCAGGTCCATGGTGAGCACGCTGTTGACGCCCACGGCCTGCAGCATGTTGGCCACCACCTTGGCCGAGATTGGCACGCGGGTGGAGCGCGGGCGGCGGTCCTGGCGGGCGTAACCGAAGTAGGGGATGACGGCGCAGATGCGTTCGGCCGAGGCGCGCTTGAGCGCGTCGACCATGATCAGCAGCTCCATCAGGTTCTCGTTGGTCGGCGCGCAGTTCGATTGCAGGACGAAGATGTCGCGCGCACGCACGTTCTGCTTGATCTCGACCGTGACTTCACCGTCGGAGAAACGGCCGACGTCGGCCGCGCCCAGCGTGATGTCCAGGCTTCTGGCGATTTCAGCGGCCAGCGCCGGGTTGGCGTTGCCCGTGAACACCAGAAAGTCAGAGGGAGAGGAGGGTTGCATGCGCGTTCCGGAGGATCACAGTGACGGAGCGACAGAACCCGGCCGCCGCGCCAGTCGGCGCCTGCTCCGGAACAGTCATTTGGCAGGGGAGGAAGGACTCGAACCCTCGCATGCCGGAATCAAAATCCGGTGCCTTGACCAACTTGGCGACTCCCCTACACGGTAGCGGGCCCTTTCGGGCCCGGCACCTTCAACCATCCTTTGAAGTCCACCCGAGAAGCGGGTGATGCTCCAAATTGCCGCACACACGTACTTGCCAGTCCGACGGGGCCGTGATGCCAGCCACCTGTGCGGCGGCCGCTTCCGGCACCCGTGCAAACACCGCGCTGCCTGAGCCGGTCATTCTGCCCACAAGACCGTGTCGCGCGAGCAACTCAAGTCCCTGGGATACCTGCGGACAAAGCCGCTCGGCAACCGGTTGCAGGTCGTTGCGGCCAAAGCCGTACATATCTGCAGCAAAGCCTGAGAGTATAGCAGGCTCGGAGTCTCGCTTCAGGTCCGGTGCCGTAAAAATAGCCGCCGTCTCGATGCCTTGCGGCGGCTTCGCCACAACAAAGCGTGCCTTGGGCAGTGTCAGCGGCGTCAGGCGCTCGCCGATGCCTTCGACCCAGGCGTGGCCGCCGTGGATGAAAAAAGGCACGTCCGCGCCCAGCGTCAGGCCGATGTGTGCCAGTTCGGCGGCGCTCAATCCCAGCGACCACAGCCGGTTCAGCGCCAGCAGGGCACTGGCCGCGTCGGACGAGCCGCCACCCATGCCGGCCTGCGCGGGAATGCTTTTGAGGACACCGATGTGGGCCCCCAGCGTGCAGCCGGTGGCGGCCTGCAGGGCCCGCGCGGCGCGGGTGATCAGGTCGTCGGGGGGCAGCGCCGCGCCGAGGTCCTCGCGCGAAACCGCGCCGTCGGTGCGGCGCTCGAAATGCAGGGTATCGCACCAGTCGATGAGCATGAAGGCCGACTGCAGCAGGTGGTAGCCGTCTGAGCGCCGGCCCGTGATGTGCAGGAACAGGTTCAGCTTGGCGGGCGCTGGCACGTCATGAAGAGCACGCATGGCCTACAGGGCATTCAACGGTCAAGGACCAGCCGCAGTTCGGCCGTGGGCAGCGGCATCAGGCGCCGGGCGGTGAGTCGGCCATCGTCGTGCAAGCGGCCCAGGTCGGCGCTCCAGCCAGGGGGCGAGGTCGGGTCGCCCTGCAGCCAGCCGAAAAGCGCGCGGACCGGTACGTTGGTGCCGGCGACTTCGGCGGCCAAGGCGTCCAGGCTGGCGTAGTTGCGCGATTGTTCGCCCTGCTGCAGGGTGGCTGCGCCGGCTTGCCAGCGCAGCTTGGCCAGGGTGTTGCCCAGGGGTGAGGCCAGGCTCAGCTCTCCTTCGTCGGCCGTGCCGCTGAGGGTGAAACCGGCTGAAAACGACTGCGGTGGTTCGGACTCCACGCGCAAGGCCAGGCGGCCGTTCCAGATGCGTGGGCTGGTTTCCTCGGCGGTCGGACGCGGCACGGGGGCCGTGGCGCAAGCCGACAGCAGCGCGGCGCAGCCCAGTCCGGCGAGAAGGGCGGTCTTGCGCGCGCCGGCACGGAGGCCGGCGATCACAGAGACACCTGAAGGCGCTTGAGGGTCTTGGTCAGGGTTTCGTTGCTGGCGTCCAGGCGTTGGCCTTCACGCCAGACGCGGCGGGCGGCGTCCTGCTCGCCCAGCACCCACAGCACCTCGCCGAGGTGGGCCGCGATCTCGGCATCCGGGCGCTTGCGGTACGCGGCTTCGAGGATCTGACGCGCCTGCTGCGGGCGTCCCAGGCGGAATTCGACCCAACCCAGGCTGTCCTGGATGTAGGCGTCGTCCGGCGCCATCTGCACGGCCTTTTCGATCAAGGCCTTGGCCTCGGTCAGGCGCAGGCCGCGATCGGCCAGGGAGTAGCCCAGGGCGTTGTAGGCGCTGTGCGCATCGGGCTTGAGCGCGATGAGCCGGCGCATCAGCCGCTCCATGTCGTCCATGCGGTCCACGCGCTCGGCGGCCATGGCGGTGTCGTAGAGCAAGGCCTCGTCGTCCGGATCCTTGGCCAGTTCCGCGCTGAGCAAGGCGTACGCTGCCGGCGCCTGCTGGTGGTCGCGCAGGAGCTGGGCCTCGGCCAGTACTTTCAGGCGCGCATCGCCGGAGCGCCGCTCGGGTACGGCCCGGATGGCCTCGCGCGCTTCCTCCAGGCGGCCCTGCCGCGCCAGGATGTTGGCGCGCCGCGTCTGCACCGCCAGCGCCTCGTCGGGCGATCGGACCTGCGCCAGCAGCTGATCCGCAGCGGCGTAATCACCCCGCCGTTCGGCCAGCCGCGCCAGCATCAGGCGGGCACGGTCACGGCCGGCCGCGCGGTCGGCGCCGGTCTCGGGGTCGGCGGCGTCGTTCGCAAGCGCCAGATAGCGCGACAACACCGTTTCGGCCTCTGCATCCTGGCGTTCGTCGGCCAGCAGGGCGCCATGGACCAACCAGCCCTCGGGATAGCCGGGAAGCCGGGTGGTCAGGTTTTCCAGTTGTGCCAGGGCTTCGGGAATCCGCCCCGCCTCGTTCAGGGCGCGGGCGTAGCCGATCTGCACCTCGGGCTTGGCATCCGGGGTGGCCAGGTAGTCGCGCACCAGGGGCTCAGCCCGTGTCTCCCCGGTGGCCAGCAATTGCAGCGACAGCAGGGCCGGCCACTCCGACCGCTCGTTCGCCGCCCGGCCCAGGGTGGCGGCGGCAAATGCACCGGCCTGGTCGCCGGCCTGGGCGCGCAGGCGGCCGACGGTGGTCCAGGCGGCGGGGGCCAGGGTCGGGTCCTTCAGCGCGTCCGTCAGGGCGCGCTCCACCGCTTGCGCCGCCGCCGCCTTGTCGGCCACGCGCTGATAGAGCGCGGGCAGGGCCAGGACGATCGACTCCTTCTCGGCGGCGGGCAGCGACGACATCAGGCCGCGCAACGGGGCTTCGGTGTCGGCCACCTTGCCCAGCGCAATCAACACCTGCAGCTCGTAACGGCTGGCTTCCACCGAGCCCGGTTGCGACTGGCGCCAGGTTCGCGTGGCCTCCAGCGCCGCCTGGCCCGAGCGAGATTGCACCGCCATTTCGGCGGCGCGCTTGAACAAGGCACCGTCCCCGGTGCGCCGCGCGGCATCCAGCATGTAGGCGGTGCCCATCTGGGGGTCGCCGTCGTTGAAGAGCATTTCGCCCAGCAGCAGCTCGTACATCAAGCGGGCGGTCAGGCGGGACTGCGCGGGCGCAGGCTCGACACCAGGTGTAGTTGGCGGTGCGGTGTTCGGCACGGCCGGCGTCTGAGCCAGTGCCCAAGGCAGGGACGCGGACAAGACCAGAACGGCCACTGCACGGGGGAATTGCTTCATCAACTCATAATAATCCAAGCTAGGAACCATCACCCGATGCCTGAACTGCCAGAAGTAGAGGTCACGAGACGCACGTTCGCGGAGCGAATTCGCGGTGCGCGCGTGCAGGCCGTGCGCCTGGGCCAGCCCTTGCGCTGGCAACTGGGCGTGGCCCCGGAACAATTGCTCGGACGCACGGTGCGGACCGTCGGCCGGCGCGGCAAATACCTGGTGATGGAGCTGGACGAGGGCATCTTGCTGTTGCACCTGGGCATGTCCGGCAGCTTGCGTTTCGAAACGGCGTTGCCGGCCCCAGGCCGGCACGACCACTTCGACCTGACCACCGATCGCGGCGTGCTGCGACTGCACGACCCGCGCCGCTTCGGTGCCGTGGTCTGGGCCGAGGATCTGGACGCCGACGTCGCGTTGCGGCTGCTGGGCAGCCTTGGGGTAGAGCCGCTCAGCGACGACTTTCATCCGCAGGCCTTTCACGACGGACTGAAGACGCGCCGCGCCCCCATCAAGCAGGTGTTGCTGGAAGGGCGGCTGGTGGTGGGGGTTGGCAACATCTACGCCTCCGAGGCGTTGTTCCTGGCCGGGATACGGCCCACCACCCGCGCCGACCGCCTGTCGCGGCCACGCTCGGACCGGCTGCACGCGGCCATTCGGCAGGTGCTGGGCCGGGCCGTCGAGCGTGGGGGCAGTACCTTGCGCAACTACTACAACGCCAGCGGGGAGGCCGGCCGCTTCCAGTCCGAAGCCGCGGTGTACGGCCGGGCCGGCCAGCCCTGCCTGACCTGTGGCGCGCCCGTGCGGCAGATTCGCCAGGGCCAACGCTCCACCTTCTATTGTCCGGTCTGCCAGCGGGGCTGAACGGCCGGGCGGCGATCCGGGTGTGACGCAACACGGTGTATCGCGGTGTAATATGACCGCATCATCAGGAGAGGCGTGGGCTGTGGCGGGTTTCAACGAACAGTTTGACAGACACGGGGCATGGCGCCGAGAAATGGGCCTGCGGCTGAAGGTACTCGGCGACTGGCTGAAGGAGCACGAGCTGCTTGACGACGGCGCGGACGAATCGGTGCAACGCCTGGTTGATCAGTTGCGTTCGGACAAGGTCATGGTGGCCTTCGTGGCGGAGTTCTCGCGCGGCAAGTCCGAACTCATCAACGCCGTTTTCTTCGCCGGCTACGGTCGCCGCATCATGCCGGCCAGCGCGGGGCGCACCACGATGTGCCCGACCGAGCTGGGCTATGAGGCCCATCTGCCCCCCTGCTTGCGCCTGCTGCCCATCGAGACACGCCTGAAACCGCAGGCCTTGCTGGAGTGGCGCATGGCGCCCGAGCAGTGGACGCGCGTCGATCTGGACGTGAACGATCCCGCGCAATTGGCCGGGGCCATGGAGAAGGTGTCCGAGGTGCTGCACGTCAGCGAGGACGAGGCGCGGGCCCTGGGTTTCTGGCACGACGACCGGCCCGAGGACAACCCGCCGGTCAATGCCGACGGGTCGGTCGAGGTGCCGCGCTGGCGCCACGCCTTGATCAACATGGCGCACCCGCTGCTCAAGCAGGGCTTGGTCGTGCTGGACACACCGGGGCTGAACGCGATCGGTGCCGAACCTGAGCTGACCATCAACCTGATCCCGCAGGCCCAGGCGGTGGTGTTCATCCTGGCGGCGGACACCGGGGTGACCAAGTCCGATCTGACCGTCTGGCGTGCGCACCTGGCGACCATGGAAGGCGGTGAGGGCACGCGTTTCGTGGTGCTGAACAAGATCGACACCTTGTGGGACGGGTTGAGCACCTTCGAGCAGATCGACCACCAGATCGAGCGGCAGTGCGCGGAAACCGCCCACACGCTGGGCTTGTCCGCCGACCAGGTGCTGGCGCTGTCGGCGCAGAAGGGTTTGTTGGCCAAGGTGCGCGGGGACGACGTGCTGCTGTCCGAAAGCCGCTTGCCGGAGTTTGAGCAGTTGCTGGGGCGTCAGGTGCTGGCCCAGCGCCAGGGCATGCTGGTGACGGCGGTGCGCGGTTGCGTCGCCAACCTGCAAACCCAGGCCCGGCGCACCCTGGCCGTGCGTCGCCGCGAGTTGTCCGAGCAACTGCTTGAACTCAAGGGCTTGCGTGGCAAGAACGACAGCGTGATCCGTCAGATGCGTTTGCGCCTGGAGCAGGAGAAAGCCGACTTCGACCACAGTGCCTCCAGCGTCCTGGCCGTGCGTTCGGTGCACATGAAGCTGCTGCGCGAGGTATTCAAGCTGCTGGGCAGCGGCACCATCAAGCAGGAACTGGCCACGCTCAGTGCCGCGCTGCGCGAGCCGGGCCTGAAGCTGGGCATCAAGAAATCCTATGCCTCAGGGTTCGACAATCTGCGCCAGGTGATGCGCAAGGTGCAGTCCCTGGAAGGCGAGATCCAGGCCATGCTGTCCCATTCGTTCCGGCAGCTCAACACCGAGCACGGCTTCTCCCTGCACACGGTGTCCGCGCCCGACATGGCGCGTTTCGAGATCGATCTGGCGGCGGTGGAACGCAGCCATATGCAATACCTTGGCGTGGGCGCCATGTTCCAGTTGTCCCGACCCGAATTTGCCGAGAAGCTGGTGCGCGCCCTGCATGCGCGGGTGCGCTCGATTTTCGAGACCGCGCTCGGCGACATCGAAATCTGGACCAAGTCCTCCTCCAGCCAACTCAACACGCAACTGCGCGAGCGCCGTCGCGCGTACGGGCGGCGGATCGAGGCCATCCAGCGTATCCAGGACGCGGCCGGTGGGTTGGGTGAGCGTATCGAGGAGATCGACGACCAGGAAGTCGCGCTGGACAGCATCGACGACAAGCTTGACCGCCTCTCGCGCGAACTTCTGACGGCCGGCGGAGCGGGTGCCAGTGTCGCGGCCGCCCTGACGACGGTCGCGTGAGGAACACCCACTCGCAGGCGTTGTCCGATCGCGTCATCGGCTGGCAGCGCGTGCATGGACGCCACGATCTGCCCTGGCAGGGCACGGGTGATCCCTACCGGGTCTGGCTGTCCGAAATCATGCTGCAGCAAACCCAGGTCGCCACCGTGCGTGCCTACTACCCGCGTTTTCTGTCGCGCTTTCCCGACGTCCAGGCGCTGTCCGCGGCCGGGCAGGACGATGTGCTGAGTTTGTGGAGTGGCCTGGGCTACTACTCCCGCGCGCGCAACCTGCACCGCTGTGCCCAGGAGGTGGTGACGCGTTTTGGTGGCGTGTTTCCGGGCAATGCGGCGGAACTGGCGACGCTACCCGGCATTGGCCGTTCGACGGCGGCGGCGATCGCCGCGTTCTGTTTCGGCGAGCGGGTGGCCATTCTGGACGGCAACGTCAAACGCGTGCTGTCCCGGGTGCTGGGGATCGCCGACGATCTGAGCGAGGCCCGACACGAGCGCGCCTTGTGGTCCCGGGCACAGGATCTGCTGCCCGACGCGGAGCCGATGACGGCCATGCCCAGCTACACCCAGGGTCTGATGGACCTGGGAGCCACCGTGTGCATTCGCCGGGCACCGGCCTGCGCGCCGTGCCCGCTCAGCGACATGTGCGTGGCCCGGCGCGAGGGTGAACCGGAGCGTTACCCGGTCAAGACTCGGCGTATCCGGCGCATGGCGCAGCAGTTGTGGCTGTTGCATGCGTTGGACGGGCAGGGACGGGTCTACCTGTCGCAGCGGCCGGAAACCGGCATCTGGGCACGTCTGTACTGTCTGCCGGCTTTCGAGGCCCGGCACGACCTGATGATCGCCCTGCCCGAGGCCGTGCGTGACACGGTGACCGAGCACACGGCCTTTACCCACGCCCTGACGCACCGCGAACTGCACATTCACGTGGTGACCGTGCGTCAACCGGGTGCGCTGACAGGGCCCAATGGCGCTTGGCATGGCCCCGACCAATGGCCTTTGCTGGGGTTGCCCGCCCCGGTGCGGCGTTTTCTGACGGCGTTTGAGCCGGCTTCACCAGCCCTGCCTGGGCCTTAAACGCGGCCGTCCAGCTCGCGGTGCCGGCGCAGTGTCGACCAGGCGCTGGCAAACCGCGCGGCCAGCTTTTCCGTCAGGTAGACCGAGCGGTGCTGACCGCCGGTGCAGCCGATCGCCACGGTGACGTAGCTGCGATGGTCCTTGGCCAAGGCCGGCAGCCAAGTGTCGAGAAAATGCGAGATCTGTTCCAGCATCAGCTGCGCCTGGGGTTGCTCATCCAGGTAGGCGATCACTGGGCCGTCGCGTCCCGTCAGGGGGCGCAGATGCGGGTCGTAGTGTGGATTGGGCAGCATGCGCACGTCGAACACGAAGTCGGCGTCCAGTGAAATGCCACGCTTGAAGGCGAAGGATTCGAAGACCAGGGTCAGGTTCGCTTGCGGCGCGGCGATCAGGTCCTTGACGACGGCCAGGAACTGGGCCGGGCGCAGCGCGCTGGTGTCCACCACATGCGCGTGCTCGCGCAACTCGGCCAGGAGTGAGCGTTCGCGTCCGATGGCCTGCAAGAGCGCTTGCGAACCGTCGGTTTCCGATGGCAGGGACAGCGGGTGGCGCCGCCGGGTTTCGGAGAAGCGCCGCACCAGCGTCTGGTCGTTGGCGTCCAGAAACAGCAGGCGCAGCGGAACGCCGCGGGTCTGCAGCTGGCGCAGCAGCCTTGGCAACTGCTGCAGGGATTCACCGCTGCGCACGTCCACGGCCAGCGCGATCTTGCGCCCGTTGCGTTCGTCCTCCAGCGCGAGAAAGGACTCCAGCAGCTCGGGCGGCAGGTTGTCCACGCAGTAGTAGCCGGCGTCCTCCAGGGCGTGCAAGGCGACCGACTTGCCCGATCCGGACATGCCGGTCACCACCACCAGTTCGATCTTGTTCATGTCTTCCCCTCCCCACGGCGCGGCGTCCTGGTCGGGCCGGCGGGAGCCAGCGTCGCGCCATGCGTTTGGAGCAATTCTCGCGCATGCGCCAGGGTGGCGTCGGAGATCTTTTCGCCGCTGAGCATGCGGGCGATCTCGTGCGCGCGCGCGCCTTGCGTGATCGGCTCGACCTGGCTGCTGGTCGCGCCCGTCGCGCCCTGTCCCTTACTGACCAGCAGATGGTGGTGGGCGTATGCGGCGACCTGAGGTAGGTGCGTGACGCACAGCACCTGTCGATCGTGCCCCAGGCGCTGCAGCAGGCTGCCGACGGTGGCCGCCACGGCCCCGCCAACCCCAGCGTCGACCTCGTCGAAGACGAGCGTGGCGGCGGTGCCGATTCGGCTGGTGGTGACGGCAATGGCCAGGGCCAGGCGGGAAAGTTCGCCCCCCGAAGCCACTTTGTCGA
>JAIUOM010000088.1 GCA_020161215.1 Pseudomonadota bacterium
TGTGGTAATTCTCGTAGTCCAGCGTGGTCGCCGCCAGCTCCGCCATGCGGTCGATGACCCCGTGCTCCTGCCAGGCCGGCACCATGATGGCCAGCGGCTTCTCATCGATGGCGCGCAGCTGCTCCACGGTCATGCGGGGGTGCTGGCTGTACACCGTGAGCGCGCGCCACACCCGACGCGACCAGTAGACCACGTCGATGAACAGGTCGTCGAGGCTGCTCAGACACACGACCACCGCCAGGCCGAAGGCAATCGCCCTCAGTGCATAGAGGTAAGTCGTGAAGAGATCAACACCCCACATGCGATCACGCCCCTTTTCGGGATGAAGACCGGGCGTCCAGCTCGACCGCCATTTGATCGGCGATGCGCCGTGCGGCGGTGCCATCGCCAAACGGATTGCCAGCACGCTGCATGCGGCGGTAAGCCAGTTGGTCCTGGGCCAGCCGGCGCAGCGCCTGAACGATGGCCGACGTTTTGGTGCCAACCAGAATCGCGCAACCGGCCTCCACGGCCTCGGGGCGCTCGGTTTCCTCGCGCAGCACCAGCAACGGCACGCCGAAGGTGGGGGCCTCTTCCTGCAAACCGCCCGAATCGGTCAGCACCACCCAGGCATCGGCCAGGGCCTGCTGCATCTCCAGGTAGTTCAATGGATCGGTCAATTTGACGTTTGGCAAGTCTCCAAGCAAACGAAACACCGGTTCACGCACCACCGGGTTCAGGTGAACCGGAAACAGCACGTTCAGGCCAGGGTCTTCCTTGGCGATGGTGGCGATGGCGCGGCAAACGTCCTCGATGTCGCTGCCCCAGTTTTCGCGCCGGTGCATGGTGACCAACAGGTGGCCCCGCCCGCTCACCCGGCGATGAATACCCCGGTGCTGGCACACCCACTGCTGGGCGTCCACCACGGTGTTGCCGGTGATCCAGATGCGTTCGGCCGGCACGCCCTCGGCGCGCAGCGCGTCACCAGCACCCTGGGTGGGGGCGAAGTGGGCGCGAGCGATGCGCCCGATCATCTGGCGCAAGCCCTCCTCCGGGAAGGGCCGGCCCAGGTTGTAGGTGCGCAGGCCCGCTTCGACGTGAGCCACCGGAACCTGGTGATAGAAGGCGGTCAGGGCGCCGATGAAGGCGCTTTCGGTGTCGCCCTGCACCACCACCGCGGAATAGCGCTGGCGCTGCAGAACGGCGTCAATCTGGGTCCGCGCGCCGGTGCTGAAGTCGAGCAGCGACGAACCCTGGCGCTCCAGGCTGATGTCGGGCTGGATGTCGAAGCCGTCCAGCATCTGCGCGGCCATGTCGCCGTGCTGGCCGGTGTGCAGCCACTCCGGCCGCGCCCACTCCGAGGCCCGCAGCGTATGGTACAGCGGCGCCAGCTTGATGATTTCCGGGCGTGTGCCCGAGATGAGAAGAATGCGTTCCATGTCATGACCCCCTTGTGTGCGGTACCGCTTTGCGGGCGTCGGCGGCGCTTTCGCCGCCTGCACACTAGTGGTTACCCCGAATCTAGGGCGGGTATGGCATGGTGACAAGTGTTTCTAGTTGTTAAACGAGCAATCCTTCACCTTCTCGACACAATTGATGTTCTCATCCTACAAAAACGCCAACTATTTCTGACTTTTCCTTCCTCGTTTTTTTCGTAATACAAAAATTAATGGGGACTCACCCAGGGATTTGCTAGGCCGCCAAGGCCCAGAAATCGGGTCCAGTCGCACCGGTTGCGGAAAGCGTGCCGAAGCGCGAACACACGGGCACCTGGCAGCATCGCGCACGCATTCACCCCCTGCGGCGCTCCTGATCGGGCCGGTGACACCCCGTTTCGGCGGTTTAGCGGGACGGCGACCGCCCCACGGTGCCACCAACCGATGCCGCGCGACGTCACGCCATCGTCATCAGGCTGGCGTTGCCGCCCGCCGCCGCGGTGTTCGTGCTGACGGCGCGCTCGATCAGCAGGCGCTCCAGGGGAATGTCGGCGGCTCCCGGCGGCAGCGCCGTCAGCCCGACCAGGGGCCCCGGCCGATCGACCAGCGCGCGCGCCACGTCCCGCGCCTCCTGCGGCGCGCCGTGCAACAGCACGGCATCAAAGCGAACCTGCGGCGCTTGCCAGTCGGCCGCCACCGCCACCTGGCTTTGCAACTCGGGCGGCAGGCGCGCCCAGTCGGCCTGTGCCGAGGCCGGCCACACCGCCTGCGCCCCCACCGCCAGCACCGCGGCCAGCTGCACCCAGCGGTCGGCGTCCGCGCCGGCCAGGCACAGCACGCGCTCACGCCCCACAACCCTGTACAGATTGCGCTCGCCAGTGGGCCCCGGCAGCACGCGCGCCGCCGGCTCAGGCGTCTGGGCCAACAGGCGCGCCACCTGTTCAGCCAGCCCGCCCTCGCCCTGGTCGTGCAGCCACTCCCGCAACAGCACCGCAGGGGATGATCGGACGGCGGCGCCGGTCCGCACCGGCTCATCGACGCCACTGGCCTGCACCGCCAGGCGGGCGGCACCGGCCGGGCGGCGGGTAAGCAGGCGCAGCAGGTACAGCGGCCCACCCGCCTTCGGTCCGGTGCCCGACAGGCCCTCGCCACCAAACGGCTGCACGCCAACCACGGCGCCGACCATGTTGCGGTTGACGTACAGGTTGCCGGCCTCGATGCGGGCCGCCACGCGGGCAATGGTTTCATCAATGCGGGTGTGCACGCCCGCCGTCAGGCCGTAGCCGGTGGCGTTGATCTGGTCAATGAGCGCGTCCAGCCCGGCCCGGGGATAGCGCAGCACGTGCAGCACGGGGCCAAACACCTCGCGCTGCAGTTGGTCCAGGCGCCCGATTTCGATCAAGGTCGGCGGCACGAAGCTGCCCCGGCCCTCGGCCTGCGCCAACCCGCGCGCGGACTGGTGCACGGCATGGCCGCGCGCGCGCATGGCGTCGATGTGGCGCTGGATGCCGCGCTGCGCCTCGGCGTCGATCACCGGCCCGATGTCGGTGGCCAGGGCCACCGGGTTGCCCAGCGCCGCCTCGTCCATGGCGCCCTTGAGCATGGCCAGGGTGCGCTCGGCCACGTCGTCCTGCAGGCACAACACGCGCAGCGCCGAGCAGCGCTGGCCGGCCGAGTCGAAGGCCGACTGCATCACATCCTGCACCACCTGTTCGACCAGGGCGGAGGAGTCCACGATCATGGCGTTCTGCCCGCCGGTCTCGGCGATCAGCGGCACTGGCTGGCCATCGGCATTCAGGCGCTCGGCCAGCTGCGCCTGCAGCAGGCGCGCCACCTCGGTGGAGCCGGTGAACATCACGCCCTGGGTACGCGCATCGGCCACCGAGGCCGCCCCGACGCTGGCGCCGTCGCCCGGCAACAGCTGCAGCGCGGCGCGCGGCACGCCGGCGGCGTGCAGACGGCGCACGGCCTCGTAGGCGATCAGCGGCGTCTGCTCGGCCGGCTTGGCCAGCACCACGTTGCCGGCCGCCAGCGCCGCCGCCACCTGGCCGGTGAAGATGGCCAGCGGAAAATTCCACGGGCTGATGCACACCACCGGCCCCAGCGGCAGGTGGCTGGCGTTGTCGAACTGCTGCGTCACCTGCTCGGCGTAGTAGCGCAGGAAATCGACCGCCTCGCGCACCTCGGCGATGGCATTGGCCCAGGTTTTACCGGCCTCGCGCACCAGCACGCCCATCAGTTCGGCGTGGTCGCGCTCCAGCGCCTCGGCGGCGCGCAGCAGGCTGGCGGCGCGCCCAGCAGGTGGCGTGGCGGCCCAGGTGGGCGCAAAGGCCGTGGCGGCGGCCAGCGCCTGGGCCACGTCGGCGCTTGAGGCGGCACTCACCTGGCCCACCAAGTCCTGGTGCTCAGCCGGGTTGCGCACCGGCTCGGCGGCGTCCGGCACGGCATCGGCGGCCAGCAGCGGTGTGGCGTGGATCGGCGCGCTGGCGGCCTGGGCTTGTGTCGCCAGCACCCGCAGACCGTGCTCATCGGCCAGGTCCACGCCGCGCGAATTGGCTCGGCCCGTGCCGTACAGCGCCTCGGGCAGCGGGATGCGCGGGTGCCGCGCGCCCAGCGTGCCTTCCTCGGCCGCGCGTTGCTCCACCTGCGCCACCGGGTCCTGAATCAGCGCCTCGATCGGCACCTCGGGGTCGGCGATGCGGTTCACGAAGGAAGTGTTGGCGCCGTTCTCCAGCAGGCGCCGCACCAGGTAGGCCAGCAGCGTCTCGTGCGTGCCCACCGGGGCGTAAATACGACAGGGCCGGCCCAGCTTGCCGTCGGCCACGCGACCCACCACCTGCTCGTACAGCGGCTCGCCCATGCCGTGCAGGCACTGGAACTCGTACTGCCCGGCGTAGTAGTTCGGCCCGGCCATCTGCACGATGGCCGCCAGCGACTGCGCATTGTGGGTGGCGAACTGCGGAAACACCGCTTCCGGCGCCGCCAGCAGCTTGCGCGCGCAGGCCAGGTAGCTCAAATCGGTGTGCGGCTTGCGGGTGTAGACCGGGTAGTCGAGCTGGCCATCCACTTGGGCGCGCTTGATCTCGCTGTCCCAGTAGGCGCCCTTGACCAGCCGCACCATCAGCCGGCGCTCGGTGCGGCGCGCCAGATCGATGACGAAGTCGATCACCGCCGGGCAACGCTTCTGGTAGGCCTGAATGACGAAGCCGATGCCGTTCCAGCCCGCCAGCGTGGGCTCGTGGCACAGTTTTTCCAGCAGATCCAGCGACAGCTCCAGCCGGTCCGCCTCCTCGGCGTCGATATTCAGGCCAATGTCGTAGCGCCGAGCCAGCTCGGCCAGGCCGCGCACGCGCGGGTACAGCTCCGTCAGCACGCGCCCACGTTGCGCGCGGCTGTAGCGCGGGTGCAGGGCCGACAGCTTGATCGAGATGCCGGGCCCCTCGTAAATGCCGCGCCCGGCCGCGGCCTGGCCGATGGCGTGAATGGCTTCCTCGTAGCTGCGCAGGTAGCGCAGCGCGTCGGCGTCGGTCAATGCCGCCTCGCCCAGCATGTCGTACGAATAGCGAAAACCCTGGGCTTCGCGCACGCGGGCGTTTTTCAAGGCCGCGCCAATGGTCTCGCCGGTGACGAACTGCTCGCCCATCATGCGCATGGCCATGTCCACGCCCTTGCGGATCAGCGGCTCGCCGCCACGCCCGACGACGCGCGTGAGCGAGCTGCCCAGCGAAGATTCGCTGTGCGTCGCCACCAGCTTGCCGGTCAGCAACAGCCCCCAGGCGGCGGCGTTGACAAACAAGGACGGGCTTTGCCCCAGGTGTGCCTGCCACTGCCCCTGGCTGATCTTGTCGCGGATCAACGCGTCGCGCGTGGCCGCATCGGGGATGCGCAGCAGCGCCTCGGCCAGGCACATCAGCGCCACGCCCTCCTGCGAGGACAGGGCGAACTCCTGCAGCAGCCCTTGCACGATGCCGGCGCGCCCCGATTGGCGCCCGCGCTGGCGCAGGCCCTCGGCCAGGCGGTACGCCAGTTGCTGCGTCGCCTCGGTCTGGGCCAGGGGCAGGCGCGCCAGCGGCAGCAGGGCCTGCACCGCCTCCGGCTCCGGCCGGCGCGTGACCGAGGTGATGGCATCGCGCAGCGGGCCTTGCGGGGCCAGCTCGGCCAGCTCGGCCAGCAAGGGCCCCAAGGGCGAGGAAAGGGATTCGGGCGCGCTGGAAACGGTCATGGTGCGGTGGTGCAAAAAGTTGGCCAACCCCCAATGGGCCGAGCAATACGCGATTGTTTCGCTTTGAATGATAAATTTTTATCTGTATTTAGGCCATCTAATAGTGGATCATTCGGCCCATGCCCGAATCCGCCCATGCCCTCGACCGCATCGATCTGCGCCTGCTCAAACTTTTGCAGCAAGATGGCCGCATCAGCAACCAGAAGCTGGCCGACACCGTGGGCCTGTCGCCCACCGCCGTGCTGGCGCGCGTGCAGCGCCTGACGCGCGAGGAGGTCATCTTGGGCTACCACGCGCGCCTGAACCCCGACAAGCTGGGCCGCGGCCTGGTGGTGTTCGTCGAGGTGCTGCTGGACCGCACCACGCCTGGCATGTTCGACGCCTTTCGCGCCGCCGCCCAGGTGCACGAGGAGATCCTGGAGTGCCACATGGTGGCCGGGGGTTTCGACTACCTGCTGAAGACCCGCATGGCCGACATGGCGGCCTACCGCGCCTTCGCTGGCCAGGTGCTGTGGCAGTTGCCCGGGGTGCGCGAAACGCGCACCTACGCGGTGATGGAAGAGGTCAAGAGCAGCGGGGCGCTGCCGCTGGATTGAATCGGTCTTTTCTCGGCGCAATTCTCGGCAGGCTGACCACAACGGCAGGAGCGACCCGAAGGACACCGCCTCTAGTTCAAAAATACCCGCCCATTCTGAACAGTTCCCACGACGCCCACGTCCTTTAAACCCATGGGCTCCACTTCCGTCGGGTCCTCTGAAAGAATGGCCAAGTCGGCACGCTTCCCGGATTCGATGGAGCCGCATTCGCCGTCCAGATTCAGTGTGTATGCAGCGCCCAGCGTAATGGCACTCAACGCCTGATGAACCGAAATTCTCTGCGCTTCCCCCAAAACTCTCCCAGTATCAGTGACTCTGTTCACG
Organism: Pseudomonadota bacterium; assembly: GCA_020161215.1. Lineage (GTDB taxonomy): Bacteria > Pseudomonadota > Gammaproteobacteria > Burkholderiales > Burkholderiaceae_C > Ottowia. The sequence continues at coordinate 6,558 of JAIUOM010000088.1, forward strand.
GCACACCACGCCGTGAACAAAGGTGAGAGCGGCGTGACCGGTGCATCGGAATGGATCGCCAAGGGCACCCTTTCGGCCAACGCACTGGCGCAGGCATCCATACGCTCTGCGCGTTCCGGTCCAAGAGTTTCCTTTCTATGAAACTCTCCCCAATGGTAGATGTGATTCACAAATAAATTCACACACAAACCCAATTCTCGCATCCGAGCGAATTGGGCCTGGGTGGCCAGCTGCGCATGTTGAATGGTGAATCGATGGCCCAAGCAGGGGGATTTTTTTAGCGCCACCTGCATACAATCTAGCGCCAACTCCGTGGCGGCATCGCCGTTGGTATGGATATGAACCCCAACCCCGGCTTCCAGAGCCCTGGACAATATCTCGGTAATTTGTTCCGGCGCCGTATACCACATTCCGCTGGGTGCGCCATTATAGTGACCAGGCCAGCGCAATCGTGCGGTAAAGCCTTGCAAGGAGCCATCAAGCACCAATTTGATAAATCCGAAACGAATCTGATCACTTCCCAGATCCCGCAATTCCACGGCTCTCCGAACAACCCCTTCAGGACTTGCATTGAGGAGACGCAGCATCGAAACAATACGGACCGGGTAATCTTCCTCGTTACCGATGCGCAAAAGCGCATTTGTCGCGTCGGCATCCAGCGGATTGGCCAGATCTGCCGCCGTTGTCACGCCATTGCGAACGCACAGCTGACCAAACGTACGAATACCTTGTTCATCCGCGGACAGCATCAATCCATTCAGACCCAAAAATTCTGTCACGCGGTGCATGGCGTCAGGCCCGCGCAACTCACCCATGGGCAATCCATCCGGTCCGAGCGGAATGCCTTCGTGATCTATTCCTTGCCTAAGGTATCCAGCAATTTCAAGTGCTTTGGTGTTGACGCTCGCAATGTGGAGACTCGCATGCAACACCACGACAGGGTATTCCAGACTGACCCGGTCAAGATCCTGCCGAGAACAGCTGAATCCGGTCAGTGATGCCGGATTAAACCCCCAACCAACATACGCCGTCGGCTTATCGGGAGTTGCCTCCCGGATACGGACAATCAGATCTTCTAAGCATTTTACGGGTGACCAAATTTTTCCATTGGGACCCGTGCAACTGTGGCTGCCGACGTAAGCAAAGCGCCACAACGACCCGGCGGAAACATGGCAATGCCCCTCGACAAAGCCAGGGAGAATAAATTTGTCGATGAAGCGGTCATCCACCTCGAAATCGCCCCACGTCTGCAATTCCTTGACAGATCCAGCGCCAAGAATTCGTCCATCTCGAACCGCAACCGCTTCGACCACTGGTCTATTGGGGTTCATCGTGATAATTCGTTTCGCCGGATAAATAGTAGTGGTGCTCACGCAAGACTCCCGAGGATGGTGTATCGAGAAAAGTTGGAGTTACAGGCTGGCTTCCATGAGCGCCGAAAGCTCTCTCTTGAAGTTCAAGCTCTCCGTCCAATCTCGATGATGAATATAGACAAGGCGACCGACGCCACCCCACGTGCCGCGCCATTCACAGATGTCAATAAAATCGTTGGCGCCCTGGAGCAATACAACTTTTCCAGAGGTCAATTGAAATACGCCTTTTATCCGCAACAAATGACGTCCCGTTTGCTTCAAAAAGTCACGCAACGAATCCTCGTCAATGGCACGCGCCAGCTCAAAACTCTCGCTTGCAAAATCTTGCGGGACGGGATTAAACCATTTCGCGGCATCAAAATCCTGGGATGATTGATTCACCTCTCGGGTTTCCATCGAACCGGGCACATCGCAATGCGACAACCACCTTCGATCGGGGGCCAGCTGTTCCACCAATGCACGCGCCTTCTCGCGCGCCTGGGCGTCCAGAAGATCCAGCTTCGACATAAATATGCTGCTCGACTGATCGAGCTGAGCCCTTACAGTGTCGCCGATGTATGGATCCTTGATCTGCCGACCCACCCGATTTGAATCGACAACGCAGACAATATCCTTAGAATGGTATCTTCCGTCCAACTCAATTGCGGCAGAGATCGCCTTGGGCAGACCCACACCACTGACCTCAAGGACCACCCCGTCAATAGCCTCATGGTACGCACTCAATTGATCCAGCGCGGACATGAGATCGCTGCCGATGCTGCAACAAATACACCCACCCGACAGGCCTATGACCAGACCATCTCCTGACGACAGCAGTACCTCGTCAATATTGATTTGCCCAAAATCATTGACCAAAACCGCATATTTAAATTTTTCACTTCCCTTTATCCAGAAATTGATCAATGTCGTTTTTCCAGATCCAAGGTAACCGCCGACTATGGTCACCGGAATTTTCTCTTTGATATCCAAATAGGCCATTTGCCGTGTATTCAAATATTTTCCCTAGATCAGGTCAAAGAAAATTACGGGCTCAGGCCCGCAAGGACCCTATTGCTGCCTCACCATTAATTTTTCGCCATCAGATCGGAAAAACTACGGTCCATCGCCTGGACAACCGGTTCGACGTCATCCATCGACAGACACAGAGGAGGGACCATGCGAAGCACATTTCTGTAGGTCCCCGACTTGGACATCACCAAGCCATGCTCTCTTGTTCGCTCAAATACGAACTCCGTCTCTTCTGGTGCGGGCTCCTTCGTCACTCGGTCCTTTACCAGCTCGATGGCGAGCATGAACCCTTTACCTCGGACATCACCAATAATTGGGTATTTTTCTTTCAACTCAAGGAGCCGGGTCTTGAGCTCAGCGCCGACCTTCTTGGCGTTCTCTTGAAGCCCTTCTTGCGCGATTACTTGCAGCACGGCGCGACCCGCCGCACATGCCACGGGGTTGGCACCGTAGGTATGGAATAGAAATTTTCCATCCATCGCGTCTGCAACGTGTTTCTTTGCCACCAAGGCGCCCAGTGGAATTCCATTGCCGATCCCTTTTCCCAGAATAATGATATCTGGCACCACCTCTTCGGCTTCGAAACCCCACATGGCCTCCCCTGTTTTGCAGAAGCCACTTTGCACCTCGTCGACGATGGCCAGGCCGCCAGCGGCTCTGACTCGATCAAATGCACCTTTCATGTACCCTGGGGGCATGGGAATGATTCCGCCATATCCTTGCACGGTTTCAATGATCATGCCCGCCAGCTTGCCAGAGGTAGTGTATGAAATTGTTCGGTCCAGATCATCAAGGTAAGGATCTGTTCCTTCACCAAATATGCCTCTGTATTGATTGGGTTCTGCTGCAAAGGTAATATTCGGTATTTGCCCAACGTTGTGCCGAAATCCTTGTACGCCGGTCGCGCCTTGTGCGCCGTAGGTCGCCCCATGGTAGGAGTTGCGCAGCGAAACCACGTCGGAATTTTTCGTGTACGCCCTGGCCATCATCAGAGCCAAATCAACCGCCTCTGATCCGGAGTTGGTGAAATGAACCACCCACTCGTGGCCCGCCGGCATGGTGGCAGCAAGCTCCTCGGCAAAATGTGCCGGAACGGGGTGGTAGAACATCGTGGTGCAGTGGGTCAACTGCGCGACTTGCTCCTGGACTGCACGGACGACCGCCGGGTGTGAATGGCCAACGCTGATGCATAAATTCATTCCCAGCAGATCAATGAGGCGTTTGTCGTGTTCGTCCCAGATGTACTGCCCTTGGCCTCGCTTGAGTATGAGGGGCTTCTTGTAGGGCACGAATGCACGCTGCGTTGTGGCGTAGTACGTATCACGCAGCCTGATGATCTCGTCTCTGTCCCAGCTTACCGCCAAGGGCGAGTCATGGTTTGCGTCTGCAGTGCTTTTCATCTTTTCATCCATAGCTTTTGAAAACTTGGCTCTCGCCCCGACTGTCTGTCAGTTGACTGGCCTGACACCCGTTCCAATGGTTTTGAGGACGGTGGCGGCATAGTCTTCGGTTTGTACCCAGAGTTTCTTGAAGTCCGCTGGCGACAGATAGTCGAGATTGACGGCCATGTCGTCCATCTGCGCTTTGATCTTCGGGTCTGACACAATGTCCTTCAGCATGTTCGCCCACGCGGCCACCACATGTGGAGGCGTTCCTTTGGGCAGCGCGATGCCGGTGTAATTCAAATCCGGCAACTCCAGGCCGGCTTGCGCACTGGTCTCTGCCCCAGGGAAATACTTGGATGGTTTTGCGCCGGCAACCACCAACACGCGCAATTTTCCAGATTTGACGTAAGGGTGCGCCACGGCCGCATTTGACATGGCGATGTCAATATTGCCACCGAGCAAGGAGTTTATTGTCGACGGAACATCTGCATGCGGCACCAAGGTCACCCCAGCCCCAAATTTCTCTTTTATTTTCTGCGCGTAGATGATGGCCGTGCTGCGGCTGGAAGTAGCGCCGAAATTTATGCCATCAGGATTTGCTTTCACGGCGTTGAAGAAGTCTTCGGCGCGCTTGAATGGGCTGTCTGCCCTCACCACCCAAACCTCTGGGGTTCGCTGTGCCAAACCTATAAACTCCAGACTGCTTCTCGAATACGGAGCGTTTACGGTTGCGTCCAGATAGGTCATCTGGGTATCAAATCCGTGGGCAAACGCAACCGTATAGCCATCGGGCTTTTGCCTCAGCATTTCGGATATGCCCAACTGACCACCAGCCCCTGGTTTATTGATCACAATCGATGCGGTGCCCCATTTTTGATCCCAGGCTCTCGACAGAGTTCGTGCCAGCAGATCAATCATTCCGCCCGCGCCCCAAGGCACCACCACGTTAATTTGACGTCCTTTTTCTGGAAATGATGTACTGCCTGCGGTTGACTGCGCCAAGGCATTCGTGCCAAATAATGAAAAAATCGTGGTAATGATCGCTAGGCGGTAGTTCACTCGGTTGTCTCCTTTGGGTATTTGGACATTTCTTGCCGCCCTTTCGCAGGCGGCCACCGCCAATCTAACAGCCCATTTTCATTTGTGTTCAACTGGCTCCACCGCCGCAGAAAACTGGACCTCTCAGAGGAGGGCTACCGTATTGAAACCTCAAGATCAGATGCCATGGGAGCAGCTGTGCCCGCTCGAACGCAACGCAAGCCGGCCCCTTCACGTGCAGATACGGGAGGCCATCGTTCAGGCGGTGCTGGACAACCGACTGCTTCCCGACTCGCCGATCCCCTCGACGCGCGCGCTTGCCAGCGCACTCCAGGTCAGTCGCAACACCGTCGTTCGTGCCTACGACAGCCTCGCCCAGCAGGGCTACCTGGTTGCGGACGCGGCAAGTGGGCATCGCGTCAGCCGTCCGCTTGGCGAGACAAGCAGTCTCACGCCACCATCGGGCCAGCAACGCGACGGGGCTGGTGGCATGTGCTGGGAACACAAGATCGCGGCGCGGGCGTCGTCGTTCCGCCAGGTCGTCAAGCCGCCGGATTGGCAACAGTTCCGCTACCCCTTTGTTTTTGGCCAGTTTGACCCCAGCCTGTTCCCCTCCGCTCAGTGGCGTGAGGTGTGCGAACTCGCCGTGCGGCGCATGAGCATTCGCGACTGGGTGGGCGATCTCACCGACCGGGACGATCCCACATTCATCACGCAACTTCAAAAACGTGTACTGCCCAGGCGCGGTATTTGGGCGAATGCCGACGAGATTCTCGTGACCCTCGGGTCTCAGCAAGCCATGTACCTGCTCAGTATATTTATTCGAAAGCATGCGAAGCTGGTTGGCATCGAGGAGCCTGGGTACCCGGATTTGAGGAATTTGTTTTATCTGTCAGAAATCCCGTTTCGTTCCATTCCAGTTCTGAAGGAGGGCATAAATGTTGACGACAACCTATCCGGATGCGATTACGTTTTCGTCACGCCCAACCATCAGAATCCAACCTGCACAGTGATGCCGCATTCCGCTCGCGCGGCCCTTCTGGAGGCGGCCATCAGCCAAGACTTCGTGATTGTGGAGGACGACTATGAAAGCGAAATACTTTTCGACAAACAACGCCCCACCCCTGCGATCAAGTCATTTGATTCGGAAGGACGGGTGATTTATGTAGGGAGCCTGTCCAAAACCCTGGCTGCAGGTTTACGCATAGGATTTATTGTGGCCGACAAATCGGTAATAAAAGAACTCAGAGCTCTTCGTCGGCTGATTTTGCGGCACCCTCCAGCGAACAACCAGAGATTGGCGGCATTGTTCATCTCTCTTGGGTATTATGACTCCCTGATAAATCGCCTGTCGTCCGCCTACCAGAAGCGTGCCAAGTTGATCACCGATGCTGCCGTTCGGTATTTACCGGAAGTTCGGTTCAACCCCCCATCAGGAGGTTCCGCTTTGTGGCTGCGCGCTCCCGAGGGCACGGATATGAGCACGGCGCGAGAACGCGCCATGCAGGGGGGCGTATTATTTGATGCTGGGGAAGATTTTTTCTCTACCGCTTCACCGCCCAAGAATTTTTTCCGACTGGGATTTTCCTCCATAGAGGATGAAAATATTGAGCCGGGGATAATTGCCTTGGCGCAGGAATTAAAGCTCTAGACACATGGTCTGAACCCGGCTTGCTGCGCGTCGAGTGCGTCTCGACATTGATCGCACTTGCGCTGCGGAGAGCGGACCCGCCCCACCGCCTACCGCATCGGTCTGCGCCAGCTCAAACTCCTGCAGCAAGCGGGCCGACATGAGCGCAAACCGCTCCTTCGCTGGGCACTGCCTGTGGCGGTTGCCGAGGAGCACGAAACGCGCCCCTACGCAGCGATGAAAGAGGCTAAGAGCAGTGGCACCCTGCCGCCGAGGTGAGAGAACTTGCTTCCTTCATTTTCTGGTTCAAAACAGGCATTTCCCGTTATAGACACAGCCTAGTTAGCTACCTAATCAGGAGCAAAAATTTCCTGGCACTTGCCGAGGCCGCGTAAGAAAAAAGCCCTCCGCCAGCCCCGGCGCCCCGCCCGGCGTGCTGCTGATGCGCCCCGAAGAGCCGCTGTTCTTCGCCCACGCCGAACGGGTGCTGGCACGGGTGCGCGAGCGCGAGCGCGCCCGGCGGGAGCAAACGCGCGTGCTGGTGCTGAGCATGGAGATGTGCGACGACCTGGACAGCAGCACCGTGGAGGCGCTCGGCGAGATGGCCGAGGCCTTCAACCGCGGAGGCCGGACGCTGTTGTTCGCACGCCTGAAGGACCGCCCGCGCCAGGCGCTGGAGCGAGGACGACGCCTACGTGCTCTCGCCGCCACCGACGCCAGCCCCCGGCCGAAGCCCGTTGACACCGGACGGCGCCACGTTTCTTGGTCAAATCACCGCGTGGTCGGCGCGGATATTTCCTGAATAGCTATTAAAACAGGAATTATTCAGCTCCGCCGGGGTCGAAACACCAGGCCCAACCCGATCAGGATCGTCAGCAGCCCCAGTTGGGCCAGGCGCGGCATCACATGGCCCAACAGCAGTTGGTCCAGCACCACTGTCACCACCGGCACCAGGTAGAACAGGCTGGTGACGTTGACCAGGTTGCCCCCCTGGATCAGCCGGTACAGCAGCAGTTGCGCGCCGACCGAGATCACCAGCCCCAGCCACAGCAGCGGCACCCAGAAGCCCAGCTCGGACCGGAAATGGAACGGCTCCGCCGGCAGCCAGGCCAGGCACAGCAGCAGGCTCACCGCGTACTGCAGCGGCAGCACCTGGGCCGGCGCCTGCTGGATGCGCTTTTGCAGCAGCGCGCCGAAGCTGGTGCACAGCAGCGCGCCCAGCGCGAAGACCAGGCCCAGCGCGGACAGCTCGGCGCGCACCAGGCTTTGGTACACCACCAGCGCCAGGCCGGCCAGCGCCAACAGCAGGCCCAGCAGGCGGCTGGGGGCGAAGCGGCGCTCGGTCAGCAGCAGCGTCAGGATCGGCTGCACGCCCAGCAGCGTGGCCAGCAGGCCCGGCGTGATGCCGTGCGCCATGGCCTGGAAGTAGCAGATCGAGTAGCAGCCGATCATCAGCAGGCCGGTGCCGGCCACCTGCCAGCGCGTGCCGGGCGCCGGCAGCCAGCGCCGGCCGCGCCAGCCGACCAGCAGCAGCGCCGCCAAGGCCAGCGCAAAGCGCAGGATCAGCAGCGCGAACACCGAGGCGTGGTCCAAGCCCCAGCGGGTGAAGATGGCCGCGCTGCCCCACAGCAGCACGAACGCGGACATGGCGGCGGGCGCCGCCCAGGAAGAGGGGGAAGTAGTCGAGGAAGTCATGGCAACCCATCTGTCGAACGCACGAACACACAGGCCCCGGCCGCTCGCTCGGTGCGGGCGGCAGGTGAGAACCACTCAGCGGGGCTGCGCGGGAGGGGCCGAGCCGACAGCTCAGCTCAGGGCGGTGGCGCTTGGCGGCGGATGCACGCCAGCCACCGGCGCGACGAAAGCCGGCGGGGGCGGATTCGCGGCGCGCCAGACGCGCACCGACACGGCGGACGTGGCCGGTGTCAGCGGGTGGCGGCGGGGCGAGGAAACCATGCGCTCAATGTAGCACCGGCGCGTGGGTTTTTCCGCGCTCCTGGGCCCGCCGCGCGGCAGCGGCTAGACTGGCCGCGACTTTTTCCGCGACAGGAGATACGCATGACCGCTCCCTCGACCTCACCCGGTTCCCCCTACGGCACGCTGCCGCCGGCCTCGCCGCTGCCGCAGCGCAAGCCGATCAGCCTGCCGCGCCTGGCGCAACTGCGCGAAGCCGGCGAGAAGATCACCATGCTCACGTCCTACGACGCCACCTTTGCCGCCGTGGCCGACGCGGCGGGGGTGGAATGCCTGCTGGTCGGCGATTCGCTCGGCATGGTGTGCCAGGGCCTGCCCAGCACCATGGGCGTAACACTGGACACCATGCGCCACCACACCGAGAGCGTGGCGCGCGGCCTGTACCGCGTGCAGGGCACGGCCTGGCTGATCGCCGACCTGCCGTTTGGCAGCTACCACGAGTCGCCCGAGCAGGCGCTGCGCTCGGCCGCCGTGCTGATGCAGGCCGGCGCGCACATGGTCAAGCTGGAAGGCGGCGGCTGGACCACCGACACGGTGCGTTTCCTGGTCGAGCGCGGCATCCCCGTCTGCGCGCACCTGGGCCTGACGCCGCAGACCGTGCACGCCCTGGGCGGTTACCGCGTGCAAGGCCGGGGCGACGCCGCCGCGCAGACCCTGCGCGCGCACGCCCTGGCGCTGCAGGACGCTGGCGCCGCCATGCTGGTGCTGGAGATGGTGCCGGCCGCGCTGTCGGCCCAATTGAGCACCGAACTCACGCGCTGCGCCACCATCGGCATCGGCTCGGGCCGCGGCACCGCCGGCCAGGTGCTGGTGCTGCACGACATGCTGGGCGTGAACCTGGGCAAGAACCCGAAGTTCGTGCGCAACTTCATGGACGGCGCGGGCAGCGTCAAGGGCGCCCTCGAGGCCTACGTGCGCGCCGTCAAGGACGGCAGCTTTCCGGACGATGCGCTGCACGCCTGGTGACCCGTCCCAGCCGATTCACCGCCACCCCACAGTCCCACCCATGCTCACCGTCCACACCATCGCCGAGTTGCGCCACGCGCTGCGCCACACCGAGCGCCCGGCCTTCGTGCCCACCATGGGCAACCTGCACGCCGGCCACCTGTCGCTGATGGAGCGCGCCCGCACCCTGGGCGACGCCAGCGTGGCCAGCATCTTCGTCAACCGCCTGCAGTTTCTGCCGCACGAGGACTTCGACCAGTACCCGCGCACCTTCGAGGCCGACCGCCAGCAGCTGGAAGCCGCCGGCTGCGACGTGCTGTTCGCCCCGCGCGAGGCCGATTTGTACCCCGAGCCGCAGACCTTCAAGGTGCTGCCCGACGCGCACCTGGCCGATCTGCTGGAGGGCGAATTTCGCCCCGGCTTCTTCACCGGCGTGGCCACGGTGGTGATGAAGCTGTTTTGCGCGGTGTTCGCCGGCAAGCCGCACGGCGTGGCGGTGTTCGGGCAGAAGGACTACCAGCAGCTGATGGTCATCCGCCGCCTGGTGCAGCAGTTCGCCCTGCCCATCGACATCATCGCCGGGCCGACCTTGCGCGCCGACGACGGGCTGGCGCTGTCCTCGCGCAACGGTTTCCTGAGCCCCGCCGAGCGCGCCGAAAGCGTGGCCTTGTCGCAGGCGCTGCGCCAGCTGGCCGACGCCGGCCTGGCCGCCGGCACCGACCTGCCGGGCCAGGCGCCGGCGCTGGAGACGGCGGCGCGCCAGGCCCTGGCCGCACGCGGCTGGCAGCCCGACTACCTGACCTTGCGCCGCCGCGCCGACCTGCTGGCGCCGCAGCCGGGCGACGGCGCTGGCGCCCTGGTGGCGCTGGGCGCGGCGCGCCTGGGCAGCACGCGCCTGATCGATAACCTGGAGGTTTAACCCCCCCGAAGCGCCTGCGGCGCCTCCCCCCAGGGGGCGGGCCGGCCGCTTCGGGGCGGCCGTGCGCGGCGGCACCCTCCTGGATTGGCCTGCTGTGCGACTCAAAGAGCGGAATCACTTCTCGGCGAAGCAATAGAACAGCCCGCCGCCGCCGGTGGCTTTCAGCGAGGCCATGTCGCAGGCGCGCGAGGGGTGCGAGTTGTTCCACGATTTCATGGGCGCCGACTCGTTCAGACCGATGCGGTCGTGGTGGCCTACGATGGCCGCACCGGCGCCACCACTGGTCCAGTTGCCGCAGGTGGTGTCGGTGGCGCCGGTGTGCGCCCGGCCATCGTCGGTGGCGCCGGTCAGCATGTCGTGCAGGTTGACCGGATCGCCGCGCCCGGAAATCACCTCGCCTTTCTCGGTCAGCGCGGTCTGCTTGTTCAGGTTGTTGTGGGGGCCGTGCAGGTTGTCCACGCTGGTGGCGACGACGGCGCCCCGGGCGTTGACCCACGGGCCGGGGCCGATGCGGTCGCGGGCGTTCACGGCCGGCTGGCCGGCGGCCGGGGTGGCGCTCAGGTAGGCGCGCCAGGTCTTGCGGCCGGCGCCCACGTTGTCGGCCAGGCGCTGGCAATAGGCGTCGGCGCCCGCCAGCCCGCCCAGATCCGCCCCCTTGCCGGGGTTGGCGCTGGTGACGAAAAAGCTCATCGGATCGCCTTCACTCCAAGGCGGGTTGGTGCACGCGGCCAGCAGGGTCGCGCAGGCACAGACCAACAACAGGCGGGGGGAAGAGGTGTGCACGGAAAGTCTCCTGGGAGCGGGTCGGTTCGCCAGTGTGCGGCGGCGCCCGAGGTAGCGTCAATGCGGGTTATGGAAGGGGTGACGCGCGCCGGCCACGGCGCGGCCTCT
>JAIUOM010000089.1 GCA_020161215.1 Pseudomonadota bacterium
GCACAGCCATCCGAAGATCAAGGCCTGGCTTGCAGCGCGCCCGCGCTGGCACATGCACTTCATCCCCACATACAGCTCCTGGCTCAATCAAGTTGAGCGGTTCTTCGCGATGATCACTGACAAGGCCATTCGCCGCGGCTCGTTCACCAGCGTCAAGCAGCTCGTGCAGCGCATCCACCACTTCGTCGCGGCCCACAACCAGAACTGCCAGCCCTTCAAGTGGACTGCCACCGCCGATTCGATCCTTGAAAAGCTGCATCGACTTTGCTCACGTATTACCGGGACAGCACACTAGGTGGGAGCGATGTGGGTCTTGAGTGCATCGCCGAAGTGCCCACAGAACACCCTACAGCCCCTTGGCCCTGGCGGCAAGCGGATCTGGTGACAGTCCGTTCCCGCACCTCAAGTTTGGCGCTAAGTCGCGCAACCCCTGATCGGTATGGGGTTGCGGACCAGACAGACCGCCCCTTACACCAAAGGCAGTCAACGTGGTGCACGAGCCATCGGCATTCAACGCCGTGTGAGTGGTAAAGCCCCCTACGCGACAGCTCCCCAGCCGGGCCACGGGCCTGGTCAGCTCCAAGCCGCCGCCTAATGACGATGCAAGTCGACCGCGCTCACATCAATCCGCATTCCTCGTCCCAAGGGTGGCACCTCGAGAAAGCTTGCCTACCCACACGATCACTTGGCGGACTTCGGCATCGGCCCCATCAGCCGGCAGGGGGAGCACGGTCACTCAAATTTGGGGATTTTTCCTCGTGGTATTCGTCATCCACGTTAATGGCCCATATTTTGCCCTTGTCGACGTATCCTCCTGCAATTTGATCCGCCGCCTCCTTAGCTGTCAACATGGAATGGTCTTGATTATTATAACGATGCATTCCATTTCTACCAATCAAATACATGTTCTCAATTTTATCCAACGTCGATCGCAGCTTATCAAAATCCTTATAGGCTGCGCCAAAATACCCTGGATATGCCTTTGGAACACGCAAAACCACCGCATCGAAGGCCGCCTCCGAATTGACCAAGGCGATGCTCAACATCTCTTTTTTGGCCAGTTGAATCAACTCTTCATCGGTTTTTTTCCACAACGAATCGGTTTCCGAACAGAAAAACTCCAAGCCTAGCCAAACGTTGTCAGGGTCCGCCACCATGTAGGGACTCCAATTATTGAACACTTGCACACGCCCAACATCAACCCCTGGCTCTTGAATGTAAATCCAATTATCTCGCAATTCATTAACCAATGCGGACTTTGGGTACAGCAAACCTACTGTAAAAAAATCACGGTACTGCAACCCCTGCGCCACGTTCAACGCGTCATCGGGCCATGCAACATGCGACGCAGACACCAGGTCCTTGATTGGCATCGTGGAGATAAAATGCGAACAATTCCAAGACCTGCTCAGACCATTTGAGTCTTGCGCCGTCACTCTATGAACTTGGCTCTCTGATATATCGACTTCCACTACTTTATGCTGCATCAACAGCTTGCCCCCGGATTCTACGAATTTACGTGCGGCGGCCTCCCACATCTGACCGGGGCCATATTTTGGGTAAATAAAGCTCTCGATCAGAGAGGTCTGTGCGGCAGCTTTTCCTTGCAACCCCAGCGCCGATTTGATGGCGTGGGTCATAGCCTTCAGAATAGACAAACTCTTTATGCGCTGAGCCCCCCATTCCGCGCTGATTTCATGACAGGGAACTCCCCAAACTTTCTCCGTGTACTCCTTGAAAAATTGGCGGTAAAGTTTATTGCCGAATCTATTGACAAGAAAATCCTCCAGAGACACTTCCGGTTTTCTTGGCCGCAGACGAGCCACCACATAACTGACGCCAAACGTCACTGTCTTGCGCAATCCAAGTTTGCGCAACGAGTCCACATTGAGTTTCAGTGGATAGTCGAAAAAATTCCGATTGAAATAAATACGTGAAAGTCGATTTCTCAACAACATCACATCGTTTTTATTCACGACCTCTGACGTGGTGGACGGCAGATTACTGCGCGATTGGCCCTGGTACTGCAAATGCACATCAGCCCCCGCAACGCCCTTTTCCAATGGTAATAAAGACGTCCACCAGTTCATCACCCAGTCGGATTTTGAGAAAAACCGATGACCACCGATATCAATTCTATTTCCGTTATGGTTGTAAGTGCGAGAAATCCCACCTACCTGCTCTCCCGCCTCCAGAATAGTGATATCACTGATGCCTTGCGCTTGCAGCTCAAGGGCAGCAGTAAGACCAGCTGGCCCAGCACCCGCTATCACCACATTGAGCTCAGACATTTGTTTTCCCATACTCTTTATAATTGACCTTCGACGTTAGTTTTGCGAACAATAGGAATTTTCGGACAGTGAAATTAAAAACAAAAGTTACCGCTGCCGCCATCAACTTGATCCACTCAGGACTCACTGAAAACAGATCCATTCCAGCCCGCAAGACAAGTTGTGTGATTCCCAATCCAGCCACTCCGATCAGAACGAAAATCACAAACTCCATCAAATCTCTTGAGGCATACCTGCGCGCCGCAAAGACCCAACGAACACTCAAAATGTAGGTCACGATCATGCCCGCCATGAACCCGCAAGTGGCTGAGAAATATGGAGTTTTTTGCCACACTCGAAAGATAGCAGAGAACACCGCCATATCCACCATCAGCGCCAAAAGGGAGGCAGCGAAGTACTTTAAGAACTCCCCTCCATACCGCAGGGAAATATTCATATAAATTTGCAATAACTGGGTATTAATCTAATTTTTCCCATCTTTCATGATGCTTGTGCAACCGTAAAGACGAAAAATGGTCGATTTGTTTTCTTCAGTTTGATCTGGGATATTCCACACACCAAGTTCTTGAATAGGAAGTACCCCATCGACGACAATATACTCAAGTCTATTTGCCTCATTTTGACACATATCACGTAACACGCTGATTTCTGGCGCGCAAGATTGATGCTCACTGCTCAGCGCTTTCATGAATCCGCACAACTCAGACTGAAACTCTATCAACGCAATTTGCTTGGATCGTCGATATGCCTCTTCGGCTGTTCCGCGATTGAACAGCAGGCCAGCTCGCTGCAGATCGTTCCAGTAACTCGGTCTTTTGAGCACCAACCAAGGGGCGAGAAGCTCATTTTGCCAATAGACTTGACCTGGGCGCGGCAATTCGTAGCCAAATGGCGATGTCAAGTGCCAGCTGTTTTCCAGGTACCGATTCCAGTTGCTCCGTTTATCCCACTGGTTCGCGGCAGCAACCAGCCCTACAACGCCCAAGGAGCAAAGTACCCACCCTACGCGCCCTCTCACCAGATGACGGCTCAGAACGATGGCCAGCACCCCAAGCAGCGCAATCAGAGGCACCGGGTGCAATAGCAAGGCAAGCACACCCTCGGAAAGCGGCAGCTCGGCCTGGGCGCGCCTTGGCCAGAGCAACACCACGAACTTGACATACATCCCGACAACCGCGGCGGTCACGCCATAGATCATGAACAATTGGTACCGGCGGGAAACCCGCTGATGCAGTGCGGGCCAAGCCACGTACAAGCCCATTGTCAGAGGTGCCGCCAGGGCTGCCGAAAAGGCTCCGGCGGGTGCCCCGAACAGCGCCACCGCAACCAGTAGCAGCGCGCGACCGCGACGCTCCGTGCCAGCCGACGTAACCCATAGGGACAGCACAGCGGCAGGCGTCAACGCCATCGCGCCCCAATGCAATAGCCATTGCGTGCGCCACATTTGAAGCCCGGCCGGAAGCACCATGCGCAGCATGTCCCCCAGCAGCAACGACGCGAGAAACGACAACGCAGCCGCAATCAGCAACGCCCATCCAAAGCGAGCGACACGCCCGCCCAACAGTCGGGCCGCCGCGCCAACCAGGAAGGCATCTGTCGCCAACTGAGCCCAGGCCACCAGCGGCCAGCGCAGCAAGAAAACATTCCGATTGGATTCTTGGATCCACTCCCACCACTCGGCGTCGTAGCGACGCAGCAGGTACGCAGCGACATCAGGCGCCACCCAGGCCAGCACCGGCACCAGAAGCAGCCCCCATGCCAAATGCAGCCAACGCCGGTTACCCAACACCAACCAGACCCAGCCCACCCAATACACAGGCAACGCTATGAGCGGGTGCATCAAGCTGGCCACCAACAAGAGAACGGCGGCCCCCAACCATCGCTGCTGAAGCAACAGCGCCAGCGACAGCAAGGCCAGTGGTTCGGCCAAGGTACGCCCTGTCAGAAACGACTCGGCGTAGCTGAAAACAGAAAAGGCGCCGTAGCCGCTCGGCATCACGATGAGTGCCAACACCGCCAAGGCTGCAAGCAAAGTCTGCCGCAGGAGTGCTCGCGCCAAGACCCAGGAAGCTAGGAAAAATGCCATCAACCCCATTAACACCATCCCGATCGACACTTGAGCAGGTGTACCGTGCTGGAGAAACAGTGCGATAAGGCGATGCGCAAGGGTGAACTGCGCTTGTGAGCCGAATTCAAAGAACAGGTCGTGGCGAAACACCTCTGGGTAAAGCTCCGCCAACGCCTGCCCAAAATAGAGAATGGAATCGTGCCGAATACCGGTGTACGGTCGCGTCAACAAAATCAAGGCCACACACAGCAAGATCGTGGTCAAGGAAACAGCTAAAACATGCGGACGATTTCGTGTACTGAAGAAAGGCGAAATGACGGGCATAAGCATGTCGAGAGAAACTCAAAAAAAAAGGCACGTCAACGACGTGCCTTTGATGCGCGCGAGAAGTATGGCGCGTCTTAGACTACCGCATCAAGGCACAAAAGCGGCATCCTGAGTGATCGTCGCCTTGCAAGAACCCGGCAGGAACTTACCCACCACGGTCATATCTCCAGTGACAACCCCGCATGCCCACGTACCGACCTGAGCAGGAATGGCCGTGGCAGCAAGAGTGCCCCCTGTGTTAGTTTGAGGCACCAAATAGACATACTTATTATCGATGGTGGTGTCGATACCGGGATTAATTTGCACGCGAATCTGACCGTTGGCACTGGTCGAGATTTGCTTGACGTACCTGCTGGTCTGTACGGAGGATTCGCAGCCCCAGGCACCGGCTGCCGGGCCACTGCCCGCCGGAGCTGTTTGGTACGCCTCGGTCACGGTGGTACGACACGCCGACGCGGCGAGGATTACCTCGGACATCTTGGCGCGCTTGGTGTAGTCTTGGTAGGCAGGCAGCGCGACGGCGGCCAGAATACCGATGATCGCCACGACGATCATCAGTTCGATCAGGGTAAAACCTTGCTGAACGGCTTTCATTGCGATTCCTTGTGAGGTCGAAATACGAAACTTGAAGGGGGTGAATTGGTGCGTTACCGCACACGGAAATGTAGCACTATCCGTGCCAACCTCCCCGGGGCAGATTCAAGCCCAAAACGACCCGTGAGAGACCAAATTTGTACCCAAGCTTGTCAGACTGTTGCCGAATTGCGTCTTCGGCCTCTGAGTCGGGCCTGAGCTGACATTTTTTGTCAGTACGCATCGATTCCGACATCGCGAAGGCACCCGGCCTTACCTCGGATTGCCTGTTCTGATTCATTTTTTGATAGCACGCGCGGATTGATCCACGCCGGCTTCAAGTCATTTTTTCAGGAAACCCAGGCGTTGCACCCCATGGCAAACCCAGGCGCCCTCACACCTCAAACACATGCCCCGCACTCAACCAGCGAATGTCGTGCGCGTCTTCGCCCTCGGACAGACGGACGTGGCTGAAGTCGGCCACTTCGCGCATGATGGTTTCTGTCTCGGCGGGTTTGGTGTGGGTGATGTAGATCGGGTAGCTGCCGTGCAGGTCGATGTTTTCCAGCTCATCGGCCAGCACCGCGGGTGACAGGTGCATGGCCTGGCGGGCCAGGTCGCGCTCGCGGTTGGAAAACGCGGTTTCGATCACCAGCGCCGCCACGTCCATCTGGTTGACGCGGCGCCAAAACTCCGGGTTGCGCTCGGTGTCGCCGCTGAACACCCACCAGCGGCTCCCACGCAGGGCGGAGCTGGCCGCGTACCCCACCGCCGGCACGGTGTGGCGTGCCGGCAGGGCCTCAATGACACACGAGTGCACCTGGCGCCGCGCACCCGGCTCCAGGGGGTGAAACACCAGCATCGGATTCTGCGGCGTGGGCAGGCGCGAGAAATCGGGCCAAATGACATTGTTGAACACATGCTCGCGCAGTGCGGCAATGGTGCCCGGCAGCGCGTGCACGCGCAGCGGACGGCGCACCCGAGCCCCGGCCACGGTATCCAGCATCAGGGGCAGGCAGGCGATGTGGTCAAGGTGCGTGTGCGTCAGGAACACGTCCTCGATGCGCACCATTTCCTCGAACGTGAGGTCGCCCACGCCCGTGCCCGCGTCGATCAGCGTGTGCTGATCGAGCAAAAAAGAGGTGGTGCGGCAGTCGCGGGCGATGGCGCCTGAACAGCCGAGCACGCGCACCCTCATAAAAAGCCCCCCGAACTCACTTGGCGTCAAACACCGTTGTGCCATCCCATCCAGGAATTGGCACCCCCAAAGGAAGGGAAGCTAACCGCTCCGCATACAACTGGTAAAGGAAATAATTGGCATTCATCTGGCGCAACGTGTCGATGTGGCGGCGGCAGTCGGCAAATTCCCCAGCACGCCAGTTGCTCAGCGCCCGCTGCCACAGCGCCAGCTCGGCCTGCAGCGCGGGGGTATTTTCATGCACCTGGGCCCGCACGGTGTAGATCGACACGGCCTGGCTGCGGCCCTTGACCCGCACACAATCCAGTTCCTGCCACACGTGATCGGACACGCCCACCTGCGCCACCGCGGCGCCGCTGACCACCAAGTCCACGCCATACACACGCGACAAACCTTCCAGCCGCGAGGCCAGGTTCACGGCATCGCCCACCACGGTGTAGGCCCGGCGCAGGTCCGAACCCATGTTGCCCACCGACATGGGGCCAGTGTGCACGCCGATACCCACGTGCACCGGCGGCTCGCCCGAGGTGGCGGCGCGTTCGGCGTTGAATTCACGCAGCGCCGCGATCATGGCGCAGGCCGCGTCCACACCGTGTCGGGCATGGGTGGGCATCGTCACCGGCGCACCCCAGAAAGCCATCACGCAATCGCCGATGTATTTGTCGATGGTGCCCTGGTGCTCGTGGATCACGCGCGACAGGCGGTTCAGCACGGCCGTGAGCAGGGCTTGCAACTGCTGCGGCTCCATGGTTTCGGACAAGGTGGTGAAGCCGCGCACGTCGCAGAACATCACCGTCAGCTCGGCGGCGCGCGCCTTCATGTCGTAGAGCTCGGGGTTGCGCACCATCTGGCGCACGATTTCGGGCGGCGCATAGGTGGCGAACTGACTGGCCAAGGTGCGTTTGGCACGGCTTTCGAAGAAGTAACCCAGCGCGATGGTCACCACCAGCGCCGCGACCACCAGCACCAGCGGGCTGGCCAGCGGCAGCACCAACCCGAAGCCCAGATAGAGCCAGACATTCATGGCCACCAGCGCCGCCGACAAACCCAATCCCAGCGCCAGCACGCCCCACAGCGGCAACAGCGGCAAGCCGGCCACCAGCACCATGCCCACGACCAGCACCAGCAGCAGTTCGTAGCCGGTCACATAGTCGGGCACGTGCGGGATGCGCCCGTCCAGCATGCCCGAAATCAGGTTCGCATGCACCTCGACACCGGGGTACACCTCACCGACCGGCGTGGCCCGCAGGTCCATCAGACCCGGCGTGGTGAAGCCCAGCAAGGCGTAGCGGCCCTCCAGGCTGCCCGCGGGCAACTGGCCGTCGAGCACATCAATGGCCGAGAAATACCGGTACGAACCGCCATCGGGTCCGCCTGGCCCACGGTACGGAATCATGGCGTCGCCGCGCGCGTTGATCGGCACACGCCATTCGCCCATCGCGCCCGTCAGGACCACGCCGCCCAGCGGGCCACCGGGCGCCCCCTCGGCACGTTCGATATTCAGCACCGGATCGCCCAGCCCCAGCCTCAGCGTGGCCAGGGCCAGCGACTGGTACAACTGACCGTCGAACGCCGCCACCAAGGGCGCCGAGCGCAACTTTCCGTCGCGGTCGGTCACCGCATTGAAAAATCCGCCGCCCGGTGCCGCCGCCGTCAACCGCGCGATGCTGGAGGCGTAACCGTCCCATTCCAGCATGCCGGGCGGGGGCTGTGGCAAGGGCGCGACAGGCTCCGGCAACCGACCGGAACGCCGGCCAGCGCGGTCGCTGGTCAGGTAGTAGCCCAGCGCCACCGGGCTGCGCGACAGCACCGTCGCCAGCTCACCGTCGTAATCCAGGCGCGGCGTCTGGTGCTTCAGCCAGTCACGGAACTCGGCCTGGCCCTTGAGATCCTGCTGCGCCAAGCGCTCCAGTTCACGCAGGCCTGAGCTGTTGTCCGGCTCGGCGAACACGGCGTCGATGCCCAGCGCCCGCACCCTCTGGCGTCCGGTCAGTTCCTGGATCAGCGCGGCCACGCGGGGGCGGCTCCAGGGCCATTGCCCCAGCCGCGCCAGGCTGCGTTCATCGATGTCGATGATGACCACGCGCTCGTCGAGCGTGCGCGGCATGGTCAGGCGCAAGCGCAGGTCGTACAAACCGCCATCCAGGCGGTCCAGCAGCGGCAGCGACCACAATCCGGCGGCCTGCGGCAATGCCAGCAGCACCAGCAGCATCAGCGCCAGCGTGCGTTTGCCATGCCGGCGGTAGGCCGTCCACGCGCTCATGCCGGATGAAACCGTGCCGCCCGGTTCAGCTGTCGAGAAACTCCAGCCGTATGCCGCCCAGCTCGATCAGGTCCTGGTGCTTGAGCGTGATGGGGCTGCCGTCCAACGCCACGCCGTTCACCGTGGGCATGTGCACGCCCTCCACCCGCGCCAGATCGAAGCCGTGCGCCTTGCGCGTGATGGAAGCCACCGACAACCCTGGCTTGCCAACCGTGCTGACCACCTTGGTCAACTCCAGTTCACGCCCGGCCGATTTTCCGGTCAACACCCGCACGCGTGGACCACGCCTGTCAGAGCTCGAACGTGGCGCCGTTTCCATGCCCAGCAACACGGACGACGGCCCCGTGGCCGCGGACTGGGAATCGCCCGACTCGCGCTCCAGGAACTTCAGCTTGTACTTGCCGATTTCAATGGTGTCCTCGTGCACCAAGACCTGTTTCTTGATCACCCGGCCGTTCACATAGGTGCCGTTGGTGCTGCCCAGGTCTTCCAGCATCGCCAATGCGCCGGTCATCTCGACCACGGCGTGCTCGCCGCTGACGGCAAGGTTATCGATGACTACGTCGTTGTAGGGGCGCCGGCCAATGGTCACGCGGTCCTTGGTCAACTGTACTTCCTTGACGACGACACCGTCGATCGACACGATCAACTTCGGCATGAATGAACTCCCGATGAACACTCTTGGTTCCGGCCGCTTGACACCGGTTGACTGATCCGTCGGGCAAGCGGCAACCGACGATCGCCGGCTATTTTCCCAGCAATTTCGACATCATCCCGCGCTTTTTCACCCCATTGGTGGCGCGCGCCAGCACCACGGACACGTTGTCGTGGCCGCCACAGGCGTTGGCCAAGCCCACCAGGCGGCGGGCCGTGACCTCAAGCGCAACATTGTGGCCCAGGATTTCCGCGATTTCCGCGTCGGTCACCAGATCGTTCAAGCCGTCCGAGCACAACAGGTAGGTGTCGCCGATCTGCGCCGGACTTTCCCGCACGTCCATCAGCACCGTTTCTTCCACGCCCAGCGCCCGTGTCACCAGGTTGCCGATGTCCGATGCGGCGGCTTGCTCCGCCGTCAGCAGCCCAAAATCGATTTGCTCTTGCAGCAGTGAATGGTCGTGGGTGATCTGCAACAACTGGCCGTCCCGCCAGCGGTACGCGCGCGAGTCGCCCACGTGGCCCACCATCACCTGATCGCGGTGCACCACCAGCATCACCAAGGTGGTGCCCATGCCGGCGTAGGCGTCGTTGCTGCGCGAGGCCTCGAGGATGGCCCGGTTGGCGGTATCGACGCAGATTTCCATGGCGCGGCGCACGTCGCGTGTCTGTGCCACGCCGGCCGCCTCGTTCAACCAACGCGCCAGCTCACTGGAGATGAGTTCCACCGCCAAGGCGCTGGCCACCTCGCCGGCGTTGTAGCCGCCCATGCCATCGGCCAGCACGACCACGCCATGCGCCGGATCGACGACCAGGGCATCCTCGTTGTTGTCGCGCACGCGACCCACGTCGGTCAAGGCGCAGTATTCGAACTCCATGCCGCATTCTGTTCGGAGTCAAGGCCCATGCGGCGTCAACCAGATGCGCGCCTCAGATCGGACGTGGCATTTGTGCCAAATCGTGCCGACTGGCGTCGCTCAATCGCCCTTTTCTTCGGAGTTCTTGGCTTTGCCGCCGCGCGCCACGCGCGCCTTGCCGAGCGCCACCACCAGCAGCGCGCCCAGCGCCGCCGCCACGTAATGCATCCAAGGGTGACCGGACGTCATGTCCTTGAGCGCCACGTCGGCGATGATGGTTTCACCCGCCACCCAGCCGATCAGCGCGGCACCGGCCAGCACGATGACCGGAAAACGCTCCATCAGCTTGATCATCAGGGTGCTGCCGAAAATTACCAGCGGGATGCTGATGGCCAGGCCCAGGATCAGCAGCAGCATGCTGCCCTGCGCGGCCGCGGCCACGGCGATCACGTTGTCCAGGCTCATCACCAGGTCGGCCAGCAAAATGGTGCGCACGGCGGCCATCAGGCTGCCCCCGGCCTTGTCGTCACCGTCGTCGTCGTCGCCCTCTTCCTCGAACAACTGCACGCCAATCCACAGCAGCAGCAAGCCGCCGGCGATCTCCAGCCAGGGCAGCTCCAGCAGGCGCGCGGCCACCACCGTCAACCCCACCCGCAGCACCACCGCCGCGCCCGAGCCGAACATGATGGCCTTGCGCTGCTGCTGCGCCGGCAGCGAACGGGCGGCCAGCGCGATCACCACCGCGTTGTCGCCCGACAGGATGATGTTGATCCAGATGATCTTGACGAGTCCGATCCAGAAGTCGGAAGAAGACAGAATTTCCATCGTCATGATCTCCTTGAGGTCGACCCAGGGCGGGTCCGAACCGTACGTGTGCTTAGCGAGTTGAAGGCACCGAGTGTAAGACTTTGCTCACCCGTTCGCTCGAGAACAAAAAGGCCGGCCGCCCTTGACGAGGCGGCCGGCCTTGGAGGGAACGTGGCTCAGAGAAGGCTCTTCAGCAGCTTGCCCATCTCCGAGGGGTTGCGCGTGACCTTGAAGCCGCTTTCCTCCATCACGGCCAGCTTGGCCTCGGCCGTGTCGGCGCCGCCGGAAATCAGCGCGCCGGCGTGGCCCATGCGCTTGCCGGGAGGCGCCGTGACGCCGGCGATGAAGCCGACGATGGGCTTTTTCATGTGGTCCTTGCACCAACGCGCGGCCTCGGCCTCGTCGGGGCCACCGATCTCGCCGATCATGATCACAGCGTCGGTGTCGGGGTCGTCGTTGAAGGCCTTCATCACGTCGATGTGCTTCAGGCCGTTGATCGGGTCACCGCCAATGCCCACGGCGGTGGACTGGCCAATGCCCAGCTCGGTCAGCTGCGCCACCGCTTCGTAGGTCAGCGTGCCGGAGCGGCTGACCACGCCAATACGGCCCTTCTTGTGGATGTGGCCGGGCATGATGCCGATCTTGATCTCATCCGGCGTGATGATGCCAGGGCAGTTGGGGCCCAGCAGCAGCGTCTTCTTGCCACCGGCCGCTTCCTTGGCCTTCATCTTGTTGCGCACTTCCAGCATGTCGCGGATCGGAATGCCCTCGGTGATGCAGATGGCCAGGTCGAGATCGGCTTCCACCGCCTCCCAGATGGCCGCCGCGGCGCCTGCCGGCGGCACGTAGATCACGCTGACGGTGGCGCCGGTGTCCTTGGCCGCGTCCTTGACGCTGGCGAAGATCGGCACGTTGAAGATCTTCTCACCGGCCTTCTTGGGGTTGACGCCGGCCACGAAGCAGTGCTTGCCGTTCGCGTACTCGATGCACTTCTCGGTGTGGAACTGGCCCGTCTTGCCCGTGATGCCCTGGGTGATGACCTTGGTGTTCTTGTTGATGTAGATGCTCATCTCGATCCCCTCACTTCACTGCGGCGACGATTTTTTGCGCCGCCTCGGCCATGGTGTCGGCGCTGATGATGGGCAGACCCGAATCGGCCAGCATCTTCTTGCCCAGCTCCTCGTTGGTGCCCTTCATGCGCACCACCAGCGGCACCTTCAGGTCGACCGCCTTGGAAGCCGTGATGACGCCGGTGGCGATGGTGTCGCACTTCATGATGCCGCCGAAGATGTTGACCAGGATGGCCTTGACCTTGGGGTTCTTGAGCATGATCTTGAACGCCTCGGTCACCTTCTCGGGGGTGGCGCCGCCGCCCACGTCCAGGAAGTTGGCCGGCTCGGCGCCGAACAGCTTGATGGTGTCCATGGTGGCCATGGCCAGCCCGGCGCCGTTGACCAGGCAGCCGATGTTGCCGTCCAGGCTGATGTAGGCCAGGTCGAACTTGCTGGCTTCGACCTCGGCCGGATCTTCCTCGTCCAGATCGCGCAGGGCCACGATCTCGGGGTGGCGGTACAGCGCGTTGGAATCGAAGTTGAACTTGGCGTCCAGGGCGATGATGTTGCCCTGGCCGTCGCGGTTCAGCGGGTTGATCTCGACCAGGCTGGCGTCGGTGTCCATGTAGCAGGTGTAGAGCTTCTTGAACACGTCCACGGCCTGCGCCGTGCTGCCGGCCGGGATGCCAATGCCGTCGGCCAGTTCCTTGGCCTCGGCGTCGATCATGCCGGCGAGCGGATCGACGAACACCTTGATGATCTTCTCGGGCTGGCTGTGCGCCACTTCCTCGATGTCCATGCCGCCTTCGCTGGAGGCGATGAAGGCCACCTTCTGCGAGGCACGGTCGGTGACCACGGACACGTAGTATTCCTTCTGGATATCGGCACCGTCCTCGATGTACAGGCGCCGCACCTTCTGGCCCTCGGGGCCGGTCTGGTGGGTCTTCAGCTGCATGCCCAGGATCTGGCCGGCCAGCTCCTTGACCTGCTCCAGCGACTTCGCCACCTTGACGCCACCGCCCTTGCCGCGCCCACCGGCGTGGATCTGGGCCTTGACCACCCACACGGGGCCGCCGAGCTTCTGTGCCGCTTCCACGGCCTCTTGTACGGTGAATGCCGCGATGCCGCGTGGCACCGGCACGCCGAATTGACGCAGGATCTCCTTGCCCTGGTATTCGTGGATCTTCATGAAGCCCCTTTAGGAGTGATGGGTGAACGATCGGGCCGACGATCTGCTCAATGCACGCCGACGCCGTCTTGACTACATAGCGAATGCAAGCTGCAACTCACGAATGTATCATGGTGCAGCGCACCAATTTTCGCGTCCGGACTTACGTCCCGATGACGGCAAACCTTGGCAAGGACTGATCGCATGGCAAAGATTTTCATCGACGGCGAGGCGGGCACCACGGGCCTGCAGATTCGCGAGCGGCTGCACGGCATGGACGGCGTGCAGGTGGTCAGCATCGAGTCGGCGCGGCGCAAGGACCCGCAGGCCAAGCGCGAGATCATGTCCGAGGTGGACCTGGTCATTTTGTGCCTGCACGACGACGCGGCGCGCGAATCGGTGGCCATGGTCGACGCCCTGCCCGGCCGCCGGCCGCGCATCATCGACGCCAGCACCGCGCACCGCGTGGCCGAGGGCTGGACCTACGGCTTTCCCGAGCTTTCGACCCAGCAGCGCGCCCTGGTGGCGGCGGCCGACCGGGTCGCCAACCCCGGCTGCTACGCCACCGGCGCCATCGCCCTGCTGCGCCCGCTGGTCGACGCCGGCCTGCTGCCGCCCGATCACCCGCTCGCCCTGCCTTCGATCAGCGGTTACACCGGCGGTGGCCGGCAGATGATCGAAGCCTACGAAGCCGGCTCCGCCCCGCCCTACGAGCTGTACGCCCTGGGCCTGAAGCACAAGCATGTGCCGGAAATCATGCGCTATGGCCGCGTCACGCGCCGGCCGATCTTCGTGCCCGCCGTGGGCAATTTTGACCAAGGCATGCTGGTCGAGCTGCCGCTGCACCTGGACACCCTGCCTGGCAACCCCGACGCCGCCCGGCTGCTGCAAGCCTACCGCGACCACTACGCCGGCGCCGAGTGGGTCAGCGTGGAAACGGCGCCCGAATCCGGCAAGCTGGACGCGGTGGCCCTGAAGGACACCAACCGGCTGGAAATCCGCGTCTTCGGCAGCGAAGAAGCCGCCCAGGCGGTCTGCGTGGCGCGCCTGGACAACCTGGGCAAGGGCGCCAGCGGCGCGGCGGTGCAGAACCTGAAGCTGATGCTGGGGCTGTGAAGCGGCGCGGCCTCACGCCGCGCCCTGGTCCTCGTCCTCATCCCCTGGCCCAGCCAGCACCGCCCGCACGGTCTGGGCCGAAAACCCCCGCCCAGCCAAAAAACGCATCTGCCGGGCCCGCTCGGCGGCATCGCCGGGCGGTTGGCCAAATTTCTTGCGCCACACCTCGCGCGCGCGCGTCAGCTCGGTATCGCGCAGCTGCTCGGCGGCGTCGGCCAGCAGCTCCTCCGGCAGGCCCTTGGCGCGCAATTCGTGCAGCACGCGGGCATTGCCCAAACGGCCGGCGCGGCGGTACAGCACCGACTCGGCCACCCGCGCTTCGTTGATGAAACCCTTGGCCGTCAGCTCGTCCAACAGCCGGGTCAACTCACCCGGCGCGGCGTCTGGTGGCACGTGGGGCGCCAGCCGCGCCTGCAGCTCGGCGCGGGAAAACTCGCGCGTCGCCAGATGACGCAGGGCGCGCCCCTTGAGCGAAACGGAGGGCCCTCTTGCCGACATGGTCATCTGCCCGAAATACTACTGAAACAATAGCTGATTAGGCTTGCTGGACACTGGCTGAGACTGAAAATGCTTGCCCATTTCAGGTCGCAAACCATACGCTACTATAAACATAGCATCCCAGGCTGATGGGGCGCCGGCCAATGCCTACTTTTATGCCAAAAATGACGGAACATGCGCCCGTCACTTGGATTTGGCCTCGTCCACGGCGGCCGCGGCCGCGGCGCCGATCGCCGAGGGCAACAGGCTGATGCCCAAGGACTCGCGGACTTTGTTCTCGATCTCCATGGCCAGATCGGGGTTCTCGCGCAGGAACTCGCGCGCGTTGTCGCGGCCCTGGCCGATTTTCTCGCCGCTGTAGGCGTACCAGGCACCGGCTTTGTCGACCACCTTGGCGGTGACGCCCATGTCGATGATTTCCCCCTCGCGCGAGATGCCGGCCCCGAACAGGATGTCGAACTCGGCCGTCTTGAAGGGCGGGCTGACCTTGTTCTTGACCACCTTGACCCGGGTTTCATTGCCGATCGCCTCGTCGCCCTTCTTGATGGTGCCGATGCGGCGGATGTCCAGGCGCACCGAGGCGTAGAACTTCAGCGCGTTGCCGCCCGTGGTGGTCTCGGGGCTGCCGAACATGACGCCGATCTTCATGCGGATCTGGTTGATGAAGACGACGGTGCAGTTGGTCTTCTTGATGGTGGCGGTGAGTTTGCGCAGCGCCTGGCTCATCAGGCGCGCTTGCAGGCCAGGCAGTTGGTCGCCCATTTCGCCCTCGATCTCGGCCTTGGGCGTGAGCGCCGCCACCGAGTCGATCACCACCAGGTCCACCGCGCCCGAGCGCACCAGCGAATCGACGATCTCCAGCGCCTGCTCGCCGGTATCCGGCTGGCTGATCAGCATGTCCTGCAGGCTCACGCCCAGCTTTTCGGCGTAGCCGGTGTCCAGCGCGTGCTCGGCGTCGATGAAGGCGCAGGTGCCGCCAATCTTCTGCATCTCGGCGATGACCTGCAGGGTCAGCGTGGTCTTGCCCGAGCTTTCCGGGCCGTAGATCTCGATCACGCGGCCGCGCGGCAGGCCGCCCACGCCCAGGGCAACGTCCAGGCCCAGCGAGCCGGTGGACACCACCTGAATGTCCGCCACCTGCTCGCCCTCACCCAGACGCATGATGGTGCCCTTGCCGAACTGCTTTTCGATCTGAGCCAGCGCGGCTTGCAGGGCCTTGGCCTTCTCACTTTTGTCGGCGACCGCCATGTCCATGAAATTCTCCTTGTGATTCAACAGGTTGAAGCATCCTTGAGCGCTTTCAATAGCCAACACATGGATGCATGACCAGGACTGTATAGGAATACATTTAATCGTGTAAATGGAAATTTAATTCAGTTTGCCTTACCATTTGCGCATGCCCGACAAGCCGTACGACGACCGCTGGCGCCAGACCCACCTGGGCCGTTTGCTGGGCCACGCCATGCGCCGTTTCGATGCCCGCGTGCTGCAGTTGATGGCCGTCAGTGCCCAGGCGCCGCTGGCGCTGTCGCACCTGGCGGCGCGCGACAAGGTGGGGGCGGCGCACATCCACCTCACGCGCCATCTGCCCCTGGAAGGCGCGCGCCTGACCGAGCTGGCCGCGTGGGCCGGCATGACCAAGCAGTCGATGGGCGATCTGGTCGACCAGTGCGCCGCCTGGGGTTTGGTCCGGCGTGAGCCCGACCCGAGCGACGGGCGCGCGCGGCGCGTGGTCTTCACCCCCGCCGGACTGGACTGGCTGGCCGCGTTTCAGGACGCCGTGGCCCAGGCCGAAGCCGAATTCCGCGCCGCCGTGGGCGACGAGGTGGCCGCCGTGGTGATGCTGGGCCTGGAAGCCTACGCGCACTGAGGTTTTGAAAGAAACTGGCCGCATGTCGGCGTGAAATCAAGGTTTCATGCTATCAAAATAGGAATTTTTCTGACCGCTGCCACCGGCCCCCACGAACGCCGGCGGCCGGATCCGCCGGCGCTCTAGAATTTCCACGCGGCCAGCCCATGCGCGGCATGGCCGCCGAGTGGGGGAGCAAGCCGCCACCGAACCCTTCAGGAGACAGACCCCATGCGCATCCTCATCGCGGAAGACGACCAGGTGCTCGCCGATGGCCTGATGCGCAGCCTGCGCAATTCCGGCGCGGCGGTGGACCACGTGGCCAGCGGCTCGGAGGCCGACGCGGCCCTGATGACCAACACCGAGTTCGACCTGCTGATTCTCGACCTGGGCCTGCCCAAGCTGCACGGGCTGGAGGTGCTCAAGCGCCTGCGCGCGCGCGGCCAGACCTTGCCGGTGCTGATCCTCACGGCCGCCGACAGCGTGGACGAACGGGTCAAGGGCCTGGACTACGGCGCCGACGACTACATGGCCAAGCCGTTCTCGCTGCAAGAGCTGGAGGCGCGCGTGCGCGCCCTCACGCGGCGCGGCATGGGCGCGGCCAGCGCCACCATCAAGCACGGCCCGCTCGAATACGACCAAACCGGCCGCGTGGCCAGCATCGACGGCAAGATGATCGATCTGTCGGCGCGCGAGTTGGGCCTGCTGGAAGTGCTGCTGCAGCGCACCGGCCGGCTGGTCAGCAAGGAGCAGTTGGTCGAGCGCCTGTGCGAATGGGGCGAGGAGGTGAGCAACAACGCCATCGAGGTCTACATCCACCGCCTG